>DFWT01000094.1 GCA_002381045.1 Rhodoferax sp. UBA4127
TGGGCAGGCGTCCTACAACCCTAGACCAAAGCGGCCAGCCAGGGTTGAAGGAACCGGTCGTTCAATAAATCTCATGGGGATCAGTAAGCTGACCCTCGCAATCGATGTGGATTTCCCACAGACTGCCGGACTCGCGTGCAGCGCTTCAGGTACTAGCGATTTGCGATCAACCGCCTCTGACATCGTTAAAATTGAAATTGTTTGTTCCGACAAAATCGAGCACAAAAGCAGAGAGGAAAGTCGTAAATCAGATCTTCACGGACACATTCTTCCTACTTGGGATGACGTTCTGCGTCGTGAATATGAACCTCGGCAAAGTGATTGTTTTTTCATTGATTCAGCATTGGTGAGCGCAAAGGATGCGGCGTCAAAGATTCTTGTCTCAATCGAATCTCGGCAGCAATGAATGTCAACTATCAACCTTGCAGAAGTCAATCGGCATGACTTGCGTGCGAACCTAGGTCTGTGTCAGCACGCTCAGCCTGGGGACAGAGACGCAGGTGCTATTCGTTAGACTTGAAGTTTGCGCCTGCGCGACTATTGCGCTGCAGGGGTTGAACAACTGGTACAGGCCGCGATGACAGCGGAGCTCAAGCTTTGCCGGAGACCAAAGCGATGTTTCTACTGGATTCCTTCTCTTCCATTCAACTCACCACCATTGCCTCGGCGTATTTCATCGCCGCGCTGGTTAAGGGCGTGACCGGCCTTGGCTTTTCCTCGACCTGCCTCCCGATCCTGACGCTGGCCTTCGGATTGAAGGAGGCGTTGCCGATGGTGTTGATTCCGTCGGTCGCGTCGAACCTTGTCGTTATGGTCAGCACCGGCGGTTTCCTCGCCAGCGCGCAACGCTTCTGGCCGATGGTTCTGTCGGCCTGCGTATCAGTATTTGCCGGCCTCTGGGCGCTGACAAGAGTGGGGGGGATAAGTGCCGCCGCCGTGCTCGGCCTGGTTCTGCTGATCTACGTCGCATTCGCCCTTACGAACACGCGCTTTCGGTTGACCGAGGCTCGCACGCGCAAGCTCGAACCGGCGATTGGTGCCGCGACGGGGTTCATCAACGGTTTGACCGGATCGCAGGTCATGCCCTTGATCCCTTACCTGCTCTCGCTCGATATGCCACGCGAGCGCTTTCTTCAAGTCAGCAATCAGTCCTTCACGCTTTCGAGCGCCGCGATGTTCGTCGGCCTCGGCGTGGCCGGTCTGATGACGGTGCAGGTCGTGGCCGCGTCCGCTTGCGGCATTGTGCTGGTTGCGCTCGGGGTTCGCATCGGGAGCCGCATTAGCCACCATCTGGCGCCGCAGGCGTTCCGAACTGCGGTGCTTATCGTTCTGGCAGCGCTTGGGCTGGGCCTGATCTTGCGAGCAGTGGGCTGGCTCTGAGACTCAGCACGCGCGTATCGATAGGAGTTTCAAACGCTCCTGTCCGACCCGCAGCCCACCTGCGTGTGGTATCTGAGGTTTCAGGCACCACGTTCACCACGCAGACTGCTGTTGTCTGACTGCTCGCTTGTTTCTAACATCGGTGACTAACTGCCGTTTCCGGCGAAATCCATAGTCGACCTTGGACTGTCCGCCTGGTTTTATGAGGTTCTGGCCTACGTCAGGTTTGTGCCTTGGATTCAACCGGTCGAGAAGGGTCAGATGCCCGCTATTGCGGCATCCGCCTGATAAGCGACCCAGTCCGAAAAGAGAACTATGTGTGTGATGCGAAACATAGTTCTAAAGAACTAGAGCCACACTATTTGTAGGTTTAGTCGCCAAATTTGCTGAAAGGTTCATATAAAATGAATCTTTAAATTAATCTGGAGACCAAACATGAGTTCTTGCGCAACCGGCCACGTGAACCCTGAGGCGATTTACCCCTTTGATGCACGTGGCGTAGCCAAGCGATTCCGTCACGCGGCGATTTTTGGTGCGCTGGATGCGCTTCAACCTGGCGAAGTTATGCGGTTTTGCAATGACCATGACCCGATCCCACTGCTACGGCAACTCGGTGATCGTTATGGCGAGGCGGTGAGCATCCATTACGTTCAGCGTGAGCCTGGAGCCATCGTGATTGATTTCGGTAGAAATTGACAGCGCAGATATAGCTTTCCAACCATCCATCACAGGAGTTTTCCGAGATGAACCAAGTCAAAGCCAATGGCTTTACCAAGCAGATGGCCCGCANNGTGAAGGTGCCTACTTTGCCCCTGAACTGGGCAACGTCTACAAGCGCCGGGGTCCGGACTTCATCAAAGCCTGGATCGCGTCACAGCCGACACACATCCCTGGACGCCGTCAGATGCCGCAGTTCAACTTCACCGAAGCGCAACTCAACGACATGGTCGAGTTTTTGCGTTGGACCAACAACGTGAACACGGAAAACTGGCCCCCCAACATTGAAGGCTAATGCGGCACGCAGGTTTGAATACATCAGGAAAAAACAAAATGCAAGCAACCACACTCAAATACAAATCCCAGGGGGTAGCGAAGTATTACTTCATTGCCGCACTGGTGCTCTTTACCGCCCAAATCATCTTTGGCATCACCTTGGGACTGCAATACTTGATTGGCGATCTGGCCTTTCCGTACATTCCCTTCAACCAGGCCCGCATGGTGCATACCAATTTGCTGATTGTCTGGCTGTTGTTTGGCTTCATGGGCTCGGCCTATTACTTGGTACCTGAAGAGGCCGAGACAGAACTCTACAGTCCAAAACTGGCCATGGTGCTGTTTTGGGTGTTTCTGGCAGCAGGTGCCCTGACCATCGTCGGATACTTGGCGGTGCCCTACGCTAAGCTGGCAGAACTCACCGGCAACGAACTTCTGGCGACCATGGGGCGCGAGTTTTTGGAGCAACCGTTGCCCACCAAAGTTGGCATTGTGGTTGTCTGCCTGGCCTTCTTGTTCAACATCAGCATGACGGTCCTTAAAGGCCGAAAGACCAGCATTTCGCTGGTTCTGCTGATGGGTCTTTGGGGACTGGCGCTGATGTTCCTGTTCAGCTTTGTCAACCCCGCCAATCTGGTGCGGGACAAGATGTATTGGTGGTTTGTGGTGCACTTGTGGGTGGAAGGTGTGTGGGAATTGATTCTGGGCTCCCTGCTGGCATTTGTGCTGGTCAAGACCACCGGTGTGGACCGCGAGGTGATTGACAAATGGCTCTACGTCATTATCGCCATGGCCCTTATTACCGGCATTTTGGGTACGGGTCACCATTTCTTCTTCATTGGCATGCCGGGTTACTGGTTGTGGGTGGGCAGCATTTTCTCGGCCATGGAACCCATTCCCTTCTTCATGATGACGGTGTTTGCGTTCAACATGGTGCAACGTCGCCGCCGTGACCATGCCAATCAGGCCGCGTTGCTGTGGGCTGTGGGCTGCGCAGTGGTGGGTTTTTTGGGCGCTGGCTTGTGGGGTTTCATGCATACCTTGGCACCCATCAATTACTACACCCACGGTACACAGATCACCGCAGCGCACGGCCACCTGGCGTTTTATGGCGCTTATGTGCTGGTCGTGATTGCCATGATCAGTTATGCCATGCCCACCCTCCGTGGTCGTGAAGCCAACAGCCGCCGCGCACAAAACTTCGAGATGTGGTCGTTCTGGATCATGACCATCAGCATGGGTGTGATGGTGCTGGCCTTGACAGGTGCAGGCATCTTGCAGGTATGGTTGCAACGCTTGCCCACTGAAGGTGCCATGCCTTTCATGCAAACACAGGACCAGTTGCGCTTTTTCTACTGGCTGCGTTTGATAGGCGGTGTCGGCTTCTTGCTTGGATTGTTGAACTACCTGTACAGCTTTTTTGCAGCCCCTGGCGCCGATGAAGACGAGGTGTTTGTGCCCAATGGCATGATGCACCGCCGGGTCACGGCCGCCTGAGTCTGTGCACATGAACGCCATTCCGTTTTATGCCGAGCAAGCGGGTGAATGCACCTTGTTTGAACATGCCTGGCGCAAGCAGTTGCCATTGCTCATCAAGGGTCCCACGGGATGCGGCAAAACCCGCTTTGTCGAGCACATGGCGATGCGCCTGGGGCGGCCTCTTGTCACGGTGTCATGCCACGACGATCTGAGTGCTGCCGACCTGGTGGGGCGGTTTCTGATTGGCAATGGCAGTACCAATTGGTCGGACGGGCCATTGGCGCGTGCGGTCCGTCTGGGTGCCATTTGTTATCTTGATGAAGTGGTCGAAGCTCGCAAGGACACCACGGTGGTGCTGCACCCGCTGGCCGACGACCGGCGCATTTTGCCGATCGAGCGCACCGGCGAAGAGTTGGCTGCACCGCCTGAGTTCATGCTGGTGATCTCTTACAACCCTGGCTATCAGAATCTGCTCAAGGGGCTCAAACCCAGCACCCGCCAGCGCTTTGTCAGCTTGAGCATGAACTACCCCATCCCCCATGTTGAGGTGGGTATTGTTCAAAAGGAATCCGGGATTTCCGAGGCTCAGGCCAAACAGCTGGTGCAGCTGGCCAAGGCCTTGCGATCACTGACAGAACACGATCTGGAAGAAACCGCCAGCACGCGTTTGCTGGTATCTGCGGGGCGCTTGCTGGCGTCTGGCTTGCCCATGAAAATTGCCTGCCAGGCTGCCATCATTGATGCACTCACCGATGACATTGCGACAGCACAAGCCTTGACGGAAGTGGTCAGCGCCCTATTTGGCGATGCCGCTTGAACCCTGCCAGATCACAATCGCCATGCCCACACAGCCGAGCAGTCAATTGAGCACGGCCCGGCTGCAGAAGTGGCGTCAAGTGACGCAGGGCGGTTTTTTTCTTCTCTTCTTGACCGCACCTGCACTCAACCTGCTGCGTTTTGACCTGTCTGAAACCCAGCTCTGGTTTTTTGGGCAACGCTGGTCGCTGGGGATTGATGCGTTGGCACATGGGCAAGTTGACGCCACTACCGCCGCATTGCAAATTATTTTGCGGGCCTTTGTGCCCGCCGTGTTGTTCATTGCCGTCTTTCTGGGCGTGGCATACCGTTATGGTCGCCTGTACTGCGGCTGGTTGTGCCCGCATTTCTCGATGGTGGAAGGTCTCAACACCTTGCTGCATCGTGCCTGCGGCAAACTGAGCGTTTGGGACAAAAGCCCGACACCGCGCGCGGGTGCTGCGTCCAATGCCTCCTGGTGGCCGCTGTTTGGCATCAGTTGTGCGTTGATGGGCTTTGTCTGGGCCATCACCTTGCTCACTTATTTGCTGCCACCCAGCATGATTTGGGGTGGCTTGTTGCATGGCACGCTGACACCCAATCAAACTCGTTTTCTGTTGATTGCAAGCACGTTATTTACTCTCGAATTTGCATTTGCACGCCATTTGTTCTGCCGCTTTGGATGTGCTGTGGGTTTGTTTCAGAGCCTGGCCTGGATGGCCAACCCAAAAGGCATGGTGGTGGCGTTTGCCCGTGAGCGTGCGCGCGACTGCAAAACCTGTGATGAACCCAGAGGGTCGGCCTGCGACAACGTTTGCCCCATGCGGTTGAACCCGCGCAACATCAAGCGCATGATGTTCTCGTGTGTGCAATGTGGCCAGTGTTTAAGCGCCTGCGATGCGTCGCAGAGTGCGCAGCAGCGCACCCCAACCCTGGAATGGCGAGTTGGTGTGGATGCGTTGCGTGAAACCTTGCGCCAACGCAAGCGCGAACAAGACCGGAGTAACTGATGGAGGAAATGGTCGGGCGCTGGTGGCATCACGCGGTCACCAAGGTGGCGCGTCAGGATTACCCAGCAGCGGCGGTGCAGTTGCAAGATATGCAAAAGTGCATCGGCATTCTTTTTCGTGCTGCTGGTGGCCCAGCTGCATTGCGGTTCAGCGCTGCCTCCCAGCAGGCGGTCGGTGGCCAGCGCCATTGGCTGCAAAAACTGGCAGGCAACGCCAAGTGCGCCGACACGGCCCAACTGGAACATGATGTGCTGGCGTTACCCGCCACGCTGGCCGTATTTTCCGAGACACAACTCAACCGTGATCTGTACCTGTGGCTGGCCATGCTGTCGGCGTGTTTTGTCAACAGCGGCAACTGGATCAAAGACAACGTGCGCGCCAGCCAAGCGGCGTTGGTGCGGTTTCCTGGCTTTGCAGCAAGGTACCAGGCGTTGTTACAAGTCCACTTGGCGCAGCGTCCCCATCCAGCTGGACTGAAGGAACAGGCAGCGCATTTAGAAACCCTTGTGCGTGCCGCCTTGATGGGGCAAGTCAGCGGCGAGGGCAACTGCCGGTCACAAGACGTCGCGGCGGTCTGGTTGTGGCTTGGCGCCACGGCCGACCCAAGCCGTCCGGTGGGTCATAAGGAGGCTGACGTGCACCAACAACCGGCAGCAAACCACGATGAAAAACGCCGTCGCACCAAGGCCGCCCGGCACGAACAAAGTCGCAATGCCATGGTGTTGCCTTTTCGCGGAGAGGCGCTGATGTCGTGGAGTGAAATGGTGCACGTCAACCGCAGTTCGGATGATGAGGAAGATGGCAATGCCCTTGAAGCGGCCAACGAGATGGACAAACTTTCGGTGGCTGCTGATGGTCAAACCTTGGCTTCGCGAGTCAGGTTTGATCTGGATTTGCCCAGCAGTAGTGCCGATGACGCACCTCTAGGTGAGGGCGTTCACTTGCCTGAGTGGGACTATCGGCGCGCCATGCTGCGGCCAGACCATTGCCTGGTGCAGGTGATGCAGGCGCAAAATTGCCCTCCCTTCACGCCTAGTGCATCATTGCGGCTCACAGCCAGGCAACTGCGCCGCCGCCTAGAAACATTGCGTGACGCGCCGCGTGCCTTGCATGGCCAGGACAGCGGTAATGACCTTGACCTGGATGCGTGGGTGCGTTTTCACGCAGGTCAGCTTGGGGTTGCCACGCCATACAGCGACACACCACCCATTTACACACGTCGGGCCAGGCTTGATCGCAGCCTTGCGACGCTGCTGTTGGCCGATCTGTCCTTGTCGACCGATGCCTACGCCACACCCAACGCGCGTGTCATTGACGTGATTCGCGATGCCATGTTTATTTTTGGTGAGGCGCTGCATGCTGCCGGGGACCCGTTTGCCATTTGGGGTTTTAGTTCGGTGCGCAGGCAGCATGTGCGGATGCAGCATCTAAAAACCTTTGATGAGCGCTGGAACGACACATGCCGCGCCCGCGTCGGAGCCATCAAACCCGGCTATTACACCCGCATCGGCGCGGCGATTCGCCACGCCACGCTGCAAATGACCGTTCGTCCTGAGCGCAAACGCTTGCTGATGCTGCTCACCGACGGCAAGCCTAATGATCTTGATGTCTATGAAGGCCGCTATGGTCTGGAGGACACGCGTCAAGCGGTACGCGAGGCGTATGCGGCGGGTCTAAGTCCGTTTTGCGTGACGATTGATGCAAAGGCACACGATTACCTGCCGATGCTGTTTGGTCAAAACGGTTATGCCATGGTGCGCAAGCCGCAAGACTTGGTGAAGCAGCTCACACAAGCCTGGGCCACGCTCTGCAGCAAGTGAAGATGGGGGTGGTTAGGTTGAACAACTCAGGAGCGTTGCGATGACATTTGTTGTGACCGAATCGTGCATTCGATGTAAATACACCGATTGTGTTGATGTGTGTCCGGTGGACGCGTTTCGCGAAGGCGCCAATTTTTTGGTAATTGATCCGGACGACTGCATAGATTGTGCTGTGTGTGTACCGGAGTGTCCGGTTAACGCTATCTATGCCGATGCAGATGTGCCGGCCAATCAGCAGGACTTCATTGCACTCAATGCAGAGCTGTCGCCGAAATGGAGAACCATTACGAGAACCAAGGCGGCGCTGCCTGATGCTGATGAATGGGCCAAAATTGAGCACAAGCTGGCGGAACTCAAGCGTTGATCGTCCCATGCGCAATGACTTTCGACTTATGACACACCGCTGGCGCTGGCGCCATTTGCTGCTAGCACCGCACCGCCTGGCTTTTTTTATGGGTGCTGTCATGCTGGGCACATCCGCGCTTTGGTGGACGGGTTTGTTGCTGGCCCGTGCATCGCAATGGCAGCTGAGTCCAGTTGTTCCGGTCAGTTTGATCCACGCACTTCTGATGAGCCTGGCTTACATGCCTTTGTTTTTTTGCGGCTTCCTGTACACGGCTGGCCCGAAATGGCTCAAACTACCGGCGATTGGTGCACGCGCCCTGCTGCCCGAACTGCTTACCCTGATGACCGGTTGGGCGGTAGCTTGGATCGGGATGCACTGGCAATCACGCTTGGCAGTACTGGGGATGGGGCTGGTGACGCTCGGTTGGACCGCGTTGAGCCTACGATTTGCACGCATGGTTTGGTGCAGCCAAGTCAGTGACAAGACACACCCAAAGCTGGTCAGTACCGCTTGCTTGATTGGTGTTGCTGTGATGTTTTGGCTGGTCGTGTCTTTGGCACTCAATTCAACGCCGCTACTGCGTATGGGCATCCAAATGGGCATCTGGTGGTTTTTGGCCCCGGTATTCGCGGTGGTATCACACCGCATGATTCCGTTTTTTAGCGCCAGTTTGATAAAAACGCTTGATGCTTGGCAACCCAACTGGGTATTGATGGTCATGCTCACCGCGCTGATCTTTGAGGGAATGATCAGCGTGACCGATCTGTGGTGGTGGCCTTTACCGCAGGAACTGAGGTGGTTAGAGGTTTGGGTCGAGGCACTTCTGGCCATGTTGCTGTTGGGGTTGGCGTTGCGCTGGGGTCATATTCAAAACCTGAAAATTCGCCTGTTGGCGATGCTGTATGGTGGCTTCGCTTGGTTTGGTATCGCGTTGGCGCTCAACGCCATTTCGCACGGGTTAATGGCTGCCAGTGGGGATTCAAATTCTTTGGGTTTGGCACCCTTACATGCGATGACCATGGGCTACCTGGGAAGCACCATGTACACGATGGTTACACGGGTAAGCAGTGGCCACGGAGGCCGCAAAGAACCCGCCGACAACACCGCCTGGTTGCTTTACTTCGTTTTGCAGGTTGCAGTGATTTTGCGCATCAGCGCAGCCATTGTTGACACCTATTCACAGACGTTAACGTTAGCGGCGGCTGTTGCTTGGTGTGTGGTCATGTCGAGTTGGACGGTACGCTATGGTGTTTGGTTTGGTACACCCAGACCGGACGGTCGAGATGGATAGATCGTCCACGGCTATCAACGCCCGATTGGCGGGTGATCTGGCGGTCTGGCTCATCATCCTGGCGGAATTGTTGGCGTTCGGCATCCTTTTCCTATCTTATGCATTTGCACGCACTGTTGACGTGTCGCTGTTTAATGCATCGCAACGCACGCTCGATTTAAAGTCTGGTGCTATCAACACGGCCTTGCTGATTACCGGAAGTTGGTGTGTGGTGCGCGCTGTGCAGGCCGTCAAGCGTGACGCTTCGGTGATTGGGGTGCGTTGGCTGGGAGGCGCTTTGATCTGCGGCATTGGCTTTTCGATCATCAAGTTGATGGAGTTTTCTGCCAAGGCCAATGCAGGTATCGACCTGTCCACGAACACGTTTTTCATGTTCTACATTTTGCTGACTGCGTTTCACTTCTTTCATGTGTTGGCAGCCATGGTGATTTTGACGATTCTGTTTTTCAAGACCCATGCCGGTTGCTACGGTAGCCATGATGTGCATGCGCTGGAGACCGGCGCGGCCTTTTGGCACATGGTGGATTTGTTGTGGATTGTGTTGTTCCCCTTGATTTACGTGATGCGCTAATGCCACCTATGCTGAAATTTCCAACGGACTCAGTCTGGCTTCTGTTGCTGGCCGCCACCGGGCTAACCTATTGGCTGGGTGAGTCAGGTCAGTTGGGACACGCCCGCCTGGTACCTGTATTCATCATCTTCGGAGCTGCGTTTTTCAAGGGCCTGCTCGTCATCAATGACTTCATGATGCTGCGCCACGCACCCAGCTTGTGGCGCAACCTGCTGCTGGGCTGGTTGAGCTTTGTCATCAGCATGATCCTGTTGGCTTATTGGCTGGGCTCACGCTGACCCCAACCTTTTGGCAATACTCAGCCGTCTTTGCCATCACCGCGTGCCGCCACCAACCAGGGGGTGTAGCGCCACATGAAGATCAGAAATGCCGCACTCCAGGCTGACGCTGAAGACATCAGGGCATAGCTGTACCACGATGGCATCACCAAAGGCAGCAACACCCGCAGCACCGCCGCCAGCATGACCAACAGATAGGCCACCGTCTCAAGCGTATCGACTGTCAAGACGCGTCCCGTGTGACCGCGTGAGGTGCGTGTCATCATGCCAATGATCAGACCGCCGGTGGCACCCACGGCCAAGGCGTGCACGCCCAATGAGGCGGCGACCCAGCCGAGTTGTGCCATGGCCAACAAGGCCAGTCCAAGCGACAACCACAGGTATGAGAAGTGGAGAATCCAGACAATCGGGCGGCTCAGTGTGGCGAGCGTGTGCCAGCGCAGTTGGCGGCTCAGGTTAAGGACGCTGGCCAGCGCCAAGGCGGCTGCAGCCAGTCCGCTGTGCCAATCTGCGACCCACAACACCAAACCTATGGCCGTGGTTGCCAACACACTGCGTTCCAGCCATACAACGGGCTCAATCTTGATGGACAGTGCGGTAGCGGTAAAAAATGGCACCACACGCCCGGCCATCACGCATTCAATCATCACGATAAAGCCCAGTCCCGCATACAAACTGCGCATCGGAGCCAGGTTGATCATGCCGTTTGCCGATAAATGAAACGTCAGGTTCACCAATGAAAGCAACAACAAAATCAGCGCCAAAGGAACGTTGCGCCAATTGCGTGAGCGCACCAACAAACGCAGAAAAATGAGCCCCACAATGGGCAGCAGCGCGAGATCCAGCACGGCAAAAACCGCATATGGCGCCACCAGTGAGGTCACGCGGGCACTGAGCCAGAGCAAGATCAGGAGGCCCAAAGCCGGGCCGCGCGGCGTTGCGAGTCCCGTCCAGGTTTTACCCGCCGTCATCAGGAAGCCCACGATGACCGCAACGGCAAAGCCAAACAACATTTCATGCGCGTGCCACAGCAGTGGTGGTGGTGTGGGTGCCAAGGTGATAGCACCCAAAAACATGGCCACCCAAAGTGGCACGATCAGCGCAGCCAGCAAAGCGGCACCAAGGTAGAAGGGACGAAATGCCAGCCGTAACCACGGCATTCCATATGGCGCTGGAGCGGCAGGTGTTTGGCCGAAGATGGGTAATGACATGCTTACTTTCATGTGTTTTTTTCGGAGGAGTCAGTGGTGACTTTTGGGGTGTCGACCTGGGCCAGCTGCTGGTCACCCCACGCCAGCCAGTCATCGCCAAACAACTCTGCCGGATGCGGTGAACGTTCGTTGGAGCATGCCATGGCATCGATCGAACAAAATTGGTCACAACCCCAGCAGATACGCTCGGGGTTGGCAGGGTGAATGGGGAATTTTTTGGCCATAGCGGGATGTGGTTTGCAGGCTCAACGTGGGATAAAAAAGGTGGATTTCTCTTCTACTGACACAACTTTTCCTTCAGCTTGGGTTTCAACGAGGAAGATGATGGGACTGGCTTTGCCGCGATGCTCTTGCGCAGCCTCGGCCGACAATGTCAGGCGAATGGTCTGCGAACCGATGCCTGCGGCGGGTACGTTTAACACTGGATCGGTCACTAACTTCAGGCCCGGCAGACCTTGCGCGTGGGTGGTGTAGATTTGCATCTTCTCGGTGGTATTCATGATCTGCAGACGGTAGATGTTTTCGATGTCGCCGTTACCGGTTTCTCGGGCCATCGCGCCACGGTCCTTAATGACATCCACAGCAAACCCTTTGCGTGTGGATAAACCGCCAATGAAGATGGACACCACCAGCAGCAACAGCACACTGTAGAACCACACACGTGGTCGCCAAACCCGTTTCACCATTTGATTGGCAGTCAGTTTGTCGGCCATGCCTTTGCCGGATGAATAGCGAATCAACCCCTTGGGGTAGTTCATTTTTTCCATCACTTCATCGCAGACATCAATGCAGGCGGCACAGGCGATACATTCGTTTTGTAAACCGTTTCGGATGTCAATGCCGGTGGGGCAAACCTGCACACACAGTGTGCAATCGATGCAGTCGCCAAGTCCCAACGCCTTTGGGTCTGCGGCGCGTGTTCGCGAGCCCCTGGATTCGCCACGCTCTACGTCATAGGCAATCACCATTGAATCCATGTCGGTCAGTGCGCTTTGAATCCGTGCATAGGGACACATCTGTTTGCAGATTTGCTCGCGCAGGTAGCCGGCATTGCCGTAAGTAGCAAAGCCGTAGAACAATACCCAGAACCACTCCCATGGCGAAAAGGACAGGGCAATCAATTCGTTCGCCAACGCCTGAATCGGGGTGAAATAGCCGACAAAGGTAAATCCGGTGAACAAACTCAAGCCAATCCACAACGCGTGCTTGCCACTTTTACGGGCGATTTTTCGTATTCCCCATGGCGCTTGGTCAAGGCGCATGCGAGCCAGACGATCGCCTTCGGTGACGCGCTCTAACCATAGGAAGATTTCGGTGTAAACCGTTTGTGGGCAAGCGTAACCGCACCATAATCTGCCCGCCACGGCAGTAAAGAAAAACAGCGTCAAGGCTGCCAGCACCATCAGGATGGCGAGATAGATCAAGTCTTGTGGATGTAACACCAGTCCAAAGATATAAAACCGGCTGCTCGACAAGTTAAACAAAACAGCCTGGCGGTCATTCCACTGCAGCCAGGGGATGCCGTAGAAAACCAGTTGTGTCACCCACACCATGACCCAGCGCAACCGTGCAAACCGCCCCCCCACTGAGCGGGAATAAATTTTCCCGGGCTCCTGGCACAGCGAAATCAATTCATCGGAGCTGCTTGCTGTGCTGGTTTGCGTGGACACCAGCTGAATTGGAATGATTTTGGCGTGTGAAGACTTTTTCATGAGTAGCGCGTTGGCACTTTAAAGATGAATGTTGTATGAATGTTATTTTAACTTGATAATAATCATCTTCAATGCATCTTTAATTTTCTACCTTGACCTATGCGCCTGACCCAATGGACTGACTACACCCTGCGTGTGTTGATGTACTGTGCCGCTTGCCTGGAACGTGCCGAGCCTGTCACGATCACCGAGATTGCCGACAGCCATGGCATTTCTCGCAGCCACCTGACCAAGATCGTGCAGGAGTTGGCCGCCCGCGGTTGGCTGGAAACTACTCGGGGCCGCGGCGGCGGCATGCGACTGTTGGTCAACGCCGAAGACATTTGCCTAGGGGAGGTGGTGCGCGCCACGGAGACAGATTTTGCGATGGTGGAGTGTTTCGATGCGATACAAAACCACTGTCGCTTAAGTCAGCATTGCGGACTCAAAGGTGTGCTAAATCAGGCCACTCAAAGTTACCTGGCCGTGCTGGATGGCGTTACGCTGGCGGATCTGGTGGCCCCCATCGCGAGCAGGGTTGAAATACCAAAAGTGCGGCGCTTGCAATTAGTTCCCGGTTTGCCGACTACTTCAATTTNNGCTTGCCTACGATGTCGGCAGCACAGCAGTGGCGGTCCAGCGTCGGCGCGTTGCTTGGCGTTGGGATGTGTGGGTTGTTGCTGCATGCCATGCCCTTGCATTCGAATTGGCTGATCGCCTCTGTCGGGGCCAGCGTGGTGATTTTGTATGTTCAACCGCACAGCCCGCTGGCACAGCCGCGCTCAGTCGTCGTCAGTTATTTTTTTGCCACTCTCATCGGTCTACTATGTGTCAGTTGGATTCCGAATGTCGTTGTCGCCGCTGCCGTTGGTGTTGGAATGACGGTCTGGCTCATGATCAGATTCAACTGTGTCCATCCACCCGGTGGTGCATTGGTACTGTTGATCGTGTTGGGAGGGGCGGGCAGCATGGGGCAGATGTCGCTCACAGCAAGTTTGGTTGCCCTTAACGTGTTTTTTCTGCTGCTTTTTACCTGGTTGATCAATACTTGGTTGTTGGGTCGACCTTATCCCTACAGTGTTACCGCCGACGAGGTGCGAACTCACAATACCGGCGACGTGGTGCCGATGCTGCGCGGTGGCCTTGATCACACCGATCTGGCAAGTGCAGTGACAGCGCTCAATACCTTCGTTGACATTCAGGAAGATGAGTTGGTGAAACTCTACAACCTGGCGGTTGACCACGCGTTCGAACGCCATGTGGGGTTGACCTGTGCTGACGTGATGTCGCGCGATGTGATCAGTGTGAAGCCGGACACCCACATCGAGGTGGCGTGGAATCGGTTGCGTCACCACCGGGTCAAAGCACTGCCCGTGCTCGACCAGGAAGGCAAACTAGTTGGCATTTTGAGCACGGCTGATTTTTTGCGTCAAATGGATGACACCACGGNNCGCTGGCCTGGCGGTGCACTTGCAGGGCATGCTGCAGCGTCTGCCTGGCGCCAAATCCAAAAAAGCTACGTTGGTTAGTCAAATCATGACGACAGGTGTGTCCAGCGCTCGGCTTGATACCCCGATCAACACGCTGGTTCATCAAATGATCGAGAAAAATATGCAGCATATTCCGGTCATTGATGACGAGCGGAAGGTGCTTGGCGTCGTCACGCAGACGGATACGCTAGTGGCACTTTACAAGCAAATCGCTTTGTCGTCTGTTTGAGGAGAAGGTCGGTTTGTTACATCAGGTGTGGCTATCGTCCCTGCCGATATCGGCGGTGCGGAGGCATCGACTCGCCACAGGTAGATTGGACATAAATGCTTTAATTTGCCAGGCAACGCCGAATTGCCGTACATCTCCCTCGTTGCGGCGACCACCGGAAAGGATACGTCAGCCTTTCAATTAGCGCGTTGACAGGCGTGATCTAGCCAGTGACCGCTTTATTCATTCAGCAATCCACTGCCTATGAGTTTGGTGCCTGTGATTCGGCCGTGACGTCTGGTTGATGCCGACCGGAAGTTGGTCGGTTGAGACTATGGGAGCGCAAAGGTCAGGTTTAGGGTACCGATGCACCAGCAACTTGTTATCAACCGCATATCAGCTTGGGAAGCCCATCTGCCTGCGGTGCTCGTTTGGTGTCATCAATTTCTTCAGCGAACCGGCTCACCCGACCGCATGCGTGATGTCAACGGGTCTTAACCTTACGCTCATTACTGAATTTTCAGCATGTTGGCATTTTTTATAAGATGTATTTAAAATACATCTAACGGAGAGCTACATGACATCAATCACTTTGACCCCTGCGGCAGCCAGACAAATCCTTTCGGAAATTGATAAACACGGAGGCGGTGTTGGATTGCGCGTGGGCCTCAAGCCTGTAGGGTGTTCTGGTTACGCATACACCTACGAGCTCGCCGATGAGGTACGTAGCAATGAAGAGAGCATCAACAACCACGGCGCCACTTTGCTGGTTTCCACGTGTGACCTGCAAAGCCTCGACGGTGCCTGCCTGGACTTCATTGCCGACGGACTCAAACGGAGTTTTCAGTTTGACAACCCCAACGTTAGCAACACCTGCGGCTGCGGCGAAAGCTTTAGCTTGAAACCAGGCGTTAGCAAGGGAGGCGACGCATGAGTGCCGTGCTGCAAAACCTGGTTAATCAGCCCTACAAGCATGGTTTTGTCACCGACATTGCGTCAGATGTGGCGGCCAAGGGTTTGAGTGAAGACACTATTCGGCTGATCTCCGCCAAGAAGAACGAGCCTGAATGGTTGCTTGAATTCCGACTGAAGGCTTTTCGCCACTGGCTGACCATGACCGAGCCCGAGTGGGCCAATGTCAAGTATCCGAAGATCGATTTTCAGGCGATCAGCTACTACGCGGCACCCAAGTCCAAACCGAAGCTCAAGAGCATGGACGAAGTTGACCCAGAGTTGCTGCGCACCTTTGAAAAGCTCGGCGTGCCGATGCACGAGCGCGCGTTGCTGGCGGGCGTGGCGGTCGATGTGATTTTCGCCAGCGTCTCTGTAACCACCACCTACAAGGCCAAGCTGGCCGAAGTTGGCATTATTTTTGGTTCTATCTCCGAGGCGGTGCAAAACCACCCCGAGATGGTCCGGCAATACCTCGGCAGCGTGGTGCCATCAGCTGATAACTACTACGCCGCGCTCAATTCTGCGGTGTTCACCGATGGCTCGTTTTGCTTCATCCCGAAGGGCGTCAAGTGCCCGATGGAACTGTCTACCTACTTCCGCATCAACACCCAAGACTCTGGCCAGTTTGAACGCACCCTGATCGTGGCCGAAGAGGGCGCGTCCGTGTCCTACCTGGAAGGCTGCACGGCGCCGCAGTTCGACACCAACCAGCTGCATGCGGCTGTGGTGGAATTGGTGGCACTGGACAACGCTGACATCAAATACTCCACGGTGCAAAACTGGTACGCAGGCGACGTTAACGGCGTCGGTGGCATCTACAACTTCGTCACCAAGCGCGGCATGTGCCGGGGCGTGAACTCACGCATTTCCTGGACCCAGGTGGAGACAGGCTCGGCCATCACCTGGAAGTACCCGTCATGCATTTTGCTGGGCGACAACTCGGTGGGCGAGTTCTATTCGGTGGCGGTGACTAATCACCACCAACAGGCCGACACCGGCACCAAGATGATCCACATCGGCAAGAACACCCGCAGCACCATTGTCAGCAAGGGCATTTCGGCCGGTCAGTCAAGCAACAGCTACCGGGGCCTTGTCAAGGTGATGCCCGGTGCCGAGGGCGCGCGCAACTACTCACAGTGCGACTCCATGCTGGTGGGCGCCAAATGCAGCGCCAACACTTTTCCGTACATCCAGGTGCGCAACCCAAGCGCCCAAGTGGAGCACGAAGCTTCCACCTCCAAAATTGGCGAAGACCAGATGTTCTATTTTGCACAACGCGGCATCGGGGCCGAGGAAGCTGTTTCCATGATCATCAATGGTTTTTGCAAAGACGTGTTTCAACAACTGCCGATGGAATTCGCGGTTGAAGCCACTAAATTACTCGGATTCAAGCTGGAAGGAAGCGTAGGATGATTATCGAAAACAGCCCAACATTGCTGGAGGTGCGCGGCCTGCGCGCCAGTGTCAACGGGACCGAGATTCTCAAAAATCTCGACTTTACGGTCAAGCGTGGCGAAGTGCACGCCATCATGGGTCCCAATGGCTCGGGCAAGAGCACTTTCGCCAAGGTACTGGCGGGTCATACGGCGTACCAGGTAACCGGCGGCGCGGTGCTGTTTGAGGGCAAAAACCTGCTGGAATTGTCCCCTGAGCTGCGCGCCCGTGCAGGTGTGTTTCTGGCCTTCCAGTACCCGATTGAGATCCCTGGCGTGGGCAACAGCCAGTTCTTGCGGCTGGCCTACAACACCGTGCAGGCGGAGCGCGGCCAGGAGGAGTTGGACCCATTGGAGTTTGACGACCTGGTGCGCGAGAAGATGAAGCAGCTCGAGATGAGCCCCGAGTTTCTGGAGCGCAGCGTCAACGAAGGTTTTTCTGGTGGCGAGAAAAAGCGTAACGAGATCTTGCAGATGGCGCTGCTCGAACCCAGTCTGGCCATCCTGGATGAAACCGACTCGGGCCTGGACATCGACGCGCTGCGTGTGGTGTCGCAAGGCGTCAATCATCTGGCCAAAAAGGATAACGCCATCGTGCTGGTCACGCACTACCAGCGCTTGTTGAACTATATCGTGCCCGACTACGTGCATGTGATGAGCGCCGGGCGCATCATCCGCACCGGCGGCAAAGAGCTTGCACTCGAACTGGAAGAACGCGGCTACGACTGGATCGAGGCCGAAGCCGAGGCCGCAGGAGCAGTGGCATGAGCAACGGTACCGCGATTGTGACGGAGCGAGGCGTTCTGGATAGCTTACTGGCTGCTCTGGCGCTGCCGCCCGGCAAAGCCTCGACAGCGACGCAGCCGGACTGGCTCATCGCCCTGCGCGCCAGGGCGCTGGAGCGCGTGAGCGCCCTCACACTGCCCAGCACACATGACGAAGCCTGGCGTTTCACCAGCCTGACTGCCTTTGCGCGTCAATCGTTTCATCCACTTCGCACGCCCACGCATGTGCAGCCCGCCGACATCGCGCATCTGCACATCGATGAGGCGACAACGCGACTGGTTTTTGTAGACGGTGTCCACGCGCCGCTGCTGTCCAGCGTCAATCTGGATGCCAGGTTGGCGGTTGGCACGCTTCCCGCCATGCTGGCCAAGCAGGCCGCCACCCTCCAGGGGCATCTTGGGCAGCACGCCGCCAGCGGTGATGGACTGTTTTCGGCACTCAACACTGCATTTCTGCAGGATGCGGCCGTGCTCGTCGTGCCAGGTGACACCGTTCTGGCCGCGCCCGTGCACTTGCTCTTCGTTTCCACACAGCCTGATGTCGCCAGCCATCCGCGCCTATTGTTGGTGGTTGGGGCCGGAAGCGAGGCGACGGTGATTGAAGACTACGTCGCCTTGCACGAGGGCACTTATTTCACCAATACCGTGGCCGAAGTGGCTATTGGCGCGAACGCACAGTTGGACCACGTGCGCCTTCAGCGCGAGAGCACACAGGCCTTTCACATAGCCAGTTGCGCCGTGTCGTTGGCCGCTGCCAGCCGCTACCATTCAGTCAGCGTTGCTCTGGGCGGGCAGACATCCAGGCTCGACCTGAAAGTGACCCAGATCGGCGAAGGCGCGGAGTGCGTTCTGGACGGGCTGGCCTTGATCGGCGGCGAGCAGCTGGCCGATACCCACACCTTCATCGACCATACCAAACCACACGGCACCAGCCGCCAGTTGCACAAGTGCATTGTGGGCGGAACCGCGCATGCGGTGTTTAACGGCCAGGTGATGGTGCGACCCGGTGCGCAGCAAACCGATTCGGCACAATCGAGCCGCAACCTGCTGCTGTCTCGCAAGGCGGAGGTCGACACCCAGCCGCAGCTGGAGATATTTGCCAACGACGTGAAGTGCACACACGGCGCCACCGTTGGCCAGCTCGACAGCGAAGAAGTGTTCTACCTGCAAAGTCGCGGCTTGCCCGAGGATGTTGCCCGCAATCTGCTGACCTACGCTTTCGGCGCTGAAGTCATCGACCGTATTGCGGTCGCATCATTGCGTGGGCAGCTGGAGCAGACGGTGCTTGCACAAACCACAGGCCAGCAATGAACACCCTGCAAATGTCGGCCACAACCAGCACGCCAGCTGCCTTTGACGTGGCCCGCATTCGCTTGGACTTTCCGATCCTCAAGCTCACGGTGGCGGGCAAGCCGCTGGTCTATCTGGACAACGCGGCATCGAGCCAGATGCCGCAACCCGTGATTGATCGCTTAGTGCGTTACCAGACCAGCGAACACGCCAACATTCACCGCGCTGTGCATTACCTGTCGGAAACGGCGACTTCTGCTTACGAGGCGGCGCGCGTCACACTGCAGCGCTTCATTAATGCGCGAGAGGCGCGCGAAGTGCTCTTCACCAGTGGCACCACCGACAGCATTAACTTGGTCTCCCAGGGCTGGGGCCGCCAGAACATCAAAGCAGGTGATGAGATCATTTTGACGGTGCTGGAGCACCACTCCAACATCGTTCCGTGGCAGATGCTGGCTCTTGAGAAAGGCGCCAGGATTCGCGTCGTGCCGATGAACGACGCCGGCGAACTGCAATTGGATCAGTACGAGGCACTGTTCAATGACCGAACCCGCCTGGTGAGCGTCTGCCATGTCTCGAATGCACTGGGCAGCATCAACCCAGTTAAGCAAATGATTGCTTTCGCGCACGCCCGTGGCGTGCCAGTGCTGGTCGATGGCGCGCAGGCCGCGCCGCACCTGGCGCTCGACGTGCAAGACCTGGGCTGTGATTTTTATGCCTTTTCGGGCCACAAGCTGTGCGGCCCCACCGGCATCGGTATTCTGTATGGACGCGCGGCCTTGTTGGAGACCATGCAACCTGTCAAGGGCGGTGGCGACATGATCCACACCGTCACGTTTGAGAAGACCACTTACGCCCCGATTCCGAACAAGTTCGAGGCCGGCACGCCCCCGATGGCTGCGGCCATCGGCCTGGGTGCGGCGGTGGATTACCTCTCAAGCATTGGCATGCCAACCATTGCCGCGCACGAGCATGAATTACTACGCTATGCCACCGAGCAAATGGCTGCCCTGCCCGGCGTTCGTTTGATGGGCACCGCGAAGGACAAGGCGGCGGTGCTGTCCTTTGCTGTGAAGGGCATCCACCCGCACGACATGGGCACTTTACTCAACCAGGAAGGTGTCGCAGTGCGCACTGGCCACCACTGCGCGCAACCGCTGATGGCACGCCTGGGCGTGGTCGCCACCTCGCGTGCATCCTTTGCGTTTTACAACACGCTCTCTGACGTGGACGCGCTTGTCGCTGGCATCCGCACCGTTCAAAAGGTATTCGCATGAGCGCAGATCCCAAAGCCCTGTACCAGGAGGTGATCCTGGACCACAACCGCAAGCCGCGCAACTATGGCGAGCTTGAGCATCCCAGCCACCATGCCGAAGGCGTGAATCCGCTGTGTGGTGACCACATTCACGTCGCGTTGGAACTCAAGGGCGACGCCGTCGAACGTATTGCCTTTCACGGCGAGTCCTGTGCTATTTGCAAGGCTTCTGCTTCAATGATGACGGCAGCGGTCAAAGGCAAGAGCGCTGACCATGCCAAAGCACTGATTCACGAGTTTGTGGATATGGCCACCGGGCGCATGGACGCGAAGGACGGCCCGCACATTGGCCGCCTGGCGGTCTTTTCTGGCATCAGTGCGCTACCAATGCGGGTGAAGTGCGCCATTCTGCCGTGGCACACGCTGCAAGCCGCGTTCAACGCTGAGCCAAGCACCTCAACTGAGGCAGCGGCAGACCCGATGCACGCCCCCTCGGGCGATGCCTAAGGCACCTAACCAAACCGACTGGACACCACCAACATGCCAAAAATCGTTGACATCGATGAGACGCCCAATCCGAATGCGCGGAAGTTTCTGCTGCGCGAACCCCTTAGCTGGGGCATAGCGCATTCGTATGAAAACGCGCAACAGGCCCAGAACGACGCACTTGCCAGCGCGCTGTTTGCCATTGCGCATGTCAGCAACGTTTTTTACATTGACAGCTGGCTCACCGTGACCCAGGACGGCCAGGCCGACTGGAACAAGCTGGCGCGTGAAATTGCCGTCCCCGTGCGGGCTGCCCCTGCCGCCACTACGCAGTCGGCGGCCGCTGTGTTTGCAGCGCGGGCCAGTGTGGCCGATCTGAGTCTGGAGGACCGCCAGCGCCTGGACGACATAGAACTGGTGCTGGATCAGGAGATCCGGCCCTACCTGCAAAGCGATGGCGGCGACCTGCACGTGCTCAGTCTGGTCGGCAACCAGCTTATCGTGCACTACCAGGGCGCGTGTGGAACTTGCCCAAGCTCGATTTCTGGCACGCTCCAGAGCATCGAAAGCCGCTTGCGTACGTTGGAACCTGACATTGAAGTATTGGCAGCCTGAGGCCCCGAAATGCGCAAACAGTATAAAACTGAACGACTGGCGATTTACCAATCCCTCAAAAGTGTTAACTTGCCTGAGGGCTTTGCACCATGCGTCTGACGCTCATGAGTGACTATGCGATGCGTTTGTTGATGCACGTTGCAAAAAACCCGCAGCGCCTGTGCACCATCTCTGAGGTGGCGAAGACCTACGATATTTCTGAAGCACACCTGATGAAGGTGACCCACCAGTTGGCCTTGGCTGGATGGATCGAGACCGTACGTGGCAAAGGCGGGGGTATGCGGCTGGCTGGTTTGCCAGACCAGATTAACCTGGGTGCAGTGGTCAAAAGCATCGAGCCAGATTTCGCCATCGTCGAATGTCTGGCAGACAGCACCGAGACGACTTGCCAGCTCAACGGTAGCTGCCAGCTAACCGGCATCATGACAGGCGCACTACAAAGTTTCCTTGACCACCTAGGCCGTTACACACTGGCCGATCTGCTGCTTCCGGTTGGGATTAGCGGGACTGGTCCACAACTTGTTTCGTTTCATAAGTCGCCCACCGCGAGGGCTAATTGATTTCTCTGGCAACGTATTCATTTTGCTCCCTCCAGACCTCATTCGATAACTTCATGATCCAGAAATCCATTGCCTCATTCACCCTGAAGAGGGACCTCAAAGCGGTCTTGCTTGAAGGTATTCATCCCTCAGCGGGCAAAATTTTTCAGGACGCAGGCTACACCCAAATCGTCACCCACGCCAAGGCATTGATCGGCGATGACCTGATCAGCGCAATCAGCGATGCGCACTTTCTGGGTATCCGATCAGGCACCCAACTTACCGCAGACGTGCTGCAGCACGTCCAGCAGTTGGTTGCAGTCGGATGCTTTTGCATTGGCACCAACCAGGTGGACTTGAAAGCTGCCATGCGCTTGGGTATTCCAGTCTTCAATGCGCCATTTTCCAATACGCGCAGCGTGGCCGAGTTGGTGCTGGCGGACATCATCATGTTGATGCGTGGCATTCCCGAAAAGAATGCAATTCTGCACAAAGGTGGTTGGGTCAAGAGTGCTGCCAATTCCTACGAGGTCCGCGGTAAAACACTAGGAATCGTTGGCTACGGTCACATTGGCACGCAGATTGGTGTGCTTGCCGAACAGCTTGGCATGCGCGTGGTGTTTTTCGACATTGAGGCCAAATTGCCACTTGGCAACGCCGTAGCAATGACCAGTCTGGATGTGCTGCTGAGCAGCTCTGATGTGGTCAGCTTGCACGTGCCGGAGACACCACAAACCACCAACATGTTTGGTGTGGAACAGCTGGCCGCCATGAAACCGGGTAGCCACTTGATCAATGCGTCACGTGGCAGCGTAGTCAATATTGACGCATTGACTGCTGCACTTGAGCGCCGACACTTGCACGGAGCTGCCATCGACGTTTTCCCGGTTGAGCCGCAAGGAAATGATGCGGTGTTTATTTCGTCGTTGACACGTTTTGACAATGTGATTCTGACTCCGCACATTGGCGGATCGACGCTGGAGGCGCAGGTCAACATTGGCACCGAGGTTGCAGCCAAGCTGATTCGCTACAGCGACAACGGCTCAAGCACTTCCGCTGTCAATTTCCCAGAGGTGGCGCTACCAGCCCACACCGGACGTAGCCGTTTGCTGCACATCCACCACAATGTGCCAGGGGTACTTGCTCACGTCAATGAAAGGCTGTCTGCGGCTGGAATAAACATAGCTGCGCAGTATCTCAGCACCAATGACGAAGTGGGCTACGTGGTCATTGATGTGGACAGCGCAGCTAGCCATGCGGCGCTCGATGAGTTGTGTGCAGTCCCACAAACGATCCGCTGCCGCATTCTGTATTGACCCTGGAGACCATGTGACTCCATCCTGGAGGCCTATCTGGTTATTGGCTGCACCCCATCGGCTGGCATTTTTCATGGCCGCACTGATACTGACGACCAGTTCAATCTGGTGGAGCATCATATTGCTGATGCGGACTCTCGGCGTACCTCCATACTGGGCAGTGCCAATTTCGGCAGCTCATAGGCTGCTGATGAGCATGCGAAGGGACTTGCCGTCTGCTTCTTATGGTGGAAACTGTCCAGTCGATCGCGATTACTCGCGTTCTATCATTGGCCAGGGTTGCCGAGACGACTTTTGATTGGTGCCCTTCATGGCATATTGAAGCTGGTCTAGGTGTGGTCAAAGGCCCTTATATCGGGTACAACGAAACGCCCGTGCAGGGCCAGTAGTCCAGTCTGGTGCAGTTGTGCCAATTCATTAAGCACTTTTTCACCATTCTCAAGTAGATGAATTTCGATTCGTCGCCGATCTTCAAAGGAGCGACGACGTTCGACAAATTGCAGCTTCTCACAACGCGAAATCAGTGCAACCACACCATGCTGTTGTGCCTGCAGGCGCTCTGCGAGTTCGCCAACGGTTGCCCAGTCACGACCGGAATACCCTTTGACATGCAATAACAGCAAATATTGCAAAGGCGTTAGACCATGCTGGCGCGCCAAATCCTCGCTGAAGCGCTCAAATTTTCGAATCTGGTAACGAAAGTCGGACAGTGTCTCAAAATCATGTTTGCTGAGCGGTAACGCGGTGGGCTTCGGTACAGCCATATACATCCTATATCGGTATCAAGCGGACATTTTGGCATCTCGATCCTTCGATGCATCGCAGCAGACCCATAAAGCTGCTGTTTTACACTAATGAGGCATCAGTGCTTCAAGACAATTTGCATCAATATCAGCCACATGAACAGCCCAGCGCCGGCAATCACAGTTGCCATTTGCTGTGCCTTAATATCTTCTTTCATGGAGAACAATGCATACACACCGCGATAGATCAGGGCAACTGAACACAACAAACCGAGCCCACCAATTACAACCCCAACGAACAGATTAGGCACGAACAGCGTCAGCGATGAAAGCCACATTGGAACCGGAGCGATCGCCGCCAGAGTGAAGCAGGCGTGGTAGTCGGTAGCCGTATTATTGATTCTTGAAACCAGATGAATTAACCACGCCATGACGGGAACAGTAAGTACCTCGGCAAGAAAGAATATCCCGGCCACCCTATGCCATTGCTCAGGCGTTATGCCTGGAACAAAAACATCGCCATAGCCTCCTCCGGCGTAATAGATCATTGCTGGCGGCAATAAGGACAGTGGCAAAACGACCAGCGCGAACAGACGCGCGATCGAGGGATGAATCCGGATCAAGTCGTCCCAACCATCTGAGAAGGAAAAAATCATCCTGGGAATTTGCAAGACATTCATGGCAATCTCCTTTGTCGGGTCAAGGGCTCCACCTCCCCGCGGGGTTAGTTAAAAGCCGACTGGAGCAGTTTGGCAGTCGGTTTGATAATTACATCACATTGTGATGTAATTATCAACTTTTGAAATTCAAGTAGCCCTACAGAACGAAAGACTTTTCAAACTGATGCGCGGTTGATGCAAAGGCGTTGGAGCATGCGCACCCGTAAACCGACTCTCGCCTGTCGCTGCTCAGGAGCCGACCGATCCAATGTTCCGCTTTTTGGTGGCGACTGACTGCTTTGTAGAGACGTGCCTGGTGACAGACCGCTTTGGAGGGTTGATTCCGAACAGCGGCTGGTGGTCATCAAGAGACGATCAATATGCAGATGGGGCATCCTGCTTGCAGTCATTCATTACAAGGCAATGCAGGTTCCTGGATGCCGGCTATCTGGCGCTGACTTCGGCTGCCGCGACTTGAGCAGGATTGAAAGCTGCAAGCCGCCACTGAACATGCTGCATGTCATGGCGTGACAGGCGATACGACAGGTGTTACCACAGGCGTAACAACATGCGTGACAGGCGTGCTGACAGGCGAAACAATTTCAAGCAGTCGACGACAGGCGAATCGACAGGGAAAGCAAAATGCAACGACAGGTGTGCTGACAGG
>DFWT01000287.1 GCA_002381045.1 Rhodoferax sp. UBA4127
GCCCCGGCATCATGGAAGCGGCGAATCGGGGCGCCTTCGACGCGGGTGCGCGCAGCATTGGTTTGAACATCACGCTGCAACACGAGCAAGCCCCCAATCCGTTCATTACACCTGGCCTGTGCTTTCAGTTTCGCTACTTCGGGCTGCGAAAAATGCATTTTTTGATGCGCGCCAAGGCCTTGGTGGTTTTCCCGGGTGGCTTTGGCACCATGGATGAGTTATTTGAAGTGCTTACGCTGGTGCAAACCGGAAAAGTCAGCCGGGTACCGATTGTTCTGGTGGGAACCGAGTTTTGGCGCAAGGCCATCAACTTCGATTTTTTGATCGAAGAAGGTTACATCGGTGCGCAAGATGTGCAACTCTTCACCCTCGTCAACACGGTGGAAGAAATTATTGCTACCTTGCAAAAGTTCTATGGTGGGAATCCGCCAGCGCAAGACGCCAATCAGGATTGACCATGCTGTCGGACAAAGTTCAGCCCCACCCAAGTAGTTGCCAAACCGGCTACAGGAGACGCTTGCCAGCAACGGCACTCGTACTGGTTCTTTGCGCTGCGCCTGTCAGCGCACAAACCGTTAACACACCCGATTCTGATGTCCAGGCATGCAATGCTTCCAATGCGATCAGATTCCGAGGAGCAACCGCCAGACTGGAGAATGATCTCTTTGCAGACACCGATCAAAACTACACCAGTGGTGTGGCATTCACCGCCGTCTCGCACGACATCTTCGGCAAGTTGAACTTGGCGTGTTTGCCTGCTGCAGTGCGTTTGCACGCAGCGCTCATCTCATATCTTGACCCTGGGTTTTGGGCTGATGCGGACAACCCTGCTCACGCGCAAAACGTGGTTGTGAAATTTGGCCAGTCGATGTTCACACCGAGGGACTCAACCCGAACTGATTTGATTCCCGACGACCGTCCCTACGCAGGCTTGCTTTACGTCGGCATGTCATGGAATCGTCGCAAACACGAGCCCCACAACAACACGGAAGTACTTGATACCCGCGAGATTACTCTTGGAGTTATCGGTCCGCTGGCACTGGCACAACCCGCTCAGGACTTGATTCACGATGTGATCGGTGCTGAGCGGTTCCAGGGTTGGGACAACCAGTTACGCAACGAGCCCGCAGTTCAAATGGCGCTGGACCGGAAATTCAAAACTTACCAAGGCGCAGGCGCAATTCAGCCGGGATTTTCTGCCGACTACATCCGTTCGCTAGGACTGCAGCTCGGCAACATAGAAACCTCTGGGACCGTGGGTATCGAAGGCCGCATTGGCTGGAATATTCCCAATGACTTCGGCACCTATCCGATTCGCCCTGGTGCCGAAAACCGCCCACCCTCGGCTGCCTCTATTCATGGTGGCGACGGTAGGGGTACAACCCAGTCTGGCAGACCACGCGCAGGCGTCCACCTCTTTGGAACGCTGGAAACAAAGCTGGTGTTGCACGACTTTTCGCTGGATGGCAATCTCTTCGAGTCCAGCCACAGCGTCACCAGAAGTCCCTGGGTTGCCCAGGCCGCAATCGGACTCAGCGCGCAGAGCCCAATCGCCGGCCACGGCGTCAAGCTGGCCGTCATGCGGGTTTGGCGAACCCGGGAGTTTGAAGAACAAGGCTCAAGCCACGCGTACGGGTCTGTGACGCTCAGTATTGAGTTTTAGACGCACCAAGGAATCCAAAAAATGAACCCTCTAACCACCCGCCGTCGATTGCCCCTATGGGCACACCTGTTTGTACTGTCGCCGCTAGTCGTCGCCATGGTAGGTTGCGCTTCAGGGCCTGATTACGTGCGCCCCGAGTTACTGTCCTTGACGAACTTGGCGACTGACGCACCGCCTGCCAGGACTGCCGCCAGCCCGGTCATTCATGGTGTGTCGCAGCAGTTTGCCAACGCAGCGGTGCCCGGCGAGTGGTGGAAAGAGCTGCAATCGGACAAGCTCAACCACCTGATCGCCCAGGCGCTGGTGGCCAGCCCGTCACTCGCCGCAGCGCAAGCCACCTTACGACAAGCGCGGCACAATTACGCAGCCTCATCGGGCGCAACTGAGCTACCTCAAGTCAATGCCAAGCTTGGCGCTCAACGGCTTGGGGCCAACAATGCGGCCGCTGGATTACCTGACGGAGAACGCACCTACGATCTGTACAACGCTACGGTTGCGGTGAACTATGACCTCGATCTGGCAGGCGGCAACCGCCGCGCATTGGAAGCGTTGACAGCGCAAGCGGACTATCAGTCCTACCAGCTTGAAGGTACACGTCTCACGCTGGCGGCCAATCTGGTGCTGACTGCCATCACGCAGGCACAACTCGCGGCTCAAATTGACGCTACGAACATCCTGCTACAAGGACAAGCCGAACAAATTGCCATCACGCGCAAGCGCATTGAGTTGGGTGCTGGCACGCAACTTGAAGTCCTTGCTTTGCAGGCGCAAATGGAACAAACCCAGGCGGGGTTACATGGAATTCACAACAAGAAAGCGCAAACCCGTCATCTTTTGGCCCTTCTGGCGGGATTGGCACCCGGTGAAAGCGGTTTGCCTGATTTCGAGCTTGCTGATTTTTCTTTGCCAAGCACCTTGCCCCTTAGCGTCCCCTCAGAATGGGTGCGCCGCCGTCCTGACGTGCGGGCATCCGAAGCCTTGCTTCAAACGGCAAGCGCGCAATACGGGGTCGCTGTTGCAAAGTTGTATCCGCAACTGACACTGACCGCCAACTTGGGCACGCAAGCTTTGACAACGGCCAGTTTGTTTGGCGCAGGCTCCTTGATCTGGAGTCTGGGCGGCCAACTGGTGCAACCCCTGTTCAACCCCGGACTGCGAGCCAACACCAAGGCCCTTGAGGCGGGTCTGGATGCCGCAAGGGCCAACTATCAGCAAACTGTGCTGCAGTCGCTGCGCAACGTGGCCGATGTTCTTCGCACGATTGAGAGCGACGCGCTGGTGCAGCAGTCTCTGGAAAGCGCAAATGCGTCGGCTGCAAAAGCACTCAAACTCGTTGAGCGGCAATATACATTGGGTTCAGCAAGCTATTTGCAGTTGCTCATGTCGCAACAGCAAGCCCAGCAAGCCCATATCAATACTTTGGAGGTGCGGGCACGGCGGCTATCGAATACTGTCACGCTTTACCAAGCGATGGGTGGCGGTGCATTGGTTCCCTCGTAAGTGACGCGTTGACTTATTACCAGTTTCGGAGTACGACCGAAAAATTTCGCGTGATTCAAGGTGGGAAACTGATGAACATCATGGCGATTGAAAGCAGTCGTTTGTAAAACCCCGCTTCTGGTCATCAAGAGACGGTGACTATGCAGATGGGGCATCCTGCTTGGAGTCATTCACTACAAGGCAACGCCGATTCCTGGATGCCAGCTATCTGGCGCTGACTTCAGCTGCCCCGACTTGAGCAGGATTGAAAGCTGCAAGATGCCACCGAACATCCTGCAATTCATGGCGTGACAGGCGATACGACAGGTTGTGCCACAGGCGACACAACATGCGTGACAGGCGAATCGACAGGCGAACCAAAATGCAACGACAGGCGTTCTGACAGGCGAATCAATTCAACAGCAGCGTGGAAGTGACCGGCCTTACGTGTGTGCTTGTTCGCAGCGGAGCATCCCAACTGCGTGAATGGCCACGACAGGCGACACGACAGGCGTGCTGACAGTCGAATCAATTTCCAGCAGCCTGCAACGACAGGCGGATCGACAGGCGAACCAAAATGCAACGACAGGCGTGCTGACAGGCAAATCATTTCGCCAACAGCGTGGGAGTGACAGAAACTCACTGTGCAGGGTAAGGGCCTTGTGCCCACG
>DFWT01000095.1:0-17939 GCA_002381045.1 Rhodoferax sp. UBA4127
CGGGCATCAAGGTGCTGGTGCTGGCGGTGATTGTGGGCATCGGTACGGGACTGTTTGCGCAGTTCCAGGTGCCGCCCGGCACTGAGCCCTCTATCGATCTGGCGCTGACCATCATGCTGGCTTCACTGGCAATGCTGGGACTGGGGATCTTCGGGCCGGGAATTGCAACCGGGCTGGTATCGGGAGCGCCACAGCTCGGAGCCGGTGCGGTGGCCGGAACGGCGCTGGGTGCTGCTGGTTTGGCGGTGGCCGGTGGCGCGGCTATCGCGACGGGTGGCGCTGCGGTGGCCGCAGGTGCGCGCATGGTGCCGGGTGCAACACGCGCCGCCATCGGCGGAGCGGCGTCGGCTGGGCGTGCGAGCAGCGCGATGGCCAGCGGCACGAAGTCGGCCTACCAGGCCGGTGCCGCGGCATCGGGCAGTGGTGGTGTTCGCGCTGCTGGTGCTGGCGTCGCCANNTCTGCCGGTGCTGTCGGCCAGCGCGTCGCAGCCGGTGCGAAAGCGGTCAAGGACCGCGTAGCAAATTTCGTCGCGGAGGCCGCTGCGCCTGCGGCAGCAGCCGGTTCTACCGAATCGGCCAATTCGACCGAAGCCAAGCCCCCTACGGCAGAGCCCGCCTGGGCCAAACAAATGCGTCGCAAACAGCAGGTGAGCCATGCGGCCACGACGGCGGCGCACACGCTGCGCTCAGGCGACCACGGCGGCAGCGGTGCCAGTCCGAGCCTGCGTGACGAATCCAACGTCTGAATCCAGNNCCCCAGGTGCGCTACTCGGAAACGCCCGAGCCTGTCACTCCCTACCAAGCCGCTGCGCAGGTCTGGGATCAGCGTATCGGCAGCGCCCGCGTGCAGGCGAAGAACTGGCGGCTGATGGCATTCGGTTGTCTGTCGCTGGCATTGCTGATGGCGGGCGGTCTGGTGTGGCGTTCGGCACAGTCCATCGTCACACCCTATGTGGTGGAGGTGGCCGTCGGTGGCCAGGTGCGCGCGGTCGGCGAAGCGGCCACGCCGTACAAGCCGAATGACGCACAGATCGCCTACCACCTGGCGCGCTTCGTCACCGACGTGCGTTCGCTGTCGATCGATCCGATCGTCGTCCGCCAAAACTGGCTCGAAGCCTACGACTACACGACGGACAAGGGCGCGGCCACGCTGAACGACTACGCACGCACCAACGATCCGTTCGCGCGCATCGGCCAGACCTCGACGGCGGTGGAGATCACCAGTGTGGTTCGCGCCAGCGAATCCTCGTTCCAGGTGCGCTGGATCGAGCGCAACTACGCGAACGGTTCGCCCTCGGGCACCGAGCGCTGGACCGCCATGCTGTCCGTGGTGTTGCAGCCGCCACGCACCGAAGAGCGACTGCGCAAGAACCCGCTGGGAATCTATGTCAACGGCCTGTCCTGGAGCCGTGAACTCGACGCAACTGAAGGAGTCAAGAAACCATGAAAACACAAATCCGCATTGCCGCTTTGGCGTTGATCCTGAGTGCCACCTTGGCAACCGTCACCGGCTGCGCCACGCATGGCCAGCCGCCACCTGACATCACGCTGGATGAATTTGTCGCGGCGCACGCGTTGCCAGAGCCGCCCAAACCCATCGAGGTAGTCGAAGTGCCAAAACCACTGCCGCTGCCCGAGCAGTTGAAGTCCTTGCCGAACGTACCCGAGGCACCAGAGGACAAACCGGTGGCTGAATCACCCGACGAGAAAACGCGCGTAGCGGGCGCCAATGCCGAAGCGCGCGTGGCCCCCAGCCGCGAGGGTTACATCAACGCTATCCAGGTCTGGCCGTATGCGGACGGCGCGCTGTATCAGGTCTACACCAGTCCGGGCCGCGTCACCGTCATCGCCTTGCAGCAGGGTGAAGAGTTGGTGACGGTCTCGGCCGGCGACACAGTGCGCTGGATCGTCGGCGACACGGCCAGCGGTGCGGGCGCCAGCCTGCGTGTGAACATCCTCGTGAAACCAACGCGCATCGGGTTGAAGACAAACCTAGTCATCACCACCAATCGTCGCACCTACCTGCTTGAACTGTCTTCGACGCCGCAGACGTGGATGGCCTCCGCATCGTGGGACTATCCGAAAGACCGCTTGCTGGCCTTGCAGAAGCAAGCGCAGCAGGCTCAGACGGCAGCGCCGGTGGACTCCGGCTTGTCGCTGGAGCAGATCAAATTCCGCTACGCGATTTCCGGCGACAGCCCACCGTGGAAACCGCTGCGCGCCTTTGACGACGGCGAACGGGTCTACATCCAGTTCCCCGTCGGCATCGCGCAAGGCGAGTTGCCGCCGCTGTTCGTGATCGGAGCGCAGGGCGATGGCCAGCTCGTGAACTACCGCTTCCGCTCGCCGTACTACGTGGTGGATCGGCTGTTTGGTGCTGCCGAGTTGCGGCTGGGCGCTGACAAGGCCGCCGTTGTTCGCATCGAGCGCACCGATGGCGTGGGCAGCACGGCACGGAGGCATTGAGCATGAGCACGCCCGCCACGCCACCACCAACTGGGTCGAATAAGGCCGACCCGGACACCATGGCTCTGCGCGCTTCGCCGCGCCCGGTTACGCGACTGAACCGACGCATGCTGGCCGTCCTTGCGGGCACGCTGGGCGCGGTCGTGTTGGGGGGCACGCTGTGGTCGCTGCAATCGCACAAGCGCGAGCGCAACGCGGCCACCGAGCTATACAACGTGGACCGTGTCTCGCATGCCGAGAACCTCGACCAGTTGCCCAAGGACTATTCCAAGGTGCCGGTGGCTGCCAAGCCGGTGCCCGTTTTGGGCGAGCCATTGCCGGGCGACTTGGGTCCGGCCATAGTGGCGCAGCGTAATGCGGGAGCGCCCGCGCAGACTGGGCGCATTGCACAGCCAGGTGACGCCGAAGAGGCGGCACGTTCGGGGGTTTTCTTTCATAGCGGTGCGGTGAAGGCGGCAGCGTCGCCCACTGCGAGTACGGCCATGCCTGATCCAGTATCGGGCAACCAGCCATTCAATCCGATGGTCCCTGCGGTCGCATCGGCGCAGCCGACCGACCCGACGGCGGTGCAAAACCGGCAGGATCAGAAGCAGGCGTTTGTCGCCAATGGCGGCCAAACCAACGATAGCGCCACCCGCAATTCGGCCAGCTTGCAACTGCCAGTCTCTCCCTACCAGGTGATAGCGGGCACCATCATTCCGGCAGCGCTGGTGACGGGCATCAACTCCGACCTGCCGGGACAGGTCATCGCCAACGTCACCGAGGCGGTCTACGACACGGCGACAGGTCGCTTCCTGCTAATTCCGCAGGGCTCGCGCCTGATCGGCCGCTACGACAGTCAGGTGTCATTCGGTCAGCGGCGCGTATTACTTGTGTGGACGCGGTTGATCCTGCCCGATACCTCATCCATTTCGCTCGACCGCTTGCCCGGCATTGACCCGGCGGGCTATGCCGGGCTGGAGGATGGCGTCGATTGGCATTGGGATCGCATCCTCGCCGGTGCTGCGTTGTCCACGCTACTCGGAGTCGGTGCCGAACTGGCTGCGCCTGATCGCAGCGGCAGCGATGGCAAGGTCATCATCGCCACGCGCCAGAGCGGGCAGGACACAGTGAACCAGGTCGGTCAGGAGATCACCAAACGCAATGTGAGCATCCAGCCGACGCTTACTGTCCGGCCCGGCTTTCCGATGCGGGTCATGGTGAACAAGGATCTGATCCTGCGGCCGTACCAGCCGCTATTCTTCCAGAGGGGATCGTCACAATGAGCATATCCACCAACAAGCTGCGGCTGGGGCCGCTGCCCAAAACCGCGACCATCAAGGTCACTTTCGCCTGCACGAGTGCGCTCAAGACGGAGTTGGACCGATATGCGGCGTTGCATGCGAAGACCTTCGGCGAGCCGATCGACACCGCCACGCTGATCCCGCACATGCTGGAAGCATTCATGGAGCGTGATCGAGTGTTCAAGCGATCCAGTCGGTCGGGCCAATCCAGCCCCCTGATCATCCATGCCAAGCCAACGCATCATGTGAGCGATTCGGATACATCTGAACCAGTTCATTCGAAGAAATGAAAAATACGCTGGCTGGCTTCGCCACAGTACGCCTACGTGAGTTTCCAGTCGAGACCTTCTGAGTCAATCTGAGGGCATGGTCACTTTCTCAGGATTCACCATGTCTCTCGCACAACCTGCCGACCACTACGGCCGTAACATACCGATGGTGGCCCCGGCATTCTTCCGCATGGCCGACGTGATACGCATTACTGCGTTAAGCCGCGCCACCTTGTACCGACGCATTGCAGAAGGGAAATTCCCGCCACCCGTTCATCTCGGGGGACGGGCATGCGGCTGGACGCCGACAGCGCTCCAAGCCTGGGTCGATGATCCCGCAGGCTATTCGATCGTCATTGCCCCATCCCAACACCTGGCCGAGTGAAATTGGCTTACCGCCCAGGCGGCCAGACTCATACCGCAATTTGCACACGAGTGCCATGTGATGATGGGATAATGCGACACATAGCGTTACAACCGCTGCCCCGAAGACTCATCGGGCATCGTTGCGCTGAGAAAATCGTGGTACGTATCTGTAGCAGCCGGCGTGCGTCACGCAAGCCGGAACCCACCCAATAAGCCGTGTTTCAGGTCAAATTCATTTGGGGGTATGCATGGGGGTACTATCAAAGCAGAAGAAAATTAAATTAAATAGAATCAATTACTTACTTCAATAATGAAAATTGCGACCTGGAACGTGAACTCGCTCACTGTGCGCTTGCCTCAGGTGCTGGACTGGCTTGTGGCCAATCCGGTGGATGTGCTGGCCCTGCAAGAGCTCAAAATGACCGACGACAAGTTTCCGCATGCGGCGTTCCAGGCCGCGGGCTTCGAGTCGGTCTGTTTTGGTCAGAAGACCTACAACGGTGTCGCCCTGATCAGCAAGGTACAGGCACAGAACGTGGTGCGCAACATTCCCGGTTTTGACGATGATCTGGCGCGTGTGATCAGCGCCGACGTCGCCGGCATACGGGTGGTTGGCGCCTATTTTCCCAATGGTCAGGAACCCGGTAGTGACAAGTTTGAGTACAAACTAGCCTGGCTGAAAGGCCTACGTACCTGGCTGCGCAGCGAGTTGCTGGTCCATCCGGATATCGTGCTGATGGGGGACTACAACATCACCTTTGACGATGCCGATGTCTGGGACCCGGAAGGCATGCGTGGCCAAATCCATTGCACTGACGAAGAACGCTATGAACTCAATGCGCTGGTCACGCTGGGGCTGACAGATGCGCACCGCCTGTTTGCGCAGCCTGCCAAAAGCTACTCTTGGTGGGACTACCGCGACATGGCCTTCAGGCGCAACCGGGGCCTGCGCATCGATCACATTTTGGTCAGCGACGCACTCAAAAGCCGGGTGTCAGCGTGCTGGATTGACAAGACGCCGCGCAAGAACGAGCGGCCCAGCGACCACGCACCGGTCGTACTGGAACTGGTCTAACGTGGCTTGCCATCAAGCCTGGCCCACCCTACCAAGATTGATACACATTCAGTAGCGGAAAACCCTTATTCAATAAGGGCCGGGAGCTTAAATTACTCTAATCCTAGTTCCTGAATTTTGCGGGTGATGGTGTTGCGACCAATGCCCAGTTTTTGCGCTGCTTCAATGCGCCGACCGCGTGTGGCAGCCAGAGCGGCCTGAATCAGGCGCGACTCAAAACGCGCCGTCAATACATCCCAGACATCGGTGCGTTCCGTGGCCAACAAGGCGTTGGCTTCACGGTCTAGCCCCTGCTCCCAGCTTTCTGAGTTTTCTGGCAAAGCTGGGGACATCAAAGCGGTGGTTTCAGCCACAGGCGCTGACATCTGTGAAACCGTTCCACTGCCGCCGATGGGCGCAGCCGAGCTTCCTGCGCCCGACGATTCCGGCATGGCGACTTTGCTTGCAGCGGCAAGTGCGCCTGGCACAGGGTCACCCATCACTGAGATTTCGGGCGGCAGGTCTTTGGACTCAATCACCTGAGCCGGAGCCATGACGGTCAGCCAATGGCAAATGTTTTCGAGCTGGCGCACGTTGCCAGGAAATGAAAATCGACTAAGCCAGGCCAATGCCGCATCAGAGATTCGTTTGGGCTCCACACCCAGTTGCCGGGCGCTTTGAAGCAAAAAGTGACGAGTGAGCGTGGGAATGTCTTCGCGGCGCTCGCGCAAGGCCGGCAAACGCAGCCGGATCACATTGAGCCGGTGAAACAAGTCCTCGCGGAAGGCCCCTTCCTTGACGCGTTGTTCCAGATCTTGGTGTGTCGCCGCAATCACGCGCACATTGGACTTGACCGCACCATGGCCACCCACGCGGTAGAAATGCCCGTCTGAGAGCACCCGCAACAGACGCGTTTGCAGGTCAAACGGCATGTCACCGATTTCGTCCAGAAACAGCGTGCCGTCGTCGGCTTGTTCGAATCGGCCTCGGCGCAAAGTCTGTGCCCCGGTGAACGCGCCACGCTCATGGCCAAACAGTTCCGATTCGAGCAAATCCTTCGGGATAGCCGCGGTGTTGATGGCCACAAACGGGCCATTCGCACGCGGAGAGTGTTTGTACAAAGCCCGCGCCACCAACTCTTTGCCGGAGCCGGATTCGCCAGTGATCATCACCGTGACATTGCTTTGACTCAGACGCCCAATGGCGCGGAACACATCCTGCATGGCCGGTGCCTGTCCAAGCATCTCGGGTGTTTCTGCCATCAATTCTTCACTGACTTCCTCTCGGTGGCTTTCGTCCACCGCGCGGCGAATCAACTCGACTGCCTTGGGAATGTCAAAGGGCTTGGGCAGGTACTCAAAGGCACCGCCCTGAAACGCCGACACCGCGCTGTCGAGGTCGGAGTAGGCGGTCATGATGATGACCGGCAGGTGCGGAAATTTAGCTTTGACCTTGTCCAGCAAATCCAGGCCCGAACCACCGGGCATGCGGATATCACTGACAAGCACCTGCGGGCCTTTTTCATCGTCGGAGAGTGCCGCCAGCACGTCGCGCGCATTGGTAAAGCTGCGGCTGGGCAGTTGCTCGCGCATCAGTGCTTTTTCCAGCACAAAGCGGATCGACTGGTCGTCGTCAACAATCCAAATCGGCTTCATCACGTTGTTGTCACCTCTGGTAAATCTCACACCTGCAGCGCGCAAGACAAGCACCTTGCCCCACGCATCTGACTGTCAGGGCAGCGGTATCAAAATTTTGAAATCGCAACACCCGGGCTCGCTGTCACACTCGATCAGGCCATGATGTTGCTGCACAAAGGTTTGTGCCAACGTCAATCCCAGCCCTGAGCCGCCTTCCCGCCCGGACACCAGCGGATAGAAGATGCGGTCTTTGATCGAGTCTGGTACACCAGGCCCGTTATCTATCACATGCAATTCCAATGCCAACCGGTAACGCTGCTTGCCAAAGGTGGATTGGCGTGCCACTCGGGTGCGAAAAATAAGCTGCGCGTCGCCTACCGCAATACGTTCTGAAAGCGCCTGCGCCGCGTTGTGGGCGATGTTGATCAGCGCCTGGATCAGCTGCTCGCGATCACCACGGAAATCGGGGATGGAGGTGTCGTAATCGCGCACCACATCCAAACCCTTTGGAAATTCGGCCAGGATGAGTGATCGCACCCGTTCGCAGATTTCGTGAATGTTCACATCGCCCACCACATGGGGCCGCCGGTGTGGTGCCAGCAGGCGATCCACCAAGGACTGCAGTCGGTCGGCTTCATGAATGATGACCTGGGTGTACTCGGACAAATCAGGCTGCGCCATTTCAAGCTCCAGCAACTGCGCTGCGCCGCGAATACCCCCCAACGGGTTCTTGATTTCATGGGCAAGATTGCGAATCAGTTCTTTGTTGGCCAGCGCCTGCTCAGCCAAGCGGTCTTCGCGGTCTTGCTTTGTTTGTTGCTCCAGCGGCACCAGCTCGACGACCAATTCCTGAGCTTCCGTCAGCGTCAGAATCACATGCACTGGCAGCGGCTCGCGGCGCAAACGCAACAGACCTGCGTCAAAACGCAGCGCCACGAATTCATTGCCAACCGCACCTTTAAGCACCTTCATCAAATGCGCGGGGTCGATGAAGCTGTCGGGGAAGTGAGAACCCACAATCGATCGGCGTGACACGCCTAGGGCATCTTCCAGCGCAGCATTGGCAAACAACGCCTTGCCATCACTTTGCACCACCGCAACCAAGGTTGCCAGCAAATCAAAGGATTGGAAGCGCTCCGCAGGCGCTGGGGTACGTAATGGCGCAAGGAGGTCGAGTTTGAGCTTTAACACCAGTCACGCGCCCGCTCAGTTCCCTGCCGTGCCACCTAGCTGGCGCGCCAACTCACGCTTGATGCCCGCCATATCGCTTTCGTTGCGTGCCAAACTGGCTTTGAGTTCGGCCACCCGGTCCAGGTACTTTTTGTGATTGCGCGATTCATCTCCGCGCTTCTCGGGCTCACCATTGTTGTATTCCTTGACCAACTCTTCCTGGCGGGTTTCGGCTTTTTTCAGCTCAGCCTGCAAGATCAGCCGCGCATCGGAATCGCGCGCCTTTTGATCTGTGGCGTCTACCCGGTTACCGGCAGCCGATGCCGCAGCTGGCGCTGCGCTGGTGGCCGGCTTGGTCGGCCGCACCGCCTGCACCACCGTCACATTGCCGCCTTCCACCAGCTTGCAGCCTTTGGTTTGTGGTGACGGGACCGTGTTGGTGTATTCGTTGCCACAACGGTAAATGCGATCCTGCGCCTGGGCCGCCGATCCGACCAGCAAGGCACCCAAAAAAACTAAACCGATATGCTTCATATTCACTCCAGACCACGTGTCTGACCTGATGATCAGTGAGAACTTGAAAAAGTTGCACGCGATGCTTTGAGTTTCCCACATAAAAAAAGGGACGGCCTGCGCCGTCCCTTTGCTGTTGACTTCAATACGCCGGGTCAAGCATATCGACCCAGCTATCAAACATCACAGCGAATAGTACATATCGTATTCAACCGGGTGCGGTGCCATGCGGAAGCGGGTGACTTCCTGCATCTTCAGCTCAATGTAGGCATCGAGCATGGAGTCGGTGAATACGCCGCCCTTGGTCAAGAACGCACGGTCTTTGTCGAGGTACTCCAGCGCCTGGTCCAGACTGTGGCAAACGGTTGGCACCAGTTTGTCTTCTTCCGGTGGCAGGTGGTACAGGTCCTTGGTGGCAGCTTCGCCCGGATGGATCTTGTTTTCCACACCATCCAAACCAGCCATCAGCAAGGCAGAGAAGCACAGGTACGGGTTGGCCGACGGATCGGGGAAACGCGCCTCGATACGGCGACCCTTGGGGTTGGCCACAAACGGGATGCGAATGGAAGCCGAGCGGTTACGCGAGCTGTAAGCCAATTTCACCGGCGCTTCGTAGCCTGGCACCAGACGCTTGTAGCTGTTGGTACCTGGGTTGGTGATGGCGTTCAGGGCGCGGGCGTGCTTGATGATGCCACCCACGTAATACAGAGCGAAGTCGCTCAAACCGGCATAGCCGTCGCCGGCAAACAGGTTCTTGCCATCTTTCCAGACCGACTGGTGCACGTGCATGCCGGAACCGTTGTCGCCAGCGTAAGGCTTGGGCATGAAAGTCGCGGTTTTGCCGTAGGCATTGGCCACGTTCCAAACCACATACTTCAGCACCTGCGTCCAGTCAGCGCGCTCAACCAGCGTGCTGAACTTGGTGCCAAGTTCGTTTTGGCCTGCACCTGCCACTTCGTGGTGGAACACTTCCACCGGAATGCCAAGCGATTCCAGAATCAGGGACATTTCGGCACGCATGTCTTGTGTGCTGTCGACGGGTGGTACCGGGAAGTAGCCGCCTTTCACGGTAGGACGGTGGCCGCGGTTGCCGCCTTCGAGCTTGGCACCGCTGTTCCAGGGTGCTTCGTACTCTTCGATTTCAAACATGACACGGCCAGGCTCATTGCTCCAGCGCACGCCGTCGAACAAGAAAAACTCTGGCTCGGGACCGAAGTAGGCGGTGTCACCCATGCCTGAGGCCTTCAAGTAGGCTTCAGCGCGGTGAGCGATGGAACGCGGGTCACGGTCATAGGCCTTGCCGTCGCTGGGTTCGACTACATCGCACTGCAGGAACAGTGTGGTTTCTTCAAAGAACGGGTCCAGGTTAGCGGTGTTCGGGTCAGGCATGAGTTGCATGTCCGAAGCTTCGATGCCCTTCCAGCCGGCAACCGATGAGCCGTCAAACGCGTGGCCAGAGGTGAACTTGTCTTCGTCAAAGTGAGACACCGGCACGGTCACGTGCTGCTCCTTACCACGGGTGTCGGTGAAGCGGAAGTCAACAAACTTGACTTCGTTGTCTTTCACCATCTTCATCACGTCTGCGACGGTCTTTGCCATTGATAACTCCAGTAGGGTCGTTGTTGAAAAGGATTTTGCTTGGTAGGGAAGCAGTTTATGTGCCAGCCTTAGCAATGAATGCCTGCGCTACAGCCCATCTATTTTGCACTGAGTTAGAGGCGGTTCGCTGACGCCGCTTGGCGCGCCTACCACCCCAGTGAATGTAGGAGACCAATGCGTCAGGTGACTGTGCACATATTTGGTGCAATAGCACTGACAAGGTAAAACAATTGATTATTTTTGCACCAATTCAGGGCCTAACGTCACCTTAAATGACTGCAGCCCAGCCAAAAGCGCTGCATAAGCGGGCGCGACTTGCACCGGAGACCCTTTCACTCCCAATTCAATGTGACGCCCGTACTGCGGGTGATCCACACTGGGCAGGCTGAATACCTTGACCGGCGCATGCTCACGCTCCAGGGTCTCCATCAGCGGCGTCAGCGTGGCCTCCATCGCGCCATAAACAATCACCGAGCGCTCCAGCCACGCATCGGCCACAAACCAAGTGCTGTAGCAGGTATCCAACACCCACTCGACCATCGGCCAGGCCATCACCGGAAAGCCTGGCACAAAGTGAACGCGCCCCACACTGAAGCCGGGAATTTTGTTGTACGGGTTGGGAATGACCTCTGCACCCTCTGGAAACACGCCCATATTGAGCCGGTGCAAGTTGTCCGAGCGATCCGGGTCATAGGTTTTGCCCTGCTCTTGCGCCACCTCGCGCATTCGCTCTTCGATCAGGACCTGGGCTTGGGGATGAAGCACCAACGGCCGCCCGAGTGCTCGAGCAGCACACTGACGGGTGTGGTCGTCCGGCGTGGCACCGATGCCACCGGTCGAAAACACCACATACCCCGAGGAAAAGGCGCGCGCCAAAGCGGCAGTGATGCGCTCGGGCGCGTCACCCACATACTCGGCATAGTCGAGTGACAAACCGCGCTGCTTGAGCAACTCAATCACCTTGGGCAGATGCTTGTCGGATCGTTTACCAGACAAAATTTCATCGCCAATGATGATTAGCCCAAAGCGCGGACGGGCGGATTCGGTTGGATGCGGCGTGGGCTTAGGGTCGATCATGTTCAAGATTCAGGGGCATTGAGGTCGCGGCTGGCAGGTCCACAGGTTTGGCCCGCCGATCTACAGCGCGCTCAGCGCGCAAAGCTTTCAACGCGCCCAGACAATAGTGCGCGAACCACAAGGACGACATGGCAAATACCAGCGTGTAAACCCAAATGGCCAAAGGCACCATCAAGGGCGCCAAAGCAATGAATACCACGCCCGAGGCCCACATGACGCTTGGGGCAGCGCCCAGGTACCCGCAAAACACACCGATGCCGAGCAGCGGTAAACGGTGCCTACTAAAAATTTCCTCACGTTCCTCACGGCTGGCGTGTTCGGCGAGGGCATCAAAGGCCATGACCCGGTAGGTCAACCAGCCCCAAATCAGGGGCGGCAAAACCAGAATCAGTGGCGGAATCAGCCACAAGGGCACCGACACCAACAACGCAATCAGGGCGAGCAGTGCCGAGGTTAGCGACCACCAGACGCTGGCCACCATGGACCCACCGCGCAAACGCTCAAGCGTCGGGAATCGCCTGTTGGCCACCAGCGCAGTCAAGGTCGGCGTCATCAAGAATGACACCACCAGCAATGAAATCACCACGATCAAGGGCGTCACCACAAACGCCAGCAGCAGCGGAGCCAGGACAGCTTCGAGCTTGACTACACCCAAGGAGGTCAGCCATGTCGAAATGCTTCCCAGCCAGGTGGCCGTCTCTAGCCAAAGGCGCAGCGCCTCCGTGGCTGGGGTCCAATACAGGTAGCCCAAACCCAGAAACAAGCCGCCCATCAGCAGCAGCGGCAGCAAGGACAAAAACATGACCCGCGGGCGCAGGCAGTAGACCGCAGCCCGCCAGAATGAATCAAACAACAAGTGCATGCGGCCAAGCATACCGCAGGGACAAGCGGTAGGCAGGCAGGCTCAGGCCACCTGGACCCGAGCCACGTCGTCTTTACCCAGCCAGCGCCATTGACCAGGCAACAGATCATCGGGCAGCTGCAGTTGACCGATCTGAGAGCGGTGCAAGGCCTCCACCCGGTTGCTGACAGCCGCCACCATGCGCTTGACTTGGTGGTATTTGCCCTCGGTCAGCGTCAAACGCAAATGGAACTCCGAGACCGCCTCACAGGCTGCTGCGCGCACCGGCTGTGGGTCGTCATCCAGCACCACACCAGAGAGCAAACGCTGGACCTGCTTGTCGTCAAGTGGATGCTTGACCCGCACCTCGTAGACCTTAGGTACGTGGTGTCGAGGTGAACTCATGCGGTGAATGAACTTGCCGTCATCGGTCAGCAGCAACAGCCCGGTGGTGTCCTGATCCAGCCGCCCTACCGCTTGCACACCTTGCACTGCCGCCTTTTGCGGTCGCTGCCGCAGAGGAGCTGGCAACAAAGAGTAAATGCTGGGGTAGGTAGATGGCTTTTGCGAACACTCGGTTGCGGTAGGTTTGTGCAGCATCAGATAAGCCTTTTCACCGTACTGCCAGTCGACACCTTGCACCTGAAAGTGCAACCCATCTGCTTCAAATTCAGTTGCTGCTTGTACACACAATACGGGGGCCAGCGGGCTACTTTTCTCATAAACTTTGACCAGGCCTTGTTGTATCAGGCCGGCACAAATGCGGCGGGTACCAAAACCTTGGGAATACAGAATGTCTTGCAGTTGCATGGTGCAAGTATCGCAAACGGGTCCCGTCCCGATTTGGCCCGATAAACGGCACTCGCCAGCACCGGATGTACGGCGCTGACCGGTAACTCAGACGACGTTCAGGCGTTGAGCAGACTGGCCGCCTCGCGGGCTGTCACCACGCCCTCGTCGGTCGGCACCACCCAGACTTCAATGGCGCTGGTGGGTGCATGGATATGCTGGATCTTGTCGCCGGTGGCACTGGCGTTGAGTGCCGGGTCAATGACCAGGCCCAACCAGGCCAGGCGGGCACCCACCTCAGCGCGCAGAGTCACATCGTGTTCGCCTATGCCACCGCTGAAGGCGAGCACATCCAGGCCCTGCATGCAGGCCAGCATGGCACCGCTTTCGCGCACCACTCGGTAAGTAAACATGTCAACCGCCAACTTGGCATTGGCATGGGTACTGGCCTCTGCGCGAAGTCGTCGCATGTCCGCCGAAATGCCCGACACGCCCAGCAAGCCACTCTGCTTGTACAGCAGCTTCTGCAGTTGATCATGGTCCCAGCCATGTGCCATCAGATACAACATCACACCTGCATCCAGTGAGCCTGTGCGGGTACCCATCATCAAGCCGTCCAGCGCTGAGAAACCCATGGTTGACGCAAAGCTTTGGCCACCCTTGGCCGCGCACAAACTTGCCCCATTGCCCAAATGCGCCATCAACACCCGGCCATTGGCACGATTGCTCACTGCCTGCAACACGCCAGCGACGTACTGGTAGGACAAGCCATGAAAACCGTAACGGCGCAAACCCTGCGCATAGAGCTCTTGCGGCAAGGGAAAGCGGTAGTCCACCTCCGGCAGATTCGCGTGAAAGGCGGTGTCAAAACAGGCCACTTGGGGAACGCCTGGAAAGGCCAGGGTGAATGCACGGATACCCGCCAGGTTGTGGGGTTGATGCAGGGGGGCCAATGGATTGAGTTCAGCCAGTTCGGCGAGCAAGCTGTCGGTCACGATCACACTGGAACGGTACTTGGCACCGCCGTGCACCACCCGATGCGCCACTGCCAACATGCGGGGCGCATCCGGCAATTCAGCCAACAAATTGCGCAGGCTTTGCAAGGCCAAATCAAACGGACGCTCAGCGTTGGTGGCCAGGGCCTTGTGCGCGCTTTGGCCCTGGTAAGACCATGACATCAGCGGCGCACCACCCGGCTCAAGCCCTTCAATTGAACCCGTAAGGATTTGCGCTTGCACTTCCTTTTCAACAAAGGGATACAAGGAAAACTTGAGGGAGGACGAACCCGCATTGACAGAAAGAATAGCCATCTTTGCTGTCCTTTTCAAAGTGCACGCGGTTGGTCACGCCGCTTGCTGTGCGCCACCATCAAGGCCAGTAATGCAGATGAAACCCGGTTGGAAGGTCCGTCTGAACGGCTGGTCAATGCGATTGGCACGCGAGCGCCGAGCACAATGCCTGAGCCGCTTGCGCCAGCCAGGTACTCCAGTTGTTTGGCCAGCATATTGCCGCTTTCCAGATCGGGCACCGCCATGATGTCCGCATCACCCGCCACGGGGGATTCAATGTGTTTGATGTTGGCAGCGCGCAGCGAGATGGCGTTGTCAAAAGCCAGAGGCCCATCAAGAATACCGCCAATGATTTGGCCACGGTCTGCCATCTTGCACATGGCTGCGGCATCCAGGGTGGAGGGTATGTTGGGGTTGACCGTTTCCACCGCTGACAGAATCGCAACTTTTGGCACGGCCACACCCATGATGCGGGCAAAGTCGATGGCGTTTTGAATGATGTCCACCTTCTCTTGCAAAGTCGGGCGAATATTGAGCGCGGCATCGGTGATCAGCAAGGGTTTGTGGTACAGCGGCACGTCAAACCGAAACACGTGGGACATGCGCCGACCGGTGCGGAGTTCCTTGCGCGACAACACGGCATGAATCAGTTCGTCGGTATGCAGACTGCCCTTCATGAGCACTTCCACTTCGCGCTTGGCAGCCATGTCGGCGGCCATTTCAGCAGCGGCATGGCTGTGTGGCAGGTCGATGATTTCTGCGCCAGTCAAATCGATGCCAGCCTTGTCTGCCACATGGCGAATACGCGCCTCGGGGCCCATCAGCACCGGGATCAACAGTCCGTAACGCGCAGCGTCCATGGCACCACTCAAAGACCCATCATCACAGGGATGCACCACAGCGCAGCGAACGGCCTCCAGCTTACTGCCCATGGCCAGCAGGTCACGAAACCTCGACTGCGGGTCAAACAATTGAATTTGCGGAATGGCCACCCGTGGCAAGCGGACCTTGACCGAGGGAGCCAGTACCCGAGCCACACCGCTGAGCACCTTTTCACCCCTTTGGTTGAGCACCAGGCAATCCAGTTCCAGGCTGTTTTGCTGAGCATCCATGGCCGTCACCGTCACTGTCACAGTCAAGGTGTCACCCACCCGCACAGGTTTGACGAAGTGCAGTGCCTGGTCTTGGTAAATCGTGCCAGGCCCTGGGAACTGGGTGCCCAAAAGCGCAGAAATCAGGGCACCACTCCACATGCCGTGGGCAATCACACCGTGAAAAAGGGTGTCGTTGGCATAGTCAGAGTCAAGGTGAGCCGGGTTGGTATCGCCTGACACTGCGGCAAAAGCCGAAATGTCTTCCATTGTCAAAGTGCGCAGCAGACGAGCACTTTGTCCCAACTTGATCTCGGAAAAAACGAAGTTCTCAACCAATTCAGTGTCCAGGGCCAAATTCATAAAGTTCCTCAGTCAAAAAAATTCTGTAAGCAGGTACTGGTCTCAGGGCGCAATGAAAAGTTCGTCCAGGTCCAAGCCATCGGCACCTGGTTTGAAGCCCTGTCGAACCAGATGGGCTTGAGCGTCAATCAGTACCTGACGCGTCAATGCCAAACCGTTTTCATTGACGCAAATTGCTTCAAGGTGGTAGCGAAGTGCCAGCAAGCCGCGAAGTTCGTTGCGCTTGTGTGCAACTCGCCTCTCTGAACTGCCCTGGAGGACGCCGCCGCCAGCACCAGACTGCCGGCGCTCAACAACAGGCTTTGAGGGTTCAGCCATCAATGCATCTTGCACGGCCTGGCTGTCCAGGGACAAATCAAGCGCCATGGCCAGGCGAGCAATGCGGGCGTTCAAAGCCTCAAGCGATGCGCTCATGCGTCGTGCTTTGTCGTCGTCAATTTGCATCGAATGTCCTGGCCAGGTTGCGATGTAGGTGCGGACAACATTTTAGGGTAAACCCTTAGCTGCACCGCACAATAAAATCATCTCTGCAACAAAAAACCCGCCGAAGCGGGTTTTTCTGGATGGGCGGTAAAGGCCCAAAGGGTGTGCAATTACTTGCGTGTACCCACCACTTCGACTTCAACGCGGCGGTTCTTGGCACGGCCGTCACCGGTCTTGTTGTCAGCCACTGGCTGGGCTTCGCCCTTGCCTTCGGTGTAAACGCGGTTCTTTTCAATGCCCTTGGACACCAAATAGGCTTTAACGGCTTCCGAGCGCTTGACCGACAGAGTCTGGTTGTAGCCGTCCGTACCCACCGAGTCAGTGTGCCCAACAGCAATGATGACTTCCAGGCTGATGTCTTTCACCTTAGAAGCCAGATCATCCAACTTGGCTTTGCCTTCAGGCTTGAGCACAGCCTTGTCAAAGTCAAAGAAGGCATCAGCAGCGTAGGTCACCTTGGCTGGCGCAGGTGCGGGCGCAGGTGCGGGAGCTGGTGGGGGGGGAGGAGGAGGTACAACCACAGGTGCTGGCGCAGGAGCAGGTGCTGGCGCAGGTGCGGGCGGTGCAGGCTTAGCAACCACAGGAACAATGGCGCCGTCACAAGTGGCCGCTGCAGTTGCAGGGGTCCAGAAGTTGTCGCGCCAGCAGAGTTCGTTGGTACCGTTTTTCCAGACGGTGCCGTCAGTGGCACGCCAGTTGTCGATAGCAGTTGCAGTTTGTGCACCAGCAATAGACGCGAATGCGGCAGTAGCGATCACCAAGGCGATTTTGTTCAGTTTCTTCATATTTCTCCTTAAGGGAAAAGTTCGCAGCAAAGCTGCTCAAATGTCTGACGCTTGCAGTGCCTATCACCACTCACGGTCGGACGATTGTGCCACAGAGATAGATCAGTGCACAGCCATGCGTCATGCACCCTCATCTAAATGTCACAACGGTTGGCCAAGCCGATGCCTCGTTGCAAGTTCGCGACACAAGCGCAGCTTAAAATCTCTCCGCCCATCTCGCCCCTGACCAGCTCCAAGCACCCTCCATGACCCAGTTCGCCAAAGAAACCCTGCCCACCAGCCTTGCGGACGAAATGCGCCGCAGCTACTTGGATTACGCCATGAGCGTGATCGTTGGTCGGGCCTTGCCGGATGCACGCGACGGATTGAAACCCGTGCACCGGCGCGTGCTTTTTGCCATGCACGAGCTGAACAATGACTGGAACAAGTCATATAAGAAGTCGGCGCGCATCGTGGGCGATGTGATTGGTAAGTACCACCCGCACGGCGATCAATCGGTGTACGACACCATCGTTCGTATGGCGCAAGATTTTTCCATGCGCCACATGNNGACTTCGGCCCCAACTACGACGGCTCTGAAAAAGAACCGCTGGTGCTGCCGACCCGCCTGCCCAACTTGCTGGTGAATGGCTCTGGTGGCATTGCCGTCGGCATGGCCACCAATATCCCGCCGCACAACCTGAATGAAGTGGTGGATGCATGCCTTCATCTTTTGCGCAATCCGCAGGCGTCAATTGACGAACTGATGGAAATCATCCCGGCGCCCGACTTCCCTACCGCCGGCATCATTTACGGCATCAACGGCGTCAAAGACGGTTACCGCACCGGCCGCGGCCGGGTGGTGATGCGCGCCAAGTGCCACTT
>DFWT01000095.1:17962-25542 GCA_002381045.1 Rhodoferax sp. UBA4127
TGAACAACCTGTACAAGCAGACACAGTTGCAGGACACGTTCGGCATGAACATGGTGGCGCTAATCAATGGTCAGCCCAAGTTGTGCAACTTGAAAGACTTGATCGAGGTCTTCTTGAACCATCGCCGTGAGGTGGTGACCCGCCGCACCGTGTTCAACCTGCGTAAAGCCCGAGAACGCGGTCATGTGCTGGAAGGCCTGGCGGTAGCCCTGGCCAACATCGACGAATTCATCCGCATCATTCGCGAGAGCCCCACACCACCAGTGGCCAAGGCGGAGTTGATGACCCGTCCATGGGACAGCAAGTTGGTGCGCGAGATGCTCACACGTGCCAAAGCCGACGGCAGCGTGGTCAACGCCGACGACTACCGCCCCGACAACCTGGAACTGCAATACGGCATGGGCAAGGACGGCCTGTACCGCCTGTCAGACACACAAGCACAAGAAATTTTGCAGATGCGTCTGCAACGCCTGACCGGTCTGGAACAAGACAAGATCGTGGCCGAATACAAAGAGGTGATGGCCGAGATTGACGAGCTGCTTGACATTCTGGCCCGCCCGGAGCGCGTGTCCATCATCATCAGCGACGAGTTGGGTGCTATCAAAACCGAGTTCGGTCAAACCAAGCTGGGTGCACGCCGTTCATTGGTTGAGCATTCCTCATTTGATCTCTCCACCGAAGACCTGATCACCCCCACCGATATGGTGGTGACCTTGAGCCACAGCGGCTACATCAAGAGCCAACCGCTGAGCGAATACCGGGCGCAAAAGCGTGGTGGGCGCGGCAAACAAGCCACCGCCACCAAGGAAGACGATTGGGTTGACCAACTCTTCATTGCCAACACCCACGACTACATCCTGTGCTTCAGCAACCGGGGCCGCATGTACTGGCTCAAAGTGTGGGAAGTGCCGCAGGGCTCGCGCGGTTCACGCGGGCGACCCATCGTCAACATGTTCCCGCTGCAAGACGGCGAAAAAGTCACCGTGGTGCTGCCACTGACTGGCGAAAAGCGTACGTTCCCGGCTGACCAGTATGTGTTCATGGCCACCAGCATGGGTACTGTGAAGAAAACTGCGCTGGACGAATTTTCCAACCCGCGCAAGGCCGGCATCATTGCTGTGGATCTGGACGACGGCGACTTCCTGATTGGCGCGGCACTCACCGACGGCCAGCATGATGTGATGTTGTTCTCGGATGGCGGCAAAGCCGTGCGCTTTGATGAAAACGACGTGCGCCCGATGGGCCGCCAGGCCCGCGGTGTGCGCGGCATGATGCTCGATGACGGCCAAAGTGTCATTGCCATGTTGGTTGCGGAAGACGAATCCCAAAGTGTTTTGACGGCCACCCAAAATGGTTATGGCAAACGCACCAGCATTACGGAATACACCCGCCACGGACGGGGCACCAAGGGCATGATTGCCATCCAACAATCCGAGCGCAACGGCAAAGTGGTCGCTGCCACATTGGTGCATGCCGACGACGAAATCATGCTGATCACCGACAAGGGTGTGCTGGTGCGCACCCGTGTCAGCGAGATCCGCGAACTCGGCCGGGCCACCCAAGGCGTGACGCTGATTGGACTGGACGATGGCTCGCAACTCAGTGGCCTGCAACGCATCGTTGAAAACGACGCCAACCCGGTGACTGATGACTCCGCAGATGCCACACCGGAAGGTGATGCCGGAGTCTCTCCCCAGTAGTCGGTACGCTTTTTGATAGCTATTCACCCAGTATTAACAAGGGCTATCGCCCAATTTTTTATATATCATTGAATGCGCCCGTATAACTTTTCTGCCGGTCCTGCCGTGATGCCCGACGAGGTCCTGCAGCAAGCAGCGCAGGAGATGCTGGACTGGCACGGCAGCGGCATGGGCGTCATGGAGATGAGCCACCGCGGCAAGGAGTTTGGCGAGATTTACCAGCATGCCGAGTCCGACCTGCGCGAGCTGTTGGCAGTACCTGCCAACTTCAAAATCCTGTTCATGCAAGGTGGAGGTTTGGGCGAGAACGCCATCGTCCCCTTGAACATGTCAATGGGTCAAACCGCCGACTTTGTGGTCACCGGCAGTTGGAGTCAGAAATCTGCCCAAGAGGCCGCCCGGTATTGCACCACCCACTTGGCTGCCAGCAACAAAGCCGATGGCCACACTACCCTGCCGGCAGCCAGCACTTGGCAACTCAGCGCAAAGCCTGCTTATGTCCATGTCTGCAGCAACGAGACCATCAACGGCGTGGAGTTTCAGCAGTTGCCCGACCTCCGGGCGCTGGGCTGCGATGCACCGCTGGTGATCGATTTTTCATCGCATGTCGCCTCCCGCGCGGTAGAGTGGACTCGTGTTGGGCTGGCCTTCGGTGGTGCTCAAAAAAACCTGGGGCCAGCCGGCCTAACCCTTGTGGTGGTGCGTGAGGATTTGCTCGACCGAGCCCTGGCCATTTGCCCCAGCGCGTTCCACTACAAAACTGTGGCCGACAACCAGTCGATGTACAACACGCCGCCAACCTATTCCATCTACATCGCCGGACTGGTGTTCAAGTGGCTCAAGCGCCAGGGTGGCATCAAAGCCATGGAAGCGCGCAACATCGCCAAGGCCGATTTGCTGTACCAGGTCATTGACAAATCCAGTTTGTATGTGAACCGTGTTTCGCCTGATTGCCGCTCGCGCATGAATGTGCCTTTTTACCTGCGCAACGAACAGCTCAACGATGCCTTCTTGAGTGGAGCACGCGAACGCCAGTTGTTGCAACTTAAGGGCCACAAGTCGGTGGGTGGCATGCGCGCCAGCATCTACAACGCCCTACCCATCGAAGGTGTGCAAGCCCTGGTGAAGTACATGCGGGACTTCGAACAGACCCAAGCCTGAACCATGACCAACCCCGCACTTCCCCTGCCGACGCTCGCTGAATTGCGGGTGCAAATTGACACCATTGACCAGCAATTGCTAAGGCTGCTCAACGACCGCGCCCTGGTGGCTGAAAAGGTTGGTGAAGTCAAGAAGCGCGAAGGCACCGCATTTTTTCGGCCGGACCGCGTGGCCCAGGTCATTGACAACATTCAGCAAGCCAACCCCGGTCCTCTGAAAAACTCGCATGTGGCCGCCGTCTGGCGTGAAATCATGTCGGCCTGCCTGGCACTTGAGGCGCCGCAAAGGGTCGCGGTTTTAGGTCCTGCCGGGACATTTTGCGAACAGGCTGCCATTGAGTTTTTTGGCGGTGCCGCCGACCTGATTTACTGCAACAACTTTGATGAAGTATTTCACGCCACCGCAGCGGGCAGCGCGCAATATGGTGTGGTTGGCGTAGAGAACTCCACCGAGGGCATGGTGACGCGCTCGCTAGATCTGTTTTTGCATTCACCCACCCATGTCATCGGCGAAGTCACGCTGCTGGTGCGGCACAACCTGTTGCGCCTGGAAAATTCACTGGACGGAATTGAGGTGGTGCTGGCCCATCCGTTGGCGCTGGCCCAATGCCAAGCCTGGTTGTCCAAACATCTGCCGCATGCCGAACGTAGACCCGTCTCCAGCAACGCCGAAGGTGCCCGACTGGCCACCACCAACCCGGCCTGGGCCGGCCTGGCCAGCGACCGCGCCGCCACGCAGTTTGGTTTGCACATTGCCGCCCATGCCATTCAAGACGACGCCTACAACCGCACCCGCTTCGCCATCATCTGCCTGCCGCAGACCGTGGGAACACCGCCGCCTTCTGGCAAGGATTGCACCAGCCTAGTGGTCTCCGTGCCGAACCGGCCGGGTGCCGTGCATGACCTGCTGGTGCCGCTCAAAACCCATGGCGTGTCCATGACACGTTTCGAATCCCGACCGGCTCGCACTGGCCAGTGGGAATACTATTTCTACATTGACTTGGCCGGCCACCCTTCGACTCCGAACGTCCAAGCCGCGCTCGAAGAACTGCGTCGTTTGTGCGCGTTCTACAAAGTGCTGGGCACTTACCCAGTGACCGAATAGCATGACCCCCACGCTCACGCACTTGGTGTCGTTCACTTCCCCCCGCGGGGGCCGCGTTTGGCCTTTAGACGGTCAGGTGGCAAAACATGTTTGAACAATTAGGCGTCATTGGCTGTGGCCTGATGGGGGGCTCGTTTGCGTTGGCGCTCAAGCGCGCCGGATTGGTCAAACGCGTGGTGGGGTACAGCAAATCACCCACTACCACCGAACGCGCTCGACAGTTGGGCGTGATAGATGTCGAAGCACCATCTGCCTTGCTGGCGGTGTCGGGTGCCGACATTGTGCTGATCGCGGTGCCAGTGGCAGCCACCGAGGCCACACTGAAGTCCATCAAGCACATGGTTACGCCGCAGATGCTGGTCATGGATGTGGGCTCAACCAAAGGCGACGTGCTGGATGCCGCCCGGCGTGCCATGCGCGATCAGATGGGCTCCTTTGTGCCCGCACACCCCGTTTGCGGCAAAGAGTTGTCCGGTGTGGAGTATGCTGATCCAGACCTCTACAAAGGCTGTCAGGTCATTCTGACGCCCACCGAGCGCACGCTCACTGCCAAGATCAAACAGGCGCAAGAAGTCTGGACGGCTCTGGGTTGCCGCGTTCTTCAAATGTCACCCGAGTCGCATGACGCTGCCTTTGCCGCTGTCAGCCACCTTCCCCATTTGCTGGCGTTTGCGCTGATGAACGCCATCACCAGCCAAGAGCAAGCAGCGCATTTTTTGTCGCTGGCCGGCCCCGGCTTTCGTGACTTCACCCGCATTGCCGCGAGCGATCCCAAAGTCTGGCGCGACATCCTGCTGGCCAACCGCAAAGAACTGCTGGAGCAAAGCCGGTTTTTCCAGGAACAACTCAAAATTTTTGAAAATTTAATGGCCCAGGAAGACGCCCAAGGCGTTGAGCAGTTGATCACACAGGCCAGTGCCAGCCGCGCAGCCTGGCACCTCAAACACCACAACAAACCATGCTGAGCACCGCCTTCATTGACCTGCCCCCCTTGCAGTCGGCGGCAGGTGAAGTCACCCTTCCCGGCTCCAAAAGCATCTCCAACCGGGTGCTGCTGCTGGCCGCCCTGTGCAGCGGCCGCACTACCATCCACGACCTGCTGGACTCCGATGACACGCAGGTCATGCTTGGCGCGTTGCGTGCCCTGGGCTGCGGCCTTGAAGTAACCGGCAACACTGTCACGGTGCAAGGCATGGGTGGCCAACCGGTCAACCGCCAAGCCAAGCTGTTCATGGGCAATGCCGGCACCGCGATTCGCCCGCTGACCGCCGCATTGGCCGTGATGGGTGGCGAATTTGAATTGCGTGGTGTGCCGCGAATGCACGAGCGACCCATCGGCGACTTGGTGGATGCACTGCGTCAGCTTGGGTGCCAGATTGACTACCTTGAAAACCCCGGCTACCCGCCGCTGCACATTGGCGCGCCCCAATTGAGACTTGACGCGCCGATCCAAGTGAGAGGCGATGTGTCGAGTCAATTCTTGACTGCGCTGCTGATGGCCTTGCCCCTGGTGGCAAAGCAGGGTGTGGTGATCGAGGTCACTGGTGAATTGATCTCGCGCCCGTACATTGAAATCACCTTGAATCTGCTGGCGCGCTTCAACGTCCATGTGAAGCGTGAGGCATGGCAACGCTTCACCATTCCGGCGGGCAGCAAGTTGCTTTCACCTGGCGAGGTCCATGTGGAGGCTGATGCTTCATCCGCTAGCTATTTCATAGCTCTTGGGGCAATATCAACGGGGGCTAGTGGGCAAAAGAGCATCAAAGTTCTGGGCGTGGGTGCTGACTCGATTCAAGGTGACATTCGATTCATAGACGCAGCGCAGTTGATGGGTGCCAAGGTTCAGAGCGGTCCCAACTGGCTGAAGGTGTCACAAGGTGCCTGGCCACTGAAAGCCATTGACCTGGACTGCAACCACATTCCCGATGCCGCCATGACACTGGCGGTGATGGCGCTGTACGCTGACGGCACCACCATCCTGCGCAACATCGCGAGCTGGCGTGTCAAGGAAACCGACCGCATTGCCGCCATGGCCTGTGAGTTGCGCAAGCTTGGCGCCACCGTGGTCGAAGGCGCAGATTTCATTCAAGTCACACCACCAGGAACCTCGTCTGATTGGCGTGCGGCAAGCATCCACACTTACGACGATCACCGCATGGCCATGTGTTTTTCGCTGGCCGCATTCAACCCGGCGGGTCTGCCGGTGCGCATTGAAGACCCCAAGTGCGTGGCCAAAACCTTCCCGGATTACTTCGAGGCGCTTTTTTCGTTGGCGCAAGCTGACATTGGCGCTATTCCGGTGATCTGCGTGGATGGCCCAACCGCGTCCGGCAAAGGCACCTTGGCTGCAGCATTGGCCAAGAATCTGGGCTACCACTTCCTGGACTCTGGCTCGCTTTACCGCATCACCGCTCTGGCTGCCACCCGGGCCGGCATTGCGCTGGAACTGACCAACGAACAGGCCATTGCCGCCCTGCTGCAAACCTTACCGATTCGCTTTGAAGGCAACCAAATCTGGCTAGCCCACGAAAACGTGAGTGACGCGATTCGCACTGAACAAGCCGGCATGAACGCCTCCAAGGTGTCGGCCTTCCCCGCCGTACGCTCCGGCTTGATTGACCTGCAACGCAGTTTTCGCAAGCTGCCCGGCTTGGTGGCCGACGGCCGCGATATGGGCACGATGATCTTTCCGGGCGCCCCTTTGAAGGTCTATTTGACGGCGAGTGCCGCATGCCGAGCTGAGCGGCGTCACAAACAGTTGATTTCAAAGGGGATTTCGGCTACACTCGACGGTCTTCGCGCGGATCTGGAAGCACGCGACGCCCGGGACTCCTCCCGCAGCGTTTCGCCTTTAAGGCCTGCACAAGATGCCTTGCTGTTAGACAACTCGGAACTGTCGGTTGAAGAATCGGTGGCTCAGGTTTTGGTCTGGTGGCAAAGCAAGCAGCCTTTCTGAAAATTCTCAAGGATGCACCCCGCAAAGGTTGACCCCTTTGCAACGGCCCTCAGTCACCTTCTCGCGCCGCAATGGCGCAATGTGATTGGGGTTCAAAAACTTAACCCCGTGGCCTGAACGCCGCAACAAAAATGTCTGAATCTTTTGCCGCCCTGTTTGAAGAGTCCTTGACACGCACCGAGATGCGTCCTGGTGAAGTAATCACCGCTGAAGTCGTGCGTATTGAGCACAGCTTTGTGGTTGTAAACGCTGGTCTGAAGTCTGAGGCCTACGTGCCGTTGGAAGAGTTCAAGAACGACCAGGGCGAAACCGAAGTGCAAGTGGGCGACTTTGTTTCCGTGGCCATTGGCTCCATCGAAAACGGCTATGGTGACACCATCCTGAGCCGTGACACCGCCAAGCGATTGGCCTCCTGGATGAGCCTGGAAAAGGCCCTCGAATCTGGCGAATTTGTCACTGGCACCACCAGCGGCAAGGTCAAGGGTGGCCTGACCGTGTTGGTCAATGGCATCCGCGCCTTCCTGCCCGGTTCGCTGGTGGACACCCGCCCAACCAAAGACCTGTCTCCGTACGAGAACAAGACCCTGGAATTCAAGGTCATCAAGCTCGACAGGAAGCGCAACAACGTGGTGGTTTCGCGCCGCGCCGTGCTCGAAGCC
>DFWT01000096.1 GCA_002381045.1 Rhodoferax sp. UBA4127
TTGGATTTGAGAGCGCCCCTTTTTAAATCTGCGTCATTAGCTATTTGTTTTGTAGTGTCATTAACCGGAGAAACCATGTCTTTAAAACCGTTCACCCGTCGTCAGGCCATTGTTTTGGCTGCTGTTTTGGTCGCTGCTACACCTGGCCTCAGTTTTGCGCAGGCCAAACTCAAAGTGGCGGCGGTCTACACCGTGCCGTTTGAGCAGCAGTGGGTCAGTCGGCTGCACATCGCCTTCAAAGCCGCCGAAGCGCGTGGCGAGATCGAATACAAAGCCTCTGAAAACGTCAGCAATGCCGACTACGAACGCGTCATGCGCGAATATGCCACCGGTGGCAACCAATTGATCGTGGGTGAAGCTTTCGCAGTGGAAGCCGCCGCCCGCAAAGTGGCCAAGGATTTCCCCAAGGTATCTTTCTTGTTAGGTTCCAGCGGAAAGCCGCAAGCGCCCAACTTCAGCGTGTTTGACAACTACATCCAGGAGCCGGCTTACCTGTCGGGCATGGTGGCGGGTGGCATGACCAAAAGCGACAAGATCGGCATGGTCGGCGGCTTCCCCATTCCTGAAGTCAACCGCCTGATGAATGCGTTCATGGCAGGCGCCAAAGAAGTTAACCCCAAAGTTGAATTCAGCGTGAGTTTCATCAACAGCTGGTTTGACCCGCCCAAAGCCAAGGAAGCCGCTTTTGCCATGATCGACAAGGGTGCCGACGTGTTGTACGCCGAGCGTTTTGGGGTGAGTGATGCCGCCAAGGAAAAAGGCAAACTGGCGATTGGCAACGTGATCAACACCCAGGCCCAGTACCCCGATACGGTGGTGGCCTCGGCGCTATGGCATTTTGAGCCAGCCGCCGAGCGCGCCATCAAACTGGCGAAAGAAGGTAATTTCACTGCGGAAGATTACGGCCCCTACGCCATGATGAAGTACAAGGGATCGTCCCTCGCACCGTTGGGTACTTTTGAGAAAAGGGTCCCTGCCAATGTGGTTGCCAAGGTCAAGGCCAAAGAGAAAGCCATTTTGGACGGCAGCTTCAGCGTCAAAGTGGACGACAACCAACCCAAATCCACTGCGAAGTGACGTCTTGTAGGGGAACGCTGGCTTTCCCCGAAGTTCTCCGGCAGGCCGCGGTGGGCCGCCGGAGCATTTCGACTCGCATCACCACATGCCAGACACCGTCCTCACCCTGAACCGGATCACCAAGCGCTTTGGCGCGTTGGTGGCCAACGACGCCATCTCGCTGGATTTGCAGCGCGGTGAGGTACTGGCTTTGCTGGGTGAAAACGGGGCCGGGAAATCGACGCTGGTGTCGATCCTGTTTGGCCACTACACCGCTGACGAGGGCGAGATTCGTGTGCATGGCCAGTTGCTGCCACCGGGTGACCCCAAGGCAGCCTTGGCCGCAGGCATTGGCATGGTGCATCAGCACTTCACGCTGGCGGATAACCTGAGCGTTCTGGACAACGTGATGATGGGCTCAGAACCCCTGTGGCAGCCCATCACGCGTCAGCGGCAAGCGCGCGACAAGCTCAAGGCGGTGGCACTGCAGTTTGGTTTAGTTGTAGATCCGCATGCCAAAGTCGGCAGCCTGTCGGTGGGCGAGCGCCAGCGCGTCGAAATCCTCAAAGCCCTGTACCGGGGCGCGCGCATTCTGATTCTGGACGAACCCACGGCGGTACTGACGCCTCAAGAGTCTGAAGGTCTGTTTGAGGTGCTGGCGCAGATGGTGGCTCAGGGTTTGTCGATCATTTTCATTAGCCACAAATTGGGCGAGGTGCTGCGTGTGTCCAACCGGGTGGCGGTGCTGCGCGCGGGCAAGCTGGTGGCAGAGGCCAGCGCCGCAGGCACCAGTCAGGCACAGTTGGCCCAGTGGATGGTGGGCCATGCGATTGAGGCACCAGTGCGTCGACCGGCCCAGTCGGTAGGGGCCGCGGTTTGTGTGCTGCAGCAAGTTAGCACCGGCGCGGGTCGTGAGCGACTCAAGCAGGTTTCTTTAGACCTGCATGCAGGTGAGATCGTGGCCATTGCGGGTGTGTCTGGCAATGGTCAAGTGGCGCTGGCTGAGTTGCTTTGCGGCACCCGTCAAGCCGAGGTTGGACGCCTGTTTTTTCTAGGCCAACCGATGCCGAGCCATCCGGCCGAGCTGTTGGCATTAGGGGTGGCACGCATCCCTGAGGACCGTCACGCCGTGGGTGTGGTGGGTGATTTGCCAGTATGGGAAAACGCTGTCTCGGAGCGGCTGCGCAGCCCGGCGTTTTCACGTTGGGGCTGGGTGCGCCGGGGCCGTGCGCGCAGCTTTGCCAANNGCCCTTATGCAGTCTCCGCTTTCAGCTATAAGTTCAGAAGCAGATAAGGCCGCAGCCGTGCCGCGCCTGATCATTGCGCATCAACCTACTTGGGGCCTGGACATTGGCGCGGTGGCCTATGTGCAGTCGCAGTTGATTGCGGCACGCGATGCTGGTGCGTCGGTGCTGGTGATCTCGGACGATCTGGACGAGGTGATGACCCTCGGTGACCGTGTGGCGGTCATGCACGCCGGTCACCTGACCGAGGCTAAGACGGTCGGGAACTGGAGCCGTGAAACCATCGGCCTTGCGATGGCGGGTGTAGGTGAGGGCGTGTCCCCATGAGGCTGGAAAAACGCACGCAAACATCGTCTCTGGCGATGCTGATGGCGCCACTGGGTGCGGTGCTGTTCACACTGCTGGTTAGTGCTTTGCTGGTGTTGTGGGCAGGTGCCCCGGTTGGGAAAACTTACAGCCTTTTGTTCACCGGCGGGTTTGGTTCGGTGTTTGCTTTGTCAGAGACTCTGACCCGTGCCATCCCCCTCATGCTGACCGGGTTGGCCGCTGCCATTGCCTTCAAGGCGCGCCTGTTCAACATTGGTGCCGAAGGCCAGTTGTATGCCGGCGCACTGGCCGCCGTGTCGGTGGGTGGGCTGCAAGGGGCACAGGTTTTGATGTGCATCCGGCGTTGTTGTTTGTGTTGATGATGCTGGCAGCCGCACTGGCGGGNNTCATCGTGCTGCTGCTGGTGTCATTGATGCTGGATGGCCCGATGAAGGACCCCACCGCCATGGGTTGGCCGCAAAGTGTGGCGCTGGTGGGAGACCTGGAGTTGTCTAAGCTTATTGCCCAAACCCGTGTCCACACCGGTTTGTTGTGGGGCGTGGCATTGGCCACGGGCTTGTGGCTGTTGATGAAGTACACGGTGCTGGGTTTTGGTATTCGCGCCGTGGGTGCCAATGCTCGCGCCGCCGCCTTTGCCGGTGTGTCGGTCACCCGCACCGTGGTGTTGGTGGCTTTGCTCTCAGGTGGTCTGGCCGGCCTGGCCGGTGCAATTGAGGTGGCCGGGCGTACCAGTTACCTGACGTTGGACATGTCGCCGGGTTACGGCTACAGCGGCATCGTGATTGCCATGCTGGCCGGATTGCATCCGCTGGGTGTCGTGTTGGGCAGTGTGTTTGTGGCTGGTGTGCTGGTGGGTGCCGACAGCATGAGCCGTGTGATCGGTGTGCCGACCTACATCGCCGATGTGATTGTTGCGACCTCGTTGATTGCGGTGCTGGTGGCCACGTTGCTGGCGCAATATCGGGTGAGGTGGAAATGAGTGGCGTCTTTGGCTTGGGGTCAATGATGTTGAGTTGCTTCGGGCGTTTGGGCCGATGCAAGCGCCCCACCTGTTGGTCCGCTTTGCTTTCTCAACCCGCGAGGCATGCCCTGTGGGTGGGCTCCTCATACGGGGGTACCAGAAATCGTCACCCGCCCACAGGGCACACCCCGCTAGTCACGGTAGACAAATACAAGGATACGGACGGCGGTTGTGGCGCGTTTTGGCTGCCCGGTATGGGCCGTTCGAACAGCGCTTACCTATTAGCTATCCCCGCGTGGCAGTCGCAGGGGGTGACCGCCGATTTCTGGTACCCCAGNNGCCGACCAAACAAGTTAAGCAGACTTAGACCGCGTCACCGGTCACAAACGCATGAAAACGGCGTGACCCCGGGGTGGTGGAACCCATGACCGAATTCCTCGACATCCTAGCCAACCCCTCCTTCTGGGTCGCGGTGCTGCGTATTGCCACACCACTGATTCTGGGCACGCTTGGTGTGCTGCTGTGCGAGCGTGCCGGTGTGTTGAATTTAGGTATCGAGGGCATCATGGTGGCGGGCGCTTTTACCGGCTGGCTGGCGGTCTATGGCGGGGCACCTTTGTGGATGGGGGTGGGGGTGGCGGCACTTACTGGCGCGGTGCTGGGGCTGCTGCATGCCTTCCTGACGGTGGGGCTTGCGCTGTCACAACACGTTTCCGGGCTTGGCATCACCTTGCTTGCCACGGCGCTGAGTTATTACGGCTACCGGGTGAGCTTTCCCAAGGTATCCACACCACCCACTATCACACCGTTTTCCGAGATGAGTTGGTTGCCGCTGCCCATACTTTCGAAGCAAACCGCACTCACGCTGCTGGCCCTGCTGGCGGTGCCGGTGATCGGATATGTGTTGTTCAAAACGCCGGTCGGACTGGCGGTGCGCATGGTGGGTGAGAACCCGCAGGCTGCCGAAGGGCAGGGTGTGTCGGTGGCCCGGGTGCGCACCGGTGCCATCGTGGCCGGCTCGGCACTGATGGGGGTGGCAGGTTCGTTTTTGACGCTGTCGGCCTTCAACGCGTTTTTCTTCAACATGGTCAACGGCCGTGGCTGGATTTGTGTGGCGCTGGTTGTGTTTGCTTCTTGGCGCCCGGGCAAGGCGTTGCTGGGAGCGCTGCTGTTTGCTTTCTTTGACGCGCTGCAATTGCGCTTGCAGCAAATGAACGATGTGGTGTTGCCTTACCAGTTGTATTTGATGCTGCCTTATGTGCTGTCCATCGTGGCGCTGATTCTGGTGGCGCGCAAGGCCAGCTACCCGCAGGCGCTGATGAAACCTTACCGAAAAGGGGAACGTTAAGTGTTCGACCTCTTGATTCAAAACGCCAGTCTGCCCGATGGACGCCAGCAGATGTCGGTTGCTGTGAAAAACGGCAAGATTGTGGAAGTCAGCCCGGGCTTGAATGCACCGGCTCAGCAAAACCTTGACGCGAAAGGCCAGTTGCTCAGTCCGCCGTTTGTGGATGCCCACTTTCATATGGATGCCACGCTCAGTTACGGGCTGCCGCGGGTCAATCAGTCGGGCACACTGCTCGAAGGCATTGCTTTGTGGGGGGAACTCAAACCGTTGCTGACCCAAGAGGCTTTGATTGAGCGCGCTCTGGCTTACTGCGACTGGGCGGTGGCCAAAGGCCTGCTGGCGATTCGCACGCATGTGGACGTGTGTGACGACCGGCTGCTGGCGGTGGATGCGTTGCTGGAAGTCAAGCGCCAGGTGGCGCCCTACATTGACCTGCAGTTAGTGGCTTTCCCGCAAGACGGTGTGCTGCGCTCGCTAACCGCCTTGGCGAATCTGAAGCGGGCGCTGGACAAAGGGGTGGATGTGGTGGGTGGCATTCCGCACTTCGAGCGCACCATGAGCGAGGGCGCTGCCAGCGTCAGGCTGCTCTGCGAACTGGCCGCCGAACAGGGCAAGCTGGTCGACATGCACTGCGACGAGAGCGACGACCCGCTCTCGCGCCACATCGAGACCCTGGCCTTCGAGACCCAGCGCCTGGGCCTGCACGGGCGTGAGTTGGGTATAGCCCATTTCATCCAACACCAGCAGCATCGGCTGACTGTAGCGCCGAATCGCGTTCACCCCACCACCGCGTGGTGCGACCAGTTGGGCGCTCAGCTCCCGCAGGGTCACAAAGCGTACCGTGTGCCCCGCGTCCAGGGCTTTCCGGGCCAGACCACAGGCCAGATGGGTTTTCCCGACGCCGGGTGGCCCCACCAAGACCACATTGGTCGCGGTTTTGACAAAGTTTAAACTGGCCAACTCGCGTACCACGCGCTCCGAGAGGCTGGGCTGAAAGCGAAAGTCAAAACGCTCCAGGTCACTGGGAAAGGGCAGCCGTGCCTCGCGAAACCGCCGGGTACGCGCCCGCGCATCCCGTCCATCCATCTCCGCTTTCAAGGCCAGCGTCAGAAACGCCTCATACGAGAGCTGCTCCTGGCGCGCCGTATCCAGCAGCGTCGGCAACGCCGCTGCTAAACTGGTCAAATGGAGCATGTGACAGAGCGCACTCATGCCGCCACCTCCTGCCGCGTGACCCCACACAGGGCGTCATACTCGTCTAACTCGCGGCGCACGGGTACGGGTGCGGGGCGCTGATGCCCGACCGGTGTGGGTGCGGTTGGGCGCGTGCTCGCCGGGGCCACCCCGGTAAACTGCTCCGCATGTTCGACCCGCGTGCCCGACACCGTCCGCACGGCATGCTGGGCGACCACCTGCCCCTGCGCCCAGATCGTCACCGTCTGGTGCTGCACACTCACCTGTACCGTCCGTCCCGTCAGGGCCGCGCTGGCGGGCAACCCATACAGCACGCCATCCACCGAGACAAAGCCATCCACCGTCACCTGGCGGTCTTCCAGCCGATAGCGTGCCCAAGCAAAGCCCTGCGGCAACGCCCGCAAGCTTTCCTCTGCCCAGCGATCCACCGGACGGGCTCCTGTCGTGGCATGGATGCGCTGGTTGCGCTGGTCACACCAGGCCAGCGCCTGCCGATTCAGATCCGCCACGTCGGTAAACTGCACCCCCGGCCAGAAGCTCTGCTTGATGATGCCGACACTGCGCTCAACCTTGCCTTTCGTCTGGGGCGCGTAGGCCCGACAGACGCGGGGCGTCACCCCAATGGCCGCCAGAAAATCAGCAAACTGCGGGTTCCAGCGCGGCTCGCGCCCCTCCATCTCCAGCAGGACGCTCTTCATGCGATCGGTCAACATCGCCAACGGCAGCCCCTCCAAATACTCGCAGGCATCCATAAAGCACTGAATCAAGGTGGCGGTATCACAGCGCTTGCGAAAGCAGACAAACCGCATGCGCGAGTAGCTCAAGGTCGCCACAAAGCCATACAGTTTATGGAGCTGCCCATCCTGCTCATAGACAAACTCGCCCCAATCGAATTGCAGTTGCTCGCCGGGTGCCGTCTCAAAGCGCTGGACGGGACGCTGCCCATGGCGGGGTGGGCGCAAGGGCTGAACAAAGGTGCGAATCAGGCTGTGTCCGCCGGTATAGCCCAAGGGCCGTAAGCGTTCGAGCATGGTATCGCAGTTCAGCAGGTGGTCATCCCGGATCCAGCGCCGAATCTGCTCCTTAAAGGGATCGAGCTTGGAACCCCGTTTGGGGCGTGGCGCCACGATAGGCGTGCCACGCAAATATTTCCGTACCGTATTCCGGGCAATCCCGGTTTCCTGGGCAATCGCCCGAATCGATTTGCCCTGGGTCGACAACTCACGAATCGTATGCACCGTTTTGCTCCTCAGCATGGGCCACTCCTATCTGTAGATCCGGTCTACGGATAGTGTAGGCCACGTTGGGGGTGGGTCAATTCCGACTTGGCGATCCTGGGTCAATTATAACCCGGCTTTGATAACCAATACATGACCACCGAGCCTCCAAGCGCAGGTATGCGAGAAAATAAGAAGGAGAGCAGCA
>DFWT01000063.1 GCA_002381045.1 Rhodoferax sp. UBA4127
TTGAGGTGGCTGGTGTGGCACGCAGCGACCGTACGGCGCGTCCACGGCATCAAGGTATTTCGGCCTCTAGCCCAGATTCAGAAAGGGCTAGCAGCTACGAGGAGGATAGTGACAGCACCGCCGAAGGTAGTGAACAGCGGGGACGCTTCGGTGCGCGTGAGCTGCCGCAGATGGACAACGGTGGTGAGTTTTTTGGCCAACTGGCCAGCCACTGGAAGAAAAACTACTCCGGCTGGACCGCCTGGATGCTNNGGAACGGCCCGATCGAATGCCGCTTGTTTCGCTTTGACATGGTGGCGGGTTCGGCCCGGCCACAGCCTGTCAAACCTTAGTTACCTTCTGATTTACCCCAGCCATGAAACACCTGCTCCCCAAAGAAGCCCATGCCCTGCTGACGCAAGATTCCAACGCCTTGTTGATCGATGTGCGCATGGAAGTCGAGTTCCAGTACGTCGGGCACCCACCCAATGCGGTCAACCTCCCTTGGTACGACTTTCCCAGCTACAAGCCGGATGTGCCGGCGTTTGTGGCTGCAGTCGACGCCTTGGCCAATGACAAGACGCGTCCACTGGTGCTGCTTTGCCGCACCGGCCAGCGTACTGTGGATGCCGGCATTGTCCTGGAGAAAGCGGGCTATACCAACGTGATCAATGTGCTCGATGGGTTTGAGGGTGATCTGGATGACGACCAACACCGCAACACGGAGACCGGCTGGCGCTACNNGCCTAGACACAAATGATTTGGAAACGGAATCAGGTGGTGTTGGACACCAACATCGTCTTGGACGCTTTTGTGTTTGACGACCCTGCCTCGCGAGCGCTCAAGTCGGCGCTGGCGGCGCACCAGTTGCAATGGATTGCGACCAAAGCCATGCGCGATGAGTTGGCGCGGGTACTGACCTACCCCAAGTTGCTGCCGCGCATGGCCTTCCACCAGGTGGATGCGGCGCATGTGTTGGCCCAGTTTGATGGGCAAACCACCTGGCTGGATACGCCTGCGAAAGCCAGCGTCACTTGCCGCGACCCGGACGATCAGAAGTTCATTGACCTGGCTGTGGCACATCACGCGATGCTGCTCAGTAAGGACCAAGCCGTGCTCTGTATGAAGAAAAGGCTTCTAGCCCTCGATGTGATTGCGCAAGAAGCTATCTAAATCGTAGTGACTGCGTGGACAACTCAGTTGCCTACTAGCCACTGGGCTCAATGGGTGAGTGACAACCGAGCAGGCTATTTTTTCAGCGCCGTCTTCCAGTCATGGAACACATCGATGTCAAAGCCGTCAGGGTAGTTCAGCAGGCCCGGCTTGTAGCCCTTATTGTTCTTCTCGCCGTATTGCCAGATGATCTCTTTGGTCTTGCGGTCCACCACCATCACCCGGTCATTCAGGTCGTCGACGATCAGGATGTCGCCAGTGTCCGGCAATTCGCGGGCGATCGAACTGTGGTCAAGTGCCTTGTCACTGTCCTTGTAAAAGTACTCCCAGGTCACCTTGCGTGTGGCTGGGTCAAAAATCACCACACGCCCCGGTTTCCAGAAGTCAGCGACGATGATTTGTTTGCCATCCACTGTGGGGAAGGCGTCTGACGGGTAGCGCACATTGGGTGCTTTCACACTCCACAGCACCTTGCCCTCGCGGGTGATGCGCGAGATCCAGGCGTCAGTAATTTCGGTGACCAGAATGTCGCCGTTTTCCATGGGCGTGGCGCCATTGGCGTGGGCAAACTGGTGGGGCGGGTTGTGTTTGCAAACCCCATTGGTGCCCCACTGGGTGACTACCGCTTGGGTCTGCGGGTCAATGATCAAGATGCGGCAATTGCGGATGTCGGCAGTGATAAACATGCCGTCGGCCAGCAGGTGCGCATCGTCCGGGTAGTTCAGCAGGTCTTTGCCGTTGCCACGGTGGTCGGGCGTGCCATAGGTCCAGGTCAGGGTGCGGCTGGCGTAGTCGACCAGATGCACGTCAAAGTTGTCTTCTTCGCTCACTGCCAACTGCGTGCCATCCACTGAAAAGTTCACGTCCTCGTTGCCACGGTACACCGCCAGACTGGGTGAGGGGAATTCCCAAACGATGGATTTGTCGGGCGCGACTTCAATCAGGCGGTTGTTGCGCCGATCTGCAATCACGATCGGGTAAGGAAGGGGTTTGCCCCAGGACTTGACCGGGTTCTTGCGGTTGCCTGTGACCGGCGGAATGGGTGGCAATGTGACGCCGCTGGAGACGATGCCAGCGCCTGTCATCTCAGGCGTGACTGTGACGGGAACACCGCCAGACTTGACGGTTTGGGCCAATGCCGAGCTGGCCAAAAGTGCAGCCACCAAGGCCAGGGCCGGGGCACGCAATACAAAGGGAATATGGGAAATCATTGTGGATCCTGATGTGCTACGAAAAAAATAGCTGTTAGCGCCCGGAATTATTGGGCCAGAGGTCGAAAAATCACTTGGTCTGGCTCAAGAAAGACGCAGGGCAGACTCAATCACTCTCCAACACCGCCCGACCGTTGAGCGGATTGACCCCGCGCATGTTGTCTTTGAAGTGGCTGCGCCAAGTGGCGAGCTGCGCTTTGGACAGTGTCAGCGGCTCCTTCATCACCAGCCATTCGACGTTTTCGGTGCAAGGCGCGTCGGTCAGTGAGCCCGAATAGCGGTAGTAGCTGCGCTTTCGCGGCAGCAGGTCTTCCACATTGACTTGCACCTTGTCAATCACGTGGTCGCCATTGACCTTGGTTGGAACATGCGGCAACACTTGGGTCAGCATAGGACTTTCAGCGCCAATGCGAAACGGTACGACGATGGCCAGCAATTGCCCAGACACACTCTTGTGCAGGATGTGTGCGGCAAACTCAAACACCTCGCCGTTGAGCTTGTCGCCGCCCGGTGTGTGAAAGTGAAACTGCTGCAGTGCATAGCGCTCGTGCCCCAATACCAGTTCGCCCGCTTTGGCAAACCGCACCCGCAGCGTGTGCCCATCATTGGCCAGCCGCAGCGGCGCGCGCTGGTAGCTGGTCAGCATGGGCGGCTGCTTGGGTTGTGAGGTGACTTGCGCCGGGATGTCGATGGGAGATTGGCGGCGGCCGGTGTCGCAGAGTGAGGCGTGGGCTGCGGTGGACGCAATCAGGGCACAGGTCAGACCCAGGGGTTTGATGAACTTGCTGAAATTCATGAGCCGGTGGAAAACGTGAAACTTGGGAGGACGAAACCAACGCTGTTGGCGGTGCCCGCATCAATGGTGCCCGTGATTTTCACGGTGTAGTCCTTGCCAGCTGTAAGTGGGATAGATGGCACAAGAAAGGCTTCGTTTGGCTCAATGTACTTGCGTGGGGGTACGGAGTTGGGGTAGGTGTTCGGATCATTTGCCGTTGTCAGTAAAACGGCAGGTATTGCCGTGTTGTTCTGCGTGATGCTGTAGGAACCGATGGTCAGCGTGTGACTTGCGTCGACTTTGAGATAAATTGGTGGCCCTACAAGTTGAACACTGCTATAGCTGGGGAATGGGTTTGGGCTTTCAAAAGCAGGAGCGAAGCTGGTTGGGATCCCAGTCATTCCATTGCAAGGATAAGTGGCAATTTTTCCTGCTCCCAAAACGATAGGTGGTGAAAAGTAACTATCGTTGTAGCCAATCAATGCGCCAAATCGATATTCCTCTCGCCAAGTTGTACTTGTGATTGAGGCAGTCTTCATGTATGCGCCGACACCTACTTCGTTACCCTCAAACATCGCACCGGACAAATGGTAGACGGTGTTCAACAAATTGCGCATGGAGTTGGCCCCACGTGTCTCCATGGTCGCAAAGGTCTGTTGTGACTGGTAGTCCCATGACGTGGCTTCCAGAATTTCGGCCAGAGCCCCGTAGCTGTACTTTTGATGGAGCCCGCGATCACTGAGGTCGATACCTGTGAAGCCAGCAATCAATGGATCCTCTTCGTGCTGAATTTGGGATATGCCAGTTGCGAAAGACCAATCTACCAAGTACTTTGCGTGCGCCAATGACGCTGCATCGAGTTTGGCGTTGCGAGTGAACTGCACGGATGGATTGGTCCCATTGAAACCACAACTTGCGCGTGCATTCAAAAGTACGCCTAAAGCACCTGATTCAGCAGCACCAGGTACATATGTCGCCACGGTTACGTTAGGCGAAGTACCCCCCCCTCCACCGCAAGCCACCAAGCCAGATGCCAGCGCACAAGCTACAGCAAATCGCAATAAAGCAGGTCGAAAAATTGACATCATGGGCAGGTGCATCCAGTTAGCCGATCCGAGGGCGGCAGAATAGGGCTATTTCACCACTTCATCGGGTTCAGCATGTCCATACCTTTGAATCAACCTGTAACCGAGCCGCTTCAATCGGCTGACTTTGACGAACTCGATCAAATCCTGGACGACCTGCGCAGCCGCTTTGACGAAACCCCGCAGTGGGAGTTTTGCGAAGGCTTCATGGCCGCGCTGGTGTGCTGCCGCCGCAGAATCAGCCCCACCGAGTACTTCAATGTGCTGCTGGATCTGGAGGATGACAGCGAAACGCCGTTGTTTGTCGATGATGCCCAGTTCCAGCGCTTCTTTGCACTGTGGATGCGGCGTTTTGATGAGGTGAGCGCCGCACTCAATGCCGACGTCGAAACCCTGGACGACACCCGTGCTTATCAGCCCGAAGTGATGGATCTGCGCGGTGCCATTGCCGCATTGCCCGAAGCGCAGCGCGCCGAGATGGCCGATGCGCCGGTGCCGTCTTTTGGTCAGATCTGGGCCATTGGTTTCATGTACGCGGTGGAAAGTTGGCCCGAAGAATGGGTACCTCCGCGCGACAAAGAGGCAGCAAAGGTGCTGGATGCCGCGCTGGAATGCATCGTGGCCGTCACCGAAGACGACACTGAGCCGCCCACCGTGGCTGCGTTCGAAGATGACGGCGTGCCCACCATCAGCGAGCAACGCCTGAACGACTTTGCTGACGCCATCTGGGCAATCTACGACCTGCGCGAACTCTGGCGCAACATCGGCCCGCGCGTCGAAACCATCCATGCAGTGCCCACACCTGGCCGCAATGATCCGTGCTCATGTGGCAGCGGCAAGAAATACAAAAAGTGTTGTGGGGTGTGAGGCATTTGCTGTTTTCTGGCAACAGCACACTCATAAAGCGTGCCAAAAAACTAACCGGACCTGATATTTGTCAAAGTTCCAACAATCAATTGTAAAAAGCGTAACAAAGTCACGAATTTCAATTGCACATTCGATGCTTGTTCTCGAGAATCACTGCGAAAGATCAATTTTTTAGTTTCGTTTGAGACCTTTCAGTACCAATTTTTTTAGGAGCACTCCATGGTAAGTACCAGAATTTTTAGATCCCTGTCGTTGGGCGCTGTGATGGCGCTGGCCGCTGTTGCAGCGAGTGCGGCGGGCACGCCAGGAACCATTGTTGGCTCCTCTCATGATTTTTCGGCGTTGAACGGCGGAAGTTATACATGCGCGGCCTGCCACGCTCCCCACGGCGGTCAGACCGTAGCTGGTGCACCGCTTTGGAGCCACGCGTCTTCAACGGCCACTTACACCATGTATTCAGGTACTGTGAAGGGGACCATTTCACCGGCCCCTTCCGGTAATTCATTGTTGTGCTTGTCGTGTCACGATGGCACTGTTGCAATCAACAATTTCGGAACGAATCTTGGCATTAATTCTGGGACGAAGATTTCAGCTGCGAACCTCATCGGAAATGATCTGACTAACGATCACCCGATCAGTGTGACTTACAACACTCTCTTGAATCCAGGCTTGAAGCCCATAACCAATGCGCTGACCATTGGGTCAACCAAGACAAAAGTCGGAACTGTAGAGTCCAATATGTTGTTTGGTGCTGGCAAGACGGTGGAGTGTGCATCTTGCCATGATGTGCACAACACATATGTGGGGGCTGGTAATTTTATGCTGAAAGTTGAAGCAGCAGCACTGTGCACCACTTGTCATGACAAGTGATTTAGTGCGCATATAGGTAACACCGAGGCACAGTGTGGGGAAGCTGATGCCGTCATAGCCCAATCGACAAGTTACTGCTGAGTTTGCCATGAATGTTGACTTTTCCATATGAACGAGTCGCTGAGGTGAATAGCGTTTGTTGGTGTTCATAACAGGATTCTTTTCATGAACTGGCTTTCAAAAGTGGGATTTCGTTGTTTGTTGGCGGCAGTTTTGGTTTACCTGTCGGGTTGTGCCGCCCCACCACCTGTTCTGCCGGTGGTGTCGGGCCCAGTGTTTTACCCTTCGGAGCCTCAGGCGCCGAGAATTCAGCACTTGGTTACTTTTTCGGGTCCAGGTGATTTTGAAAGCAAGCGCAGCGCGTTTTCACAGTTCATTTCCGGAGACGAACCTCAGGGGGGTATGGTTCAAATCTACGGGGTAGCCATTGATGACGGTAAGTTGTATGCGGTGGACAGCAAAGCGGCCCGCATCGTGGTGTTTGACTTGGTCAAACGCGAGTTCAGCATGTTTTCGGGCGTGGGTGGCGGGCAGATGCGGCTCCCGGTAAACATTACCATTGATGCGGATGGCACCAAGTACGTCACCGACACTGGACGAAAACAAATCTTGCGCTATGCACGTGATAACAAGTATTTAGGGGCATTCGGTGGAACGGACCATTTCAAACCCGTTGATGTGGCTATTTCCGGGGACAAACTTTACGTCACAGACATTGAGCACCATCAAGTAAAAGTGCTCGACAAACGCACCGGTGAACTTTTATCCGCATTTGGCGGGCCTGGCAACAAAGAAGGTGAAATGGCTCATCCAACCAACATTGCTATTGGTCCCAATGGAGATATTTTTGTCGCAGAAACCACAAACTTTCGTATCCAACGATTTACCGCAGATGGACGGCATGTTCGGTTCTATGGGGAAGTTGGTGATTCACCGGGAAAATTCGCTAGACCCAAGGGGATTGCGATTGATCACAACGAGCGAATTTATGTGAGTGATGCTGCTTTTCAGAATGTTCAAATTTTTTCAGGCATAGGGCAGATATTGATGCCATTCGGCCAACCGGACAACTCACCTGGGCTGAGCTTGCCTGCTGCAGTGAAAATTGATTACGACAACGTCGGGTTGTTTAAGCGGTACGCTGAGCCGGGATTCAGTCTTGAGTACCTTATCTTGGTTACCAGTCAGTATCAACCCAACAAGATTGACGTGTTTGGTTTCGGCCGCATGGCCGGGCGCGACTACGCACCAGAAACTGGTGTGAAGTAGGGATTTCTATGAAATGGAACCGACTATTGATTCCATTGCTAATGGCTTCAGGCTGCCAGCAGACGGCCCTTGCTCAAAGTGACGAGTTTCAAACCTTCAAATTGACTGGCATTGATGGTTATATTTCTGCCAGCGGAAACAGCGATACCGACAAGTCTCACCAGACATCTGGTGGGGGAATTGAACAGGGACAGTCATCGTCCGAGGTGCGCACAGATGTGTTTGTGATGACGCACAGCTACGTCTATCACCCCAAGTTTCTGACCCTTGATATTGGCGGTGGTCCGGTTTTCACTGCTGGGCGTAATGAGACCGACGGCGCGTCCAGCGAATCCAAACAAAGTCTTTTTAACTACAACGTGCGTGCCCGCTTCTTGGCAGATAAGCCTTTCAACGGTCAGGTGTTCTACGACCAGTTGCACCCAGCGCAAACACTTTCCATTGGTGAGGTAACCAATGAGCAGATCGAGAAATATGGTTTTGGTCTGAACTTGCTGTCGCCTTTGACGCCGATTCCCATGAGTCTGGAGGCCGAACACAGGTTTAACACCGGGACCGGTGCAAGTCGAGTGCTTGATGACGAACTCAAGCGGGTTTCTATGAGAGGTTCAAGCAGTTTGGGCGAGGCAGGACGCACCCAATTCAGTTACAGCTCGCAAACGCAAGATTCGCGTAGCGGTAGTTTAAACAGCCCAATTTTGGCGGCACATTCGGAGTCTGAAGGGCTGAATGTGGAGAATCAGTTTTGGTTTGGATCCATGCGTGAGCATGACCTGCGCAATTCTGTGTCTTACAACGTCATCTCGTTTGCGTCAGGTCAAAACCCAATCACCACAGTGGATGATGCGCGGATTGTTATCAATTACCAAACGGCCTACGCAACGCCGAGACGTTTATTTGCCAACTATCAGTTTGGCCGGAGTCGGCAAAATGACCTAGCCAACTATTCAGATGCGGCGGCGGTCGGTTTGAGTTCCGCCAAGGTGGGCGACATTGACTGGAGTACCAGCTTTGGTAGTGACAATACCTGGACGGACCAGTTCAAGACCCGTAGCATGGCACTCAATGGGTATGCCAACTACTCACGCCAAATGCCCATTGGCAAAACTGAAGTGAGTTACTCATTGCGTTATGAAGATCGCCAACAAATTGCCATGGCGCCCAACAGCGCCATAATCGGTGAAGCATTGACCCTGAATACCATTAGCCCAGTTGCTCTCGGGCAGATACGTGTGGTGCCCGGGTCTGTCTCAGTCTGGAACCAGACAAGATCCCAAAGTTATACAGAGGGAATCGATTATGTTTTAACCGTTGTGAGCTTGACAACACGCATTCAGCGTGTGCCCAGTGGCAACATTCTTGACGGTCAAACGGTGTTGGTCGATTACGAAATTGATGTCGGTGGCACTTACGCCAACACGCAATTGGACCAAAGCGTTGGCTTAAGTTTTATGCCTGCGCCCTACATGAGTTTTTTTCTGCGGTATTCCGACTCGACTGCCAAGCTAACCTCAGGGTCGCCTACCTCGTTTCTCAATGGTTATACCAGCACTGTTTATGGATTCAATGCAAATGGACCACTGTGGTTTTCTCCTCGTTTTTTTGTTGGTGGCCGCGTCGAACGCGAGGAGCGTCGCGAGCTACTGAACCCGTTTGTGCGCATGGATGCAGATGCCTACATTACTGGGGGGCTGGCTAGCCTGATGTACTCGGAATTTCGCTTTGGTGTGCGTCAAAGCAACGTGTGGGCTGATAATCCGCTGCAGGTAGTTGACTTGACAGGGTACAACTTGTCTTTGACATGGCGTCAACAATCTGGCCTTCGTTGGAGCTTGGTGGGTAACCGCGAGACCGATGTGGGGCAACCGCAGCGGCGTCAACGCACCTTCGCACAATTGCGCGCTGCTTGGCGCTATCGTATGCTGAGTATGACGGGTGATCTGACCGCATCACGTGAGGCGTATGGTGACTTTGTTCGTGACCGTACCGTGGCACAGGTGAGTTTGCGACGGGATTTCTGAGCATGAATTTTGTCAAACAGTTCTTTTTGGTGCTGTCCATCACTGGGCTCACGCTGGCCGGATTAGCTGGTTGTGCCACACAATTTGAAGCACCAAAGCCTGAAACCAGTACATTGGTGTGGCCGTCAGCGCCAGAGGTGCCACGGGTGGTGTTTGTTCAAACATTGTCTCGACCGGCCGATTTGGGAATTAGCAAAAATTTTTTCGCCCGCTTGGTCGATATTGTTTTTGGTGAGACTCCAGCGCGATTGATTCGACCCATGGCCGTGCTTGATGACGGTGACATGCTGTATGTGGCGGACCCTGGCGCCAAGGGCGTGCATCGGTTCGACAAGAAAGCTGGCAAATACGATTTGATTCAACTCGCCAATAAGCAACCCATGCTTTCGCCTGTTGGGCTGGCGCTGGGTGACAAGCACAGTGTTTGGGTGACGGACTCGGCTTTGGGAGCGGTTTACTTGATCAAATTAGGCGCCGAATTTGCGGAGCCGATGGCGCTGGCCGAGAAGTTGGGGCAACCGACCGGCATTGCTTTCGATGCTAGACTGAGCAAACTGTTTGTTGCAGATACCACGGCACACAGTATTCGGGTGTTCGGGCCGGGTGGTACATTGCTGGCGACCATTGGTAAGCGTGGTACCGACCAGGGTGAGTTCAACTATCCGACCATGTTGTGGCATAGCCTTAACGGGCAGTTGATGGTGACCGACTCGCTGAACTTTCGGACGCAAATTTTTGATGCATCAGGGCGCTTCGTGACGCAGTTCGGGCGCGTGGGTGACAGCACCGGTGACACACCGCGTCAAAAGGGCGTGGCGACAGACCGCTTTGGGCATATTTATGTAGTCGACTCGGTGTTGCACGGAGTGCAGATTTTTAATGAGTCTGGGCAATTGCTCTTGTCATTGGGCGGTTTGGGGGAGGCGCCCGGTGAGTTTCGGGTGCCCTCGGGTATTTTTGTTGGAACAGACGACATGATTTACGTGGCTGATGCCTACAACCAGCGTGTGCAGGTGTTCAAGTACGTCGGAGGTGCATCTTGAAGCGGAAGCTATACAACTCAATGTGTGCTGTCTTGCTGGCATTCTCGACGGTGACTGCGTTGTGGACTGTGCAAGCGCAAGCAACAGTGGCGTTAACCAAACACAATCTTTCGACTACTGGACCAGGCACCATCAAATCCGCAGAGGCCGAGGTTTGTGTCTTTTGCCATACGCCACATAACTCGCGTATTGATCCGACCGGTAGCCTGCCGCTTTGGAATCGCAAGGCTTCAACAGCGACTTACCTCCCATACACAAGTACAACTACCAAAGCCACTATTGGGGCACCTACCGGTTCATCGCTGCTGTGCCTGAGTTGCCACGATGGCACCATTGCGTTGGGTGAGTTGCTGAGCCGAGGAGCAAGCAGAGTCGCGTTGTCTGGAGTGGATGCGTCTGGGTTTATCACCGGCCCAGGAAAGTTGGGGGCTGACCTGCGGGACGATCACCCGATTTCTTTCAAATATGATGCAGCTTTAGTGGCTTTACGGGGCGAATTGGCGAACCCGAACAGCCTACCGGCAAAAGTTAAGCTGGACGCCAATGGCCAAATGCAGTGCGCAACTTGCCACGACGCTCATGACGACACCAATGGCAAATTTTTGGTCATTCCAAACACCAGTTCAGCGTTGTGCACCACCTGCCACACCAAGACCAATTGGGTCAGCAGCAGCCATGCCACATCCGCCAGTACCTGGAACGGCCTTGCGCCCGACCCGTGGCCCGACAGTACCGCGACTACGGTGGCAGCAAATTCCTGCGAAAACTGCCATAAACCTCACTCTGCGCCTAGTGGGAAATGGCTGGTTAACAGTGCGTCAGAAGAGACCACTTGCTACAACTGCCATAACGGGCACGTGGCGTCCAGCGCTAAGAACATTCAGATCGAAATGGCCAAATCGTCTGCACATCCTGTGGCCGCTTTTGCCGGAACGCATGATCCATCAGAACCCATCGTGACGACCACCCGACATGTTGAATGCAGTGACTGTCACAACCCGCACCAGACCAAGGCGATTGGGACATCTCCTCCTGGTCCGCTGACAGGGGTGCGAGGTGTCGACATTAACGGTGCCGAAGTAACGTCAGTAACCAGAGAAGAGCAGTTGTGCTTCCGGTGTCACGGTGACAGCACCAACAAGCCGGCGGCACCAACTGTTCGTCAAATTGTGCAGACCAATACCCGGCTGGAGTTTCAGACAACCAACCCGTCTTTTCATCCGGTTGCCGGGCCTAGGAATGGTGATGGTTATAGCCTGACCGTGGCCTCAGGATTGACTGGTGCCAGCACAATCACATGCAGTTCATGTCATAACAACAACTCAGGTCCCTCAAATGGTGGCACTGGCGCGAACGGACCACATGGATCAAACATTGACAACCTTTTGGAGCGCGGGTATGCAACGACTAACACCGCTACCGAGAGTCTCACGACATATGCACTTTGCTACAAGTGTCATGATCGAACGAAAGTTACCAGCGGCGACGCCCATTTGTTCAAAGAACACGATAAACACCTCGGCAAAGATATCACCTGTAATGCCTGTCATGACCCCCATGGCGTTAGTGCGACCCAAGGCACAGTTGCGAATAATTCAAAGTTGATCAATTTCAACTCGGAATCGACTGCGGTGGGAGGTGTCATTAGGTGGGTTGCTGGTAACCGGGGAGCAACCAGGACCGGAAGCTGCACGCTGGCGTGTCATGGAAAAACACATAACAACATCTCATATTGACCGATATGCCTGGACTTAGCTTATGACACGCTTGGTTAATCTATTTGTCCTAGTTGGTCGTCAAAAATTTTCCACTTGCTTGTGGTGGATTAGGCTAATGGCCTTATTGACGCTATCAAGCAGTATGGCGCAATCTGTCACATCATCGGCAAGTTCCATATCGCCTAGAGATCCAGAAACCTGCTTGACTTGCCATGAGAAATTTGCCAAAGGGCAGGTGGTTCACCAGGCCGTTAAAGACAGTTGTATGGATTGCCACGGCGAGATGGAATCGCCCTACCAGACGCCGCACAAGAGCAAGGGCAAATTCAAAAATGGCCTGAGTGCTGCAGTTCCTGAGTTGTGTTACGGCTGCCATGCTAAGAAGAATTTCTCCGGCAAATTAAACCACGACCCGGCCTTTACCGGCGAATGTGCAGAATGCCACAACCCGCACGGGTCAGACAATTTTGCCCTGCTGACCAAGTCGCCTTCTGAGTCTTGTGCAGAATGTCATGCCTCTCTGAAAAAGCAGAAGCATGTGCTTGCGGGCATTTCAGGGAAAGGCCACCCGGTTGGTTTGGAAGGTCGTACCCAGCCGGTGGAGGATCCACTGCGCCCTGGAAAGCCGTTTTATTGCGGAAGTTGCCATGAATCGCATCGCGGCGATTTTGGCAAGCTGTTGCGTCACGATCCCAAACTTGGAATGCAGGTGTGCTCAAAGTGCCATGAGATGTGAGTTGTAGCGGCTGGCATATGTAGCTCGGGTTGGTTCGTTGACCAATCTTGGATTCAACAGGAACCAGAGAAAAAGTTTGCCAGGTGTCGAGGCGTTTCTTGCGGCATTTCTTCTGGGATGAAGTGCCCAGCTTCCAGTGCCTCGCCGGTGACCGCTCCCGTGCATTGCGCTTGCCACAGCGCCAGTGGTGCAAACAAGCGGTTGACCACGCCTTTTGCACCCCACAGCACCAGCGTGTCGCATGCAATTTTTTGCCCCGCAGTCCGGCTGGCCTGGTCATGCACTAGGTCGATGCTGGCACCGGCACGGTAGTCTTCACACACCGCGTGAATCGTTTCGGGCTTGATGAAACAGCGCTCGTATTCGGCCAAAGCCGCGGGCTCCAGATGCCCCATGCCGCCAGTGCCCCAGCCGCCCAGTTTCTGGTGCAGGTAGGCCAGCGCATTGCCGCCAATCATCGTTTCGGGCAGAGGCTCGGGCTGGGTCAGGTGAAACCAGTGGTAGTAGGCCTGGGCCAACTCGAAGTAGCGCGGTAAATGATGGGTTGGTGATTGGGGGTCAGAGCCCAAAGCTAAATGGGGGTCGGATCCCAATAGCGAAGCATTTGGGCTCTGACCCCCATTTAGCGACGTTCCCCAATTCCCCGCATACACATCCATCGTGGGCACGATGTCAATTACGCACAGCTTGAACACGCGGTCGGCGTGATCCACCGCCAGCCGGTGCGCCACTCGCCCACCCCGGTCATGGCCACACAGGCCAAAGCGGTCGATACTGAGTTGGCCCATCACCTCCACCATGTCTTGTGCCATGCTGCGTTTGCAGTAGCTGCTGTGGTCCGGCAGTGCGGCAGGTTTGCCAGAGTCACCATAGCCGCGCAAGTCGGGCATGACCAGGTAGAAGTTTTGCTGCAAGCGCTGCGCCACGCGGTGCCACATGACATGGGTTTGTGGGAAGCCATGCAGCAAGAGCAGGGCTGGGCGATTGCCACATTGACCGCGCGAGACTCGCGCATGAATGTGCGCGCCCTTGACCTCAAAGCGCCGGATCTCAAAATCATCAAACCAATGCATTACTCTACTTTCAATTGCACCTTGGCCAATCAATAAAAGGGCTCACAGATGTTTTTCCAAATAGTTGTCAAGCGCCCCGCGGATCTGCTTGCGAACCTGCTTTTTGAAAAAAGGCGTCCAGCCCAGCATCACACCGCCCAAACCCAGGGCTTGGCGCGACCAGCGCCAAAAATCAAAGTGGTCACGCTGGTTGGCGATGAGTCCTTCAGGTGTGAAAAAAAACTCTGACCCAATGATGTTGTGGACTTGACGCTTGGTGGCGCTGAACTGGTAGTGGGCCTCCCACACCGCACGGCCCTGGTCCGCGTCGGCCGTGATTTCGCGAAACTCCAGACGCCAACCTTCTCGGCCGTTGCCGCGCGCCGCCGCGCAAAGCATGTGCCACATGCCACTGATTTCACGGCGACCTCGCAGTGAAAAACCAGGGTCGTTGAAGGTGGCATCTTCGGTGTAGCAGGCGGCCATGGTGTCGGGGTCCAGCGCGGCAAACGCGGTATAGAAGCGCTTCAGTGTCTCTTCATTTGGGTGCATGGGGCTCTCAGTCGGCAAGGTGGCGAAATGTTTGGCACGGTCAAATCATAAGCGGCCTCGACCCATTGGCTTGTCGATGTCATGGCATGCCGATTGCTTCGAGCCATGGACTACCGATCAGTGAGAGTGAATAAAAGCGTCAGTCTGTGCATCGCGCGATTCCCTAGCCCGACTCCGTGTTTGCTGTTCACGTTATGGTGCCTGCGAACGGTGGGCGGGTGCAGCGCACGGTTGCAAGCGTTTGGCGACGTCAGTCTTTTTTAACCCCAAGGAGTGTTTCTATGAGTGGCAAATCGGTGGCTTCCCCGGCAAATCTGACCAACGAGAAACTTCTCGCCTGGGTCAGTGACATGGCCGAGCTTTGTAAGCCCGACCGCGTGGTCTGGTGTGATGGTTCGCAGGAGGAATACGACCGCCTGTGCGAAGAAATGGTCGCAGCTGGTGTGTTTATCCGCCTCAACCCTGAGAAGCGCCCGAACAGTTTCTTGGCGCGCACGCATCCATCGGATGTGGCACGCGTTGAAGAACGCACCTTCATTTGCTCTGCCACGAAAGACGAGGCCGGCCCCACCAACAACTGGGCCGCGCCAGACGAGATGCGTGCCACGCTCAAGGGGGTGTTTGCGGGTTGCATGACCGGGCGCACCATGTACGTGATCCCCTTCAGCATGGGACCTTTGGGCTCACCGATTGCCAAAATCGGGGTGCAAATCACCGACAGCGCTTATGTGGTGACCAACATGCGCATCATGACACGTATGGGTGCCAAAGTACTTGACGTGCTGGGCAATGGCGCGTTCATCCCGTGCATGCACTCGGTCGGTGCACCTTTGGCGCCGGGCCAAAAAGACGTGACCTGGCCGTGCGAACCCGATATTGCCAAAAAGTACATTGCGCATTTCCCCGACACCACCGAAATCTGGTCGTACGGCTCC
>DFWT01000067.1:0-6753 GCA_002381045.1 Rhodoferax sp. UBA4127
TGCAAGTCTTGGCCGACCGGGGTTTCTACAACAGCATTGAAATCAAGGCATGCGATGACGCTGGAATTGAAACGCTTGTACCCAAGCCAATGACCTCCAATGCCAAGGCGGATGGACGTTACGGCAAAGATGACTTCATCTACATCGCCCGCGACGACGAGTACCAGTGTCCGCAAGGGAACCGGGCGACCTATCGCTTTACTTCGACCGAAGATGGATTGCAGATGCGCGCTTACTTGTGCAGCGCTTGTCCGACTTGCCCCATCAAGGCCCAATGTACAACCAGCACATACCGGCGCATCAGGCGTTGGGAGCACGAGGAGGTTGCCGATGCGGTGCAGCAACGCTTGGAGCAGAAGCCGGAGGCGATGATGCTCAGAAAGAGCACGGTGGAGCACGTCTTCGGGACGCTCAAGCACTGGATGGGCTGGACGCACTTCCTGATGCGACGCAAAGTCAACGTGGCCACCGAGATGAGTCTGCACGTACTGGCCTACAACCTCAAGCGGGTGATTCGCATTCTTGGAGTTGGAACCCTGATCAATGCGATGAGACTTGCAGGGGCTTGAGGCCCTTTTATTCACAAATTCGCCGCCATCTGAGCGTTCACGCATGCGTTCCAAGTCCATCAAGCGACCCTGAGACAGTCGAAGATCAAAGAATCGGAAAAAAGGCGCTGCTAATTCGTGAGACTGGCAGGGCGGTGCCAAATACGTTTGGTTTTTACACAGTCTCGCTGCGTTGCTGGTCCGCCCTTTGCTCCATTGCCAACACGAAACCTTCACTGACTGCTTCGCAGGAAAGTGACTGTCTCATAGAGGCCCAGAAGCGGCAGTCAGATTGAAGTTCAAACATTGAAGCAGCTGGAAGTTACTGGGTTGGTGCTGCATCCTTCAATGGTGCGTTCTTCACATACCTGTCGAACCAGGTCACCATTTCATACACCAGTTGTTCATTGGACTCCATGGCAGAGTACCAGTGCGGCTCATGGGGAAGCATCACCAAACGCGCTGTGCCGCCATTGCCACGCACTGCCTCGAACATCTTGGTGGCCTGCAGCGGCGTCGTACCCGGGTTTGCATCGTCTGCGCCATGAATGATCAAAATCGGCGTCTTCAACTTGTCTGCATAAAAGAAGGTAGACACCTTCTGGTACACCTCAGGTGCCTCCCAAACCGATCGGCGCTCGCTTTGAAATCCAAACGGAGTCAGCGTCTTGTTGTAAGAACCGCTCGTCGCCACGCCAGCCTTGAAAAGATCTGAGTGCGCCAGAAGGTTGGCTGTCATCAACGCGCCATGGCTATGACCCGTCACACCTATGCGCTGAGGGTCGGCTACGCCCAAGCGCACTGCCTCCTCCACTGCGGCTTTGGCGTCTGCAACCAATTGTTCCAGGTAGGTGTCATAGGCCTTCTTTGGATCACCAATGATGGGGAAAGAGGCATTGTCAATGATGGCGTAGCCAGCGAGCAGCAGCAGTCGGTAATCGCGCAGCCGTGTAAAAGTTGCCTGAGAACCTGTCACCTGAGCAGCCTTAGAGGCATCCGCATAATCCAGCGGGTAGGCATAAAGAATAGTCGGGACTCGGGTGCCTTCTTGGTAGCCAGGTGGCATGTACAAGGTGAACGATAGGTCCAGACCATCAGCCCGCTTATATTTCACTAATCGCTTTTTTATGGCCCGGACAGCAGGTGCTGGGTCTGGAATGTGGGTAATCGCGCTCTTACTGGAGACAAAGTTGGCTTCGCCAAGTTCGGCCTTGACCGCTTCACCAAGGGTTCGCATAAAGGCATTGGGTGGTTCAACCACCGTTTGACGCCAGGTCATGAAGTTTTTGGCGCCCACAGTAGTCACTGCAAGCAATCTCTCGTAAGCATCCTTTTCGCTTCTAAACAGCCTTTCAGTTGTGCGGCTTGCAAGATTGAGGCGATCCAGGAAGGGACGATCCCCGTCCGTTGATGCGCCATTGCCCGAGAGGTAGATTGCGTCACCTTCCATGCGAATGACACGATCTCCATTTGCCATCCACCGGTACACCGGGCTACCCGGGTTGGCGTACTTTTCGTCGGTCGAATAGTCCCAAAGTGGGGTCGGTTTGGTTTTGAGATCATCAACGTTGAGTACAAAGGAACGCAACCAATGGCGGTTGTGGTCATACTCATACAGCAGCGCGGTGTTCTTGCGCTCTGTCCATGCGATGCCTCTTGCGCGTTGCTCCGTTCGCGCGATTTCGACCGGGGGAGCGCTAAAAGGCACTTTTTGCATCAGCACCTTATCCCGCGCTGGCACCTTGGTATTCCAATCACCCCCATCCAACGCTTCCAACCAAACCAAGGTGGCGGGCTCCAAAGCGCGCCAGGAATGCTCCCTGGGTCCGGTGGGTACCCCGTGAATCGGGACACGATCAGCCAACGGCAGATCCGCCAGGTTGTGCACTTGTATTTTTGCCAGGTTGCTCACGTTCCAAACACCAACCGTTTGGGGAAATCGTTCATAGGTGGTGACGTAGGAATACGGCTTATGAATCGCCGTGACCAACAGGTGCAGACCATCTGGCGCGGGGTCAAGCGACTCGTAGATGCCGGGTTTCCCGAACGGCTTAACCTTTAAGGTCTTGACGTCTACAAATGCTGGCTGCGCCATCGCGTAGTAATCGAACAGGTCTTCATCATGCTGGCTGCCCAGCGTGTCACGGTTCTCGTAGGTGCTGCTTTGGCCTTTGCCAGAGCCCGTCTCCTGAATGCTGGGTCCAATCTGCACCAGGGGCTTGGCTGGCGGGGGACCAAGGCGCTCAGGAACCAGTTTGACCAGCAGTTGCCTTTGGTCGGGCATCCACTGAAGCTCGCCATTGAGCATGGGGTTCAGCCGAGCGCCCGGGACTTTGACCACCCTGCCGGTTAACGCATCGCCGACCCACAACTCAACCGTCTCGCTGGTCACATTCGCGAAGGCAAACCGGCTGCCATCGGCTGACCACTGCGGCGCCTCTGGACAGCCCCCGGATGGCAACGTGACCGGCGTTCGAGCGCCATCGGCTACTTTCACCAGCTCAAAGCCACGCGCACAGGGCTTGATGCCATAGCCGCCGGGGGTATCGTGTTTACTGTGATTTTTTGGCTCCACCCGAGCCCCTGCAAGTTTCAAGAATGGCGCAGCAACACGCGTCAAAGAAGGATAGTCTTGCCACGAGACCAAAAGAATGCGGTCTTGCTTTGGGCTCACGCTGGCCACTGGCGGTGAGGGAGCATGCAGCACATCCAGCAATGCCTTGGGTGGCTGGTCATATCCGGATGTGGTTTTGGCCGGCGACATTCCAGGGGAAGTCGCGGCCTTTGACTGTGCGTGGACCAGCGGCGTCGCAGCAACTGCGACAGCGAGCGCAAGAGCCGAAAAGGTAAGTGATAGGCGGCACGTCAAGGAACATCTCCTGGTGAAGACAAATTTGAAAGGAATTGGCAAACAAAGGGGCGTTTTCGAACGTCGCCTGTCAGCGGAAGCAAGCTCACCTGCTCTGCACCACCCGCCGTCTTACCGCCTTCAAAATACCGCGCATGATGTCAATCGGCTCGGGGGGGCAACCGGTCACCACCTCGTCCACCGGAATCACATTGGCCACGCGGCCGCAGCTGGCGTAGCTCTCGCCAAACAAGCCACCGTCGCAGGCACATTCGCCCACTGTCACCACCAGCTTGGGCTCGGGCGTGGCGTCGTAAGTGCGCTTGAGTGCCATCTCCATGTTGCGCGATACCGGTCCCGTCACCAGCAGCAGGTCGGCATGGCGCGGACTGGCGACAAACCGGATGCCCTGGCCTTCCAGGTTGTAGTAAGGGTTGCCCAGCGCGTTGATCTCCAGCTCACAGCCATTGCACGAGCCGGCATCGACCTGACGAATGGTCAAGGCCTGACCCAAAATTGAGAGCAACTCCGCCTGAATGCGTGCGGGCTCAGCCGCGCTTTCTTCGCCAATGTCTGGCGCGGGTTCGCTGGCGATGCCAACTCGGCTGATTTGTTTAAGAACACTCCAGGCCATGGTGTTTCCTCAGAGGTCCTGGCCCGAGTAGCTCAGGTTAAACGACTTGTTGATGAGCGGAAAGTCGGCCACGATGTTGCCGATGATGGCGTGCTCCAGCACCGGCCAGTTCTGCCAGGACGGGTCGTGCAAATGGCAGCGCAAGATGCGGTGCGAGGCGTCAGCGCCAGACATGTCTAGCGCCACCCAGACCTCACCGCGCCAGCCCTCGACCCAACCCGCACCCCGGCTGGGCTGCTCGGGCAAACTCACGGTGACCCTGACCTCGCCTTCTGGCAGGTCACGCAGCATCTGGCGCATCAGACGCAAAGACTCGAATACCTCGTCAAACCGCACTGCCACACGGGCCGCGACATCACCGCTGTGGTGGGTCACTTTCAACACGTTCAAGCTGTCATAGGGTGCAAATGGGTGATCGGTGCGCAGGTCCACACCTTGGCTGCTGGCGCGCCCGGCCAACCCTGTAAGTCCCAGGCGTGCGGCCAACTCAGGCGCAACGCGACCGGTGGTCATCAAACGGTCTTGCAGACCCGCATGGGATTCAAAAATCTCGTGCAGCTTGCCCAACTCAGACTCCAGGGCATTGCACTGTTGTGCCAACGCGGCGCATTGGCTGCGGTCCAGGTTCACCCCCACGCCACCAGGGATGATGCAGTCCATCAGCCACCGGTGACCAAACACCTGCTTGGACAAACGCAACCAGTCTTCGCGCAGGCGGGAGAACTGCGCCAGCGCAAACGCAAAGGCCGCATCGTTCCCCAAAGCGCCCAAGTCGCCCAGGTGGTTAGCCACCCGCTCACGCTCAAGCAACAAGGCACGCAACCAGGCGGCCCTTGGCGCAATTTGCACCCCACAGGCTGACTCCAGCGCCATGCAGTAGGCCCAGCCGTAAGCCACTGTGGAATCGCCCGACACGCGGCCCGCCAGTCGATAGGCTTCCAGCGGCGGCAACTGCGCCATGCGCTGCTCAATGCCTTTATGGGTGTAACCCAAGCGCTGCTCCAGGCGCAGCACCTTTTCGCCCACCACCGAGAAGCGGAAGTGCCCGGGCTCGATCACGCCGGCGTGCACCGGCCCCACTGCGATCTCGTGCACACCGTCACCTTCGACCCGGACAAATGCATAGTCCTGCAGGTCACCAGATAGCGGCAACGTTGGCTGCGGGCCTTGGCACAAGGGCGGCTGGTCAGCCGACCAGGCACCATGGTTGAGCCATGGGCGGGCATCGTCAAAGTCGGTGGCCTGTACCCCGCTCAAATCACGGACTGCGCGCTGCATGCGCGCCGCTGCCGGGAACAGCGCAGACAGGTCCGGATACATCTGACCAAGTTTGGATGAGGTCAATGGCACGGCCAACCAAAATGCGCCGGCCTGTGTGGCATATGCCGCATACATGCATTCGGGTTTAGGGTGGGCGTCATGCGCGTTGGCCGGGCCGGCCCACAGCGCAATCAGCCGACCATCGGCGTGTTGCACGGCGTGTGCTGCCTGGAGCCACTGTTCAGGCGTGACCTGGGCGTAGCCCATCGGCAGCGGAGCCGTCAGCGCAGTGATGGCAAGGTCAATGTCTGGCAACTGCATGGCTAGCCTCCCAACAGGCTGGCCGCCTGCACGTACCAGCCATTAAGGTAAGGCGGAATGTAAAGCCCCAGCACCAGGCCCAGTGCCAGGTGTACAAATACCGGAATCAAGGCCGGCGGGTGTGCCAGCACCTTGAGGTTGGTGTCACCAAAGACCATGGGCAGGACCCGGATCAGGATCGAGGCAAAAGCCACACCCAATGCCAAAAACAAAAAGGGTGCCGCCCAGGGCTGCTCACGCATGGCCGTCGTCAAAATCAAAAACTCGCTTGCAAACACACCAAACGGTGGCATACCCAAAATGGCCATCACACCCAGCATCAGGCCCCAGCCAATGGTGGGGCTGACCTTGATCAGGCCACGGATCTCGCTCATCATTTGCGTCCCGGCCTTTTGCGTGGCATGCCCCACCGTGAAGAAGATCGCCGACTTGACCAAGGAGTGCACCGTCATGTGCAGCAGCCCCGCAAAGTTGGCCACCGGTCCACCCATGCCAAAGGCAAAAGTGATCAAGCCCATGTGCTCAATGGACGAATAACTGAACATGCGCTTCACATCCTTTTGTCGGGACAGAAAGAACGCCGCCACGGTGACCGAGAGCAAACCAAAACCCATCATCAGTTGCCCGGCCATCGCATTGTCCAACGCACCATCGGTGAGCACCTTGCAGCGCAACACCGCATACATGGCCACGTTGAGCAACAAACCCGACAACACCGCTGACACCGGTGTGGGGCCTTCGGCATGGGCGTCCGGCAACCAACTGTGCAGCGGCACCAGACCCACCTTGGTGCCATAGCCAATCAGCAGAAATACGAATGCGAGGGTGATGATGGTCGGGTCAAGCTGTTCCTTGATCTGGTTCAGATTGGTCCACAACAAGGTGGCATGTTCGGGACCCAGCACTTTGTCTGCGGCCATGTACATCAGGATGGTGCCAAACAGCGCTTGGGCAATGCCCACCCCGCACAAAATGAAATACTTCCAGGCCGCTTCCAGACTGGCCGAAGTGCGATACACGCTGACCAACAACACCGTGGTCAGCGTCGCTGCCTCCATGGCCACCCAGATGATCCCGAGGTTGTTGGTGGTCAGTCCCAGCAACATGGTGAAACTGAACAACTGGTACATGCTGTGGTACAG
>DFWT01000067.1:6777-10081 GCA_002381045.1 Rhodoferax sp. UBA4127
AAGGTCAACAAACTGAAGGCGACATTGACATCGCGCGCATAGGTCCTATGGCCCAAAAGCGCCAGGACCGCACCACCCAACAAGGGAATACCCAGGACGAAAAGCAGTGCGTTCACTCAGTCTTCCTTCAGCGCTTCGAGGTGACGCATGTCCAAGCTGTCAAAGCGTTCGCGAATCTGGAACATGAACACGCCCANNTTGGAGCGCGTGATCATCATCATGAAAGACAAAAACACACAGGCCAGTGCGATGCCCAACGCGCCACCCGCCAGGGAGCTTGACAAGCGTGATATTGGCAGCGCCAGGCTGAAGGCAAAAATCACCATGCCAATACCGACCAGCATGGTGGTTGGAATGTTGATCAAGGTTTCTACATCCCACCGCACGTTCAAACGGCGAATTAACCGGTGCAGCATCCAGGGAATAAAGATCACTTTGAGCGCCAGCGTCAAACCGCCAGACACATACAAGTCAGGCTGGTGTGTGGCATAGCCCAGCAAAAATGAGGTCACCACCAGGGCAAGGCCCTGCATCATGAACAGGTTGATCAGCGACACAATCCGGCGCTGCGAAATCATGGCAAAGGCCAGCAACAAAATCAGCGTGGCAAACAGGTTGATCAGTTGGGGCGCAAACTTGATCATCCGACCCCCAACAGCACGTTGACCAGCAAGCCAATCACCGCGATCAAAAACGCAGTACCCAAAAATTCGGGCACCCGAAAAATCCGCATCTTGGCGCTCAGGGTTTCAATCAACGCCAACAACACGCCGCCCACCGCCAGCTTGAAGACCAGCACGGGCAGTGCCAACAGAAGCGCCAAGGGAGAGTCGGCCTCGGCCACACCCCAAGGGAAAAACAGCGCCAGTCCGGCACAAGAATAAGCAAACAGCTTAAGGCTGGCCGCCCACTCCATCAGTGCCAGATGGCGGGCCGAATACTCCAGAATCAATGCCTCATGGATCATGGTGAGTTCAAGGTGCGTGTCAGGGTTGTCCACTGGCACACGGGCGTTCTCAGCCAGTGACACCATGGCAAAGGCAACGCCCGCCAGCAGCATGCTGGGGTAAATGGCCAGATCACGGTGGGCCAGCGTTTCCACAATGGCGGTGAGCGAAGTTGAACGGGTGATCATGGAAGCGCAAAAAAACACCATCAACAAGGCCGGCTCAGCCAAAAAACCCACCAGCATTTCGCGCCGGGCACCCAAGCTGCCAAAGGCCGTACCCACATCCATGGCGGCCAAAGAAATGAATACCCGTGCCAGCGCAAACAAGCCCACCAGCGCAATCGCATCGGCAGCGGGCGAAAGCGGCAGGTCGGTCGACAGCGTCGGGATGATGGCGCTGGCCAGCAACATGCAACTGAAAATCACGTAGGGCGCCACGCGGTACAAAGACGAGGCATGCTCAGCCATCAGCAATTCCTTGTTAAACAGCTTGTGCAGCATGCGATAGGGCTGGAGCAGGCCCGGTGCCGACTTGTTTTGAAAGCGGGCGCGCCACTGGCTGATCCAACCGGTGAGCAAAGGAGCCAGGATCAGCGCCGTCAACATGGCCAGCAATTGCGAAAAGACACCCAGCCAGCTCATCGTTTCACCACCAGCAAGACCACGATCAGGGTTACAAAACTGTAGATCAAATAAATCGCGATGCGACCACGCTGCAACAGCCCAATGATGCGAGACACCCGCTCCACCAGCCTTGCAAGCGGCAAGTACAAGGCATACCAGAACGGGTCTTCGAGCGTCACTTTGTAGCTGGGTTGGGCATCAAAGGGGCTGGGCACCTGCCGCGTGATGCGAAAGAAGGGCTCGAAAATTTGCCGAATGGGTTGACCAAAACCTTCGGCGGTGTCCTGCATGCGCGGCGTCTGCCAACGGTGGCCGCAGTCCCAGGGCGGCACCCGGCGCAGGCGGCCATGGTAGAGCTTGCGCACCAGCAAAAAGGCCAGCGCAAAACTACCCAGCACACCCAACAGAAACACAGCGGGCGCGTAGCTGGCGCGCTCGGCACTGACAGGCACCAACAACCAGCCGCTGTCGGCCACCGTGTGGGCCAGGCCCGCCCCCACCAAATTCTGGGTCACCGGATCCATCAGCGCAATCACCTGGTTGGGCAACAGCCCAAGCGCCAGGCAACCCATGGTCAACCACAACATTCCCATGCGCTCCCAAGCGCCGGCATCGTGCGCCTGACTGAGTTTTTCCTCACGCGGTTGACCCAAAAAAATGACGCCAAAGTACTTCACCATGGTGTAGCCAGAAAGTGCGGCAATCAGCGCAATCAAGGCGGCCATGACTGGCACCAACATGTCCAGAGAGGAACTCGGCAGGCCCGTGGTGAACAGAAAACTTTGCAGCAATAACCACTCGGCCACAAAGCCACCAAAGGGCGGCAAGCCAGCACAGGCCAACACCCCCACCAGCGTAGGCCATGCCACCCAGGGCATATACCGAATCAAGCCGCCCAACTTGCCAAGACTGCGCTCGCCCGTGGCATGCATCACCGCGCCGGTGCTGCAAAACAGCAGGCTCTTGAAAAAAGCATGGGCCAGCATGTGGTACATCGCGGCGGTCAGAGCCAGGGCTGCCAACGCCTTCATGCCGTAGCTTGAAAAAAGCAGCGACAAGCCTAGGCCTGCGCAAATCAGGCCAATGTTTTCAATGGAGGAATAGGCGAGCAGGCGCTTCATTTCGACCTGCACAGTAGAAAACACCACGCCAAACAGCGCAGTGATCAGGCCCAGCGCCATCAGCAACACGCCCCACCACCAGATTTGCTCTTGCAGTAAATCAAAGCCCACCCGCAAGATGCCATACAGAGCAATCTTCAGCATCACCGCACTCATCAACGCCGAGAAGGGCGACGGTGCGGCTGGATGGGCCTCCGGCAACCAGGCATGCAGCGGCAGAAGGCCCGCCTTGGCACCAAAACCAAACACCGCCAGTACAAATGCCACCGACCCCCAAAACGGGGTCAGGTGTTGCGCACGCATGTTGGCAAAGGTGTAGTCCCCGGTGTTGGCCTGCAGCAGGCCAAAACACAACAAAATGCCCAAGGCACCAATGTGCGCCACCAGCATATACAAATAGCCAGCTTGTCTGATCTCGGGAATTCGGTGGTTGGCCAATACCAAAAAGAAGGATGAGAAGGCCATGGTTTCCCACATCACCATGAACACATAGGCATCGTCGGCCAGCACCACCATGGTGATGCTGGCCAGAAACACGTGGTACTCCAGACAAATCAGGCCGGGCGGTGTACCCTCGCCCTTACGGAAATAGCCCGCTGCAAAAGTGGAT
>DFWT01000099.1:0-2895 GCA_002381045.1 Rhodoferax sp. UBA4127
GGCTACGACTTCTTCACCTACTACTTCACGCTGTTCCTCACACCCATGATGTTCCTGAGCGGTATCTTCTTCCCTCTGGAACAATTGCCGGCGGTGGTGCGCAGCCTCTCGACCTGGCTGCCCTTGACCAATGCGGTGGCGTTGGTGCGACCGTTGTTCATGGACCAGTGGCCCACCGACTGGCTGCGCCCGCTGCTGGTGTTGTCGGCGTTTGCTGTGCTGGGTTTTTGGATTGCGCTGGCACTGACGCGCAAACGGTTTCGGACCTAAGCGCCAATGCCTTACCGGACTGGCTCAGGCAACTAGACGCTATATATTAAGTAGCGTTAAGCCCTTTATAAATAAGGGCTAAAAGCAGATTTTGAGTATGATCAACGGACCATATTGGCCGTCTTGATCATGTCAGCGGCTTTCTCGGCAATCATGATCACCGGGGCGTTCGTGTTGCCGCCCACCACCCGCGGCATGATGGACGCATCCACCACGCGCAAGCCCTGCAAGCCATGCACCCGAAGCTGGGCGTCCACCACATCCATGTCGGTGGGGCCCATGCGGCAGGTGCCTACCGGGTGGTATATCGAGTCGGCCAGGTTGCGGATGGTCTGCTCAATCTCGTCATCCGTTTGTGCCTTGGCCGTGGCGTTGAGTTCGCGCCCGCCAAACTGCGCGAGTGCTGGCTGTGCGAGGATGCCGCGCATCAACTTGAAACCGCGCACCATGCGGTCCATGTCGTCGCGCGAGGCCAAGAAGTCAGGATCTACCAGCGGTAAGGCCAATGGATCATTGCTGGCCAGCGTCACACTGCCACAACTCTTGGGTCGCAGCAAACACACGTGGCATGAATAACCATGGCCCAGTGCCGTGGTGCGCCCGTGGTTGATCAGCTTGCCAATCACAAAGTGCAGTTGCAGGTCGGGAATGGCCTCTGACGGGTCGCTCTTGATAAAGCCCCCTGCTTCAGCAAAATTGGTGGTCAGCATGCCGCTGCGCTGCTTGCGCCACTCGAACACCCCCCGGGTCATTTTGAGTGCTCCGCCCACCGAAATGCCAAAGGTGTCTTTGGCCGCCGGCGCGTCCACCACCTGAACCATGTCGATATGGTCGTGCAGGTGTTGCCCCACACCGGGCAAGTCATGCACTGGCACGATGTGGTGGTCCAGCAAATGCGTCTTGGGGCCAATTCCCGACAACATCAAAATTTGCGGCGACTGGATCGCGCCGGCGCACAGCAAGACTTCGCGCTGGCATTTGAGCTGCTTCAAGTGGCCTTCATGTTCGAACTCTACGCCCACCGCCCGCTTTTTCTCCATGAGGATACGGGTGGTGCGGGCACCAGTGAACACCTGAAGATTAGGCCGCGTCAGATTCGGGCTGAGGTAGGCCTTGGCGGCGCTGTACCGCTCGCCATTTTTGTGCGTCACCTGAAACACACCCACACCCTCTTGATCGGGGCCGTTGAAGTCTTGGTTGCGCTTGAAGCCGGCTTGCACACCGGCTTGCACAAACAACTCACCCAGCGGGTTGGGGCTGCATAAATCCATCACATTCAAAGGTCCGTCTGCGCCATGGAAGTCGTCCGCGCCGCGCTCGTTGCGCTCGGCTTTTTTAAAGTACGGCAGTAGCTCTTCGTAAGACCAGCCCGGGTTGCCCTGGGCCGCCCAGTAGTCGTAGTCCAGACGATGGCCACGGATGTAGACCATGGCGTTGATGGAACTTGACCCACCCAGCACTTTTCCGCGCGGCTGGTAACCCTGGCGACCATTGAGGCCAGGTTGCGCCACCGTGTTGATATTCCAGCCCGACAGACTGAACTTGGCCATGACAGCCAGCCCCGCCGGGCAATGCACCAGCACACTGCTGTCCTTGGGTCCAGCTTCGAGCAATGCAACATTCACACGGGGGTCTTCAGACAAGCGACCGGCCAGCACACAACCAGCCGAACCGCCGCCAACAATGAGGTAATCAAACATACAAGTCTCCAGGCACTCCGGATTCTTTTTGTGCCTGTTGGGCAGGTTAGCTCAAAAACGCAGCGCAATTTAGAGCGCCATACTCACGAAAATTACCGGTTTTAATGGCCAGCGGGGAGGCTTATCATGGCAGACTGGCATGCCATTGGTCCGTTCAGGCATGATCATGCCGCCAGGTGAGGAAGAACCATGACGTTAAAGCAAGAACTCAAAATATTCAAGACACGGCAACGCCCATCCTGCATGTCGGGCGGGATTCTGCCCATCAACCCTCTGAGAGGCACCCATGCCTGCTGCCGCTGAGCTGCCCGCGCCATCACCGGATGGACACAGCGACCTCGCTGACGCGCTGACGCCGAATTTTGGTCCGTTTTCCTGGCCCGCGCCACCGTCTTCCCTGTATGTGAAGTCAGGGCCGTGGACCTGGCCACAGCCTTGCGATATCGTTGGCATCAACGGCAACGTTGGGCGCTGTGACTTGGTGTCGATCTCGCCCGACGAGCAAACCATCGTGGTGCACATCGAGCGTGCCAACACACCGGTGGTGCTGAATTTTTCGCAGTTTCGGCAACTGACGCTGAGTGAACCGCTGTCCCTTCAGGCCATGGCCAGTGAAGAGGATTTCCCCGAAATCCACAGCCGCTCTGGCCTCTACGCGTTTGAGATCCACTGGCAAGACGGCAGCCTAAAAACCGGCCTGACCTTAGGCTATGTTGAAACGAACTATGGCCTTTTCATTTTTACGCCTTTGGATGACAAAGGTAATCTGCAAAGGTCATTCATTCCGCAAGATGCTTTTGTCAGTGTGACACTGAGCGATCCGATCAAGCCGGTTGCCAAGCCATTGTCGAATGCCACGCCTGGCACCAGCGCAAACGACGCCGAGTTGCCTGCGATGACCAAGCCCAACCCCACTGAGCGCTTG
>DFWT01000099.1:2954-18571 GCA_002381045.1 Rhodoferax sp. UBA4127
ACATGGGTGTCCTGACCCGGCGCGACCTCAACACCGCGCTGGCACGCAAGATGGGTTACCCACTGGTCAACGTCAGCGAGTTTCCTGTGGAGCACGCCGCCCTTCGCCGTGTGCCACTGGGCACAGCGCGGCGCCTGATGGTGCTGCCGCTGTTGGCGCGCAGNNCCGATCCCGATCCCGATCCCGAGCCCGAAACCGACCACACCGAAGAAACCAGCAGCAACGAATTGCTGGAGACCATGGAGTTGCAGAACCATGGCAAAGACGTCGCAGAAGAAGATGGCCAACCCATCGCCGAATCTGACAACACCCTGGTACGCCTGATCAACACCATGATCATCGAAGCCGCCAACCGAGGTGTCAGCGACATTCATATCGAGTGCCAACCGCGCCATGCCAAAGTAAGGATCCGGTTTCGCAAAGATGGTCTGCTCATGCCCTACCTTGAGTTGCCCCACACCTACCGCTCGGCCTTGGTGGCCCGCCTGAAGATCATGGCCGACCTGGATATTTCAGAGCGGCGCAAACCGCAGGACGGCAAGATTGACTTTCGCAAGTTCTCGGCCAAACATCGCCTGGAACTGCGTATCGCGACCATCCCCACCAGCGGCGGGCTTGAAGATGTGGTAATGCGGCTGCTGTCCTCAGCCAAGCCACTGCCCATGGATAAACTTGGCCTGTCGCCCGACAACTTTGACAACCTGCGCACGGCTGTGACTCGGCCCTATGGTATGGTGCTGTGTGTGGGTCCCACCGGTTCGGGCAAGACCACCACCCTGCATTCGGTGCTGGACTTTGTGAACACCCCCGAGCGCAAGATCTGGACCGCTGAAGACCCGATCGAAATCACCCAACCCGCGCTGCGTCAGGTGCAGGTCAACCCAAAGATCGACTGGACCTTTGCCAAGGCATTGCGCTCGTTTTTGCGTGCAGATCCAGACATCATCATGGTGGGTGAAATCCGTGATGCAGAAACCGCCAAGATTGCCATTGAGGCCTCGCTCACCGGGCATTTGCTGCTGTCCACACTGCACACCAACAGTGCGGCTGAGACTGTGACGCGCTTGATCGACATGGGCATGGACCCATTCAACTTTGCCGACTCGCTGCTGGCGGTGCTGGCGCAGCGGCTGGCAAGGCGTTTTTGCTCGCACTGCCGTACCTCTGAGCCTGCCAACAAAGCCCAAGTGGACGAGCTGCTGGAAGACTACCTGCGTGTGTTCCCTGACGGATCACGGCCCACCCGTCAGTACGTCTTGAATGAGTGGCTCACGCATTACGGGCAAGACGGCCAGTTGCATCGCTACCAGGCCACAGGTTGCAACCAATGCCACGGCAGCGGCATGAGTGGCCGAGTGGGTTTGCACGAGCTGTTAACGGTCACGCCCTCGCTGCGCCGCATGATTCAAGCGAGCGCACACGCCGAAGACATGGCAACGGAAGCCTTCCGGGGTGGCCAGTTCCGCACGCTTCGCCAGGACGGCATTCTCAAAGTGCTTGCCGGACTCACCAGCATGGATGAAGTGCGTGCCAACAGCAATGCCTGAAGGCAGCACGGCGGGCGATCACCCTTACCAGTCGCTCACACCCGATGTGGTGATGGACGCCTTGGCCAGCGTGGGCCTGATGGGCGATGGCCGGCAAATGGCCTTGAGNNCTGGAAGAACATGCGTTCTCGCAGGAACTGGTGGTGGCCGAGGTGCCGGTGATCGCGCCGATGGTTCTGAACGGTCAAACCTTGCACCATTTCAACGACTTTGCCTTCAGCGTCAGCCCGTGGCGCGGCGGGCGCCAGCCGGAGTTGGATGACGGCGAGGTGCTGGAGTGGATTGGCCGCTTTTTGGCACGCATCCACAGCGTCGGTGCACGCCAAGCCTTTGAACATCGTCCGGCATTGGATCTGGCCAGCTTTGGCCAGGCCTCGCGCGACTGGCTGCTGGGTCATGACATGGTGCCGCTCGATGTGCAGAGCGCCTGGGACTACGCGTCACAGGATGCACTTAATTTGATAGCAATTCACGCAAGTTTAACGGAGGCCACAGGCCTAAAAACCTTACATCATCCAGATGCACAGAACCGCCGTGAAGACAGCGGCATCCACCTGATTCGCCTGCATGGCGACTGCCATCCCGGCAACATCTTGTGGACGCCGCTGGAAGTACCCAGCGCAGCAGGGCCAGGCCCGCATTTTGTGGACATGGATGACGCACGCACCGGCCCGGCGGTGCAAGACATGTGGATGCTGCTCAGCGGTGACCGCGCCCAGCGCAGTCGCCAACTTGGCGCGTTGGTGGACGGCTACGAGCAGTTTCGTGATTTCGACCGGCGCGAGCTGGCCCTGATTGAACCGCTACGCACCCTTCGTTTGATTCACTACAGCGCTTGGCTGGCGCGGCGCTGGCAAGACCCGACTTTTCCGATCAACTTCCCGTGGTTCGGTTCAAGCGACTACTGGCAGGGTCAGGTGCAGATGCTGCAAGACCAGATTGAGGCGATGCAGGAAGACCCGCTGGTGGTCTGACACACGACCGCCAGCGGAGACCAACCAAGGTCACTCAATCACCAGGCGCTGGGCACCGCTCAGAGCTGCCTTTTTGGGCAGCACCAGCACCAGCACGCCGTTGTCGTACTTGGCTTTGGCCTGGGTCTGGTCAATGTCCATGGCCAACTGGAAGCTGCGCGACACCGCACCGTAGTAGCGCTCGCTGCGCAATAATTTTTCGTCTTGCGTGGTGCTGTCTTGCTGCTTGACTTCAGCGCGCAGGGTGACCACATTGCCATCTACCGCCACTTGAATCTCTTCCTTGCTCACGCCAGGAATTTCGGCATGGATGGTGTAAGCGTCGTTGTTTTCCCTGACATCCACCTTGATCTGAGATGGGTTGGGCAAGCCGTCGCCGTGCAGGGGCTTGATGTAAAAACCAGGGGCAACATCGCGGAAAAAGTCGTCAAACAAACCGCCGCGGGTCAACAGTGCATTCATGGCAATCTCCTTTTTCAACAGTGGGTTAAAGAAGGGAACCTGAGCCAGGTGGCTGTGCTCCCTCACTGAAGAAAATAGGGTTGCCGATTTGATATTCAAGAGCGCGTACGCATTCCATGCGCGACGCTTTTACCGACTTATTCCATTTCCAAATCGTTTGTGTCTAGGCGCGAAGCCGCAGGCAGTGCTAACGCACGACAAGGCGAAGCAACAACGACACGGATGGTTTAGACATGGAATCACCAGGCGCGCGCCAGTTGGGCAAACCCAGCCGGTGCCAGTTTTTCATTGTCAAAAGTCACCACATCCCAGGCATCCGTGTGGTTCAGCAATTCGCGCAGCAGCAGGTTGTTAAGTGCATGGCCTGAGCGAAACGCGCTGTAACTGGCCAACAGCGGCTTGCCCACCAGATACAGGTCACCCATGGCGTCTAGGATTTTGTGCTTCACAAACTCGTCGTCGTAACGCAGGCCACCGGCGTTGAGCACCTTATAGTCGTCCATCACGATGGCGTTGTCCAGCCCGCCGCCTAGGGCCAGGCCGTTGGCGCGCATCATTTCCACGTCTTTGGTGAAGCCAAAAGTACGGGCCCGCGCGATGTCTTTGGAATACGAGCCGGTGCTCATGTCAAACAGCACACGCTGGCCAGTGGAGTCCACCGCCGGGTGACTGAAGTCAATCTCAAAACTCAGCTGATAGCCATGAAAGGGATCAAGCCGTGCCCACTTCAGGTTGTCACCCTGGCCTTGGCGAATTTCCACTGGCTTGAGCAACCGGATGAAACGCCGCGGGGCATCCTGGAACACGATCCCGGCACTTTGCAACAAAAACACAAAAGAGGCAGCTGAACCATCCAGAATCGGCACCTCTTCGGCAGTGATATCCACGTACAAATTGTCCACACCGAGCCCGGCGCAGGCCGACATCAGATGCTCGACCGTGTGCACCTTGGCGCCCGCGTGCGAAATGGTGGAGGCCATGCGGGTGTCGGTGACCGCAAGTGCCGACACCGCAATGTCCACCGGGTCGGGCAAATCCACCCGGCGAAACACAATGCCGGTGTCAGGCTGCGCCGGGCGCAAGGTGATTTCGACCCGCTGGCCACTGTGCAAGCCAACACCTATGGCACGGGTCAGGGTTTTGAGGGTTCGTTGTTTGAGCACCCATTGATTTTAGTGTCGTCGACACGGCCCGCACATGCGTTGAACGTAACCACAACTTGTCGCCTGGCCTGCTTCTTCACGCAAATGTGACCCCTCATCTTTGGCGAAATACCACTTGTCGGACCAAATTCGCTACATGGGCGGTTCTGCACTACTATCACGCGTTCAAAAAACACACCACATTTGCCTTTTTCTTATTTGGAAATTGGCAGACGTCCAAGTTTAAACAATTGTCACTATTTGCGACCACATAAAGATGACACCAAGACGCGCGATGGGCTTTTCTCTGGTTGAATTGTTGGTTGGGCTTTCCATCGTGGTGATTCTGGCTGCCATAGCGGCGCCCAGCTTCCAGCAATTGATCAGTTCGACTCGAATGACATCGCAGTCCAACGAGTTCTTAACTGCGTTGAATTTCACAAGGTCCGAAGCGGTCAAGCGGAATACCCGTGTCACGATGTGCAAAAGCAGTGACGGCGCAACTTGTAGCACCACCGGCAATTGGCAACAAGGATGGATTATTTTTGTTGACCCGGCGGGCAGCGGAACAATAGGCGTTGTCGATTACGGCGAAACCGTGCTGCGGGTACACCCTGCGCTTTCAGGTGGTAGCACCCTTGTCGGTAGTACACCTGTAGCCAGCTCAGTTTCATACATAGCAAGTGGTCAAACGACGCAATCAGGGCACTGGGATCTGTGTGGCCCGGTCACATCCATGACCGGCAGAGACATTGATGTATCTGCCGGCTCTGGGCGCGCAAGCGCGGTCAAAGATGAACCCCCAGTGACTTGCAGTTAAATCGGGAGAAATTTATCAATGGTCAAGCAAAGTGGCACCTCGTTGATCGAAATTTTGGTGACAATTTTGGTGGTCAGTCTGGGCCTGCTTGGCGTCGCCGGTATCGTCGGCAATGGCCTCAAAGACAGCCATAGTTCCTACGGGCGCAGCCAAGCGAGCATGCTGGCTGCGGATATTGTTGACCGCATGCGCGCAAATCGTATCCTCGCTGAAACGATCGCCCAACCATATGACCTGTCACTATCAAGCACGACTCCCGTTGGAGGTTCAGGTTCAATTCCAGACAACGACCTCAATGCATGGCGTAATGCCTTGAGTTCAACTCTTCCCAATGGAACTGGATCCGTTCTGATGGACCCAGCCACCAAAAAGGTGCATGTGGAAGTCAGATGGGACGATTCCCGCGCCACCGGTGGGTCGGCCAATCAAACTTTTGTTTTGGAGACTCGGCTATGAGCTTGCGTTTGCATCCCTTGCGCCGATTTGCGCAGTCAGGTTTCACAATAGTCGAATTGATGGTCAGTGTTGTCATCGCACTGATCTTGATGATTGCTCTGATGCAGTTGCTGCTGGGTACCATGCAAACCGACCGCAGCAGCTCCGATCTTTCAAGAATGCAAGAGAGCGGTCGAAACGCTCTAGAAACAATGGGCCGTGCGCTTCGTCAAGCGGGGGCACGTATCAACGCCGACGTCCCCTTTTCAGGAACGCCTTTGACCGGCACTAGTAGCGCGCCCGACACCATTACCGTCCAATATGAAGCGCAAGCCGGTGGCGAACCAGACTGCGCCGGCAACACTGTCGCAGCTGGAGCGCTGGTTACTTACGCATTCGCCGTAAACACGGCAGTCAACCCACCCACTTTGACGTGCAATGGCAACGTGCTGGCGAGCAACGTGGAAGATCTGCGGATTAGCTACGGAATCGATACGGGAAAAGACGGGACCATCGACAGCTATACGACCACACCGACTGCCACCCAGTTTGCACAAGTTGCGGCTGTGCAGGTGTCGCTCCTGGTACGCGGCGCTGCAACAGGCTCTGCGGCTAATCGATCGCAAACTTACACGTTTAACGGCGCTTCTGTTACAAACATAGATGGTTTTCTGCGTCAGGTCTATAACGCCACCTTCACGGTCAGAAACCAAGCGGGGTAGCTGCATGAATAAATTACATCGCATGTCAGCTTACGGCCGCCGTGAACGCGGTGCGGTTTTGATCGTCGGCCTTATCTTTATGACGCTGATCATGTTGATCGCCCTGTCCGTCATGCGCAGCGCCACGCTTGAAGAGCGCATGGCATCCAATGCGCGCAACCGGCAGTTGGCTTTGGAAGCAGCTGAAGCGGTTGTTCGTGACGCCGAAACCACTCTTTTTGCAGCTGCACCGTTCAACCCGTTCGACCCAACACTGTTTGTGGCCGCCTGCACCAATGGCTATTGTTCAGTGCCCGTCAGCGGTAGCACGCCCCGTTGGCAATCGATCAATTGGAGCGATGCAGCCGTGACCAAAGCGTTCAGCAGCAGCGCTTTGACCTTGGTGAACATCAGCGCCAGCAACCAACCAAAGTACATCGTGGAATTTATCGGGCAAGAGGGTGGGCAAGGTCAACACATTTGCCCAAGGTTATTGTTCAAAATTACCGCGCGTGGCTTAGCAGCAGACGGATCCGAAGTTTTTGTAGAAGACACCTACCGCCATAGGCCATCAACTTTTTTAGACGGTACTTGCGGGTAACACGGTCATGCCCGACCGCCATCACGAAGGAACGATCATGAATCATCCAATGATTCTTAAATCCAAATGGATTTGGCTTTTATCCCTGCTGACCGGTGGCCTGGTACTGGCTGCAACGGTGTTCGATCCTGATTGGATCAACACCTCCACAAATGGGATTCAACCAGTCGGTTACGTGGGTTCACCAATAGCATCAGGATATGTCTTAACGACCTCAAAAAATGTCTATTCAATCGACTACAGCTCCGCAGATTGGTCGGGAGACGTCCATTCGCAGACCATAGATACGACTGGAACTTTGCACAATTCTGACAATTGGACCAACGGTGCTGCTCAGCAATTCGACAACCAGGACTACAACACTGGCCGATTCATCGTAACCAACAATGCAGGTGGTGTACCGTTTCGATGGGGTAGTTTGTCTGCGACGCAAAAGACCGCGCTCGATAATGGCACGACAACTGGGGCAAGCACTTCACCTGTCCTGGACTACATCAGAGGACAGCGCACCAACGAGTCTCCGAATGGCGCAAATTACCGCACTCGCGCAAGCGTCCTCGGCGATATCATCCATTCAACGCCACTCTATTGGGACGACGGCACTGCACAAACGGTTTTTGTCGGCGCCAACGATGGGATGCTCCACGCAATCAATGCCGGACCATTGCCGGACGGTGGTAAAGAGCGCTTTGCATTTGTTCCTTCCCAACTTATCCCGAAATTGCCCTTGCTCAAGGCATCGCCTTACACGCACAGATATTTCGTCGATGGGCAACTTGCGGCGAGGCGCTACCCAGCGTATACGCAGTCAAACAATACGGCGCAGACAGCCCGTAGCATTTTAGTCGGTGGGCTAGGTGGTGGTGGCCGCGGCCTTTTTGGTTTGGACATTGGCGCAGTGCCCACTTCAGAATCGGATGCCGCCTCGAAAGTTCTATGGGAAATCAGCAATGCAACCAGTGGTTTTACCAATCTTGGGCACACCTACGGCACGCCCCTCTTGACCATTTTGCCCAACGGGGATGCTGCATTGCTCATCGGAAACGGTTACAACAACACCGGTAACGGTCACGCAACACTGTTGATCATTAACCCGCACTCTGGCGCACTGATTGCGGAAATCGACACCGGATCGGGAAGCACGGGATCTCCAAACGGTTTATCTTCCGTAACTGTAGCGGATGAAAACTTTGACGGCCGGGCGGAGTACGCCTACGCGGGGGACATTGATGGCAATTTGTGGAAATTTGATCTGACAGCGTCGCCGCGAACCGCCGTCAAATTGTTCACAACCAACCCCGCTCAGGCAATCACCTCAGCGCCCAGTTACAAGGTGCATCCATTGGGCGGACGCATGGTGAATTTTGCGACTGGCAAAATTTTTGACACCACAGACGCAGCTAACACATCAACCCACTATGCCTATGGCATTTGGGACCGGCCAAGCGCCTACGCCGCCAACGACACTCTGCTTGCACAAACCCTGACGGAGACCAGTTACACCGGCGTCAACCCTGCCATCCGCGTGCGAACCGCCAGCAACAATCTTCCTGTATGGACAGCTGGCGCCGGGAACCACATGGGATGGAAGACTGCGTTGCCAGTGGGCGGTGAACGGTTGGTTGGTGATGGTGCTTTCGTCACCGGGTCAGTATTTCTGTTAATGACGCGCAACCCGGCCATAGACACCACAGCAACACCACCTGGTGCAAATTGGTGGATGCAGCTCAATGCCCTAACGGGTGGTACCAACACCAGCGTGCTGTTTGATTTGAATTCTGACGGTGGCTTTGACACTCAGGACCAGGTGTCCGGGGTCATTCCCGTAGGTCGATTTATGGGCGGCGGCGTGCGCTCGCAACTCATTGGTTTTTCGACCACGGGGGTCGATTTGTACCTGTCCAACTATGACAAGAATGGCGACCCGCCGAGCACCACGTCAACCACCACGAGCCAGGGGGTCGCTGGTGGTCACTTTGACCAAGACATCTTTTACGGCTCGGCCCAAAGCGGCAACGCAGGTCTTGCTTCGGGAAGCATCAGATTCACATATGCAGACAGTGACAGAGAGCGGAACGTTACCCAACTGATGATAAGTGTCAGCGGCGAAGTTCTTTACTCGGGCGCGCCCGGTAGCAAGAAGCCGAAAGAATTGGATGACTTTTTGGCGGGATTAAACACATCTACCAATTACAAGATGGTGAAAGACTACAACGGTAGCAACACCACACTTCAAATCATTGCACTGTTCAGTGGCGCTGCGTATAACGGCCCGATTTCAGTCAATATGACCGTTACCAATGGCAACAGTCCATACTTCACCAAGGTTGATTTGACAGGGGGCGTGGACATGTCCGGCACCGGAGGCGACACCTGTGTTGGTGCCGCATGCAGAACCAAAAAACACTTCCACCAATATGACGACGTGTTTGATGTGACTGGCGTAAATTTCCTCAAACCAAGCAGCACCACAATGGACATCAAAAATGCGATTCCATCGCTGACGCAAAATTTCAAGGTAATTGTGTCCAACCAATACTTGAGCCCAGCTGTGAATTTGCACATCGGCGACCCAAGTTACCAATTCAACGTCGATGCTGGCTACATCCCACTGAAGGGCTACACCACGGGCAGCACCTTGGATTTGAATGACCTGCAAACCTACCGCCGTGACCCTGCAACGGTCTGGACGACACCAGCGGTCAATGCAACTGAGCAAGAAAAGCTGGCGGCAAAGGCGCGCCCGAAGTTCATTGGCAGTTTCGCCATCAACATGCCAGTAGATGCGCTCACACCAAAAGACTGGTGGGGCAACGGCGATGTTCGAGTAGGGTTGCACCCCACCTACTATGCTTGTGCCATTTATGCGGATGGCGACAATGACGGCAACATGTATAAGCCCGTCATCCCCCCTGCGAACGAAGTGAATGTTCATGTGAATGGTCCTGGAACCAATGGTTGGTCATCGTCGACCACACCAGCGACCGCCACGGGGGTCCGGCACAACGGCGCGCTAACGGTTCAGGTCATCAGCGACAGAACCCCTAATAACGCGTTGGAACTCAATGTGCCTGGGCAGCCTGAATATGGCTGGCGCGTTAAATCTTCACTTTATGGGACCTACGTACTGGCCGAATACGTCACGTTTTGGCACCATCCCAACAATATTTGTTATGGTGCCACAGGCTGGAGCAAAAACCCTGGGGCTGACAATGGCAGTAGCAGGCTGACCACCAAAGAGAAGGGATCTACTGATCCAAAAATAGGAGAATTTGGGTTGGTGGCAGTTGGCAGTACGACGACCACGATTACCAACTCCAACGGGTCAACGTCAACAAAAACAGTGACAGTGACGTCCAACGGCGACGGGACATACACCATCACCACTACTATCACTGACGCGTCAGGCGGGTCAACCACAAGCTCATCACAAAGCAATTCAATCGCAACGGGTGGTGTTGTACAGGATGACGGTACGCTAGGTAACCGAGTGACAACACCGCAGGTACCCATGGGACGCGTCAATTGGCGGGAGCTACGCAGATGAATCTTTTAACTAGTTATCGTAAGCCGCGTTTTTTGGATAACTCGATCAATTGGGGTGACCATCAACGTGGCTTTACCCTGATCGAACTGATGATTACGGTGGCAGTCATTGGTATATTGGCTGCGGTGGCAATGCCTTCATACACTCAATATGTGTTGCGTGCCAGCCGTACCGATGCAAAGTCAATCTTGGTAGAGAACGCCCAGTTCATGGAGCGGAATTTCACTACCAATAACTGCTATCACCGCACCGACGCAGGCTGCGCAACCGCTTGGACTAGCGGTGCAGCTGGCTCGGTTGCCCTACCATCCACACAGAGCCCCAAGAGCGGCGCAACCAGATATGCGATTAGTTTTTCAGTCGATCCAACAGCTACAACTTTCGTCCTACGAGCCGTACCCCAAGGTGCACAGGCAAGTGACACCTGTGGCACGCTGACTCTGTCAAATACCGGCGTTCAAACGCCAAGCACCGCTGACTGCTGGTGACATGTATCGCACTACTCGAGCGCATTCAGTTACCGAAAAGTGGGCGACTCGCAACTCTAAGCTTTGAGTAGCCACTTTGTTTAGTCCGCTTGCTTGCGCAAAAACGCCGGGATCTCAAAGTCATCCATACCACCGCTTGATAGCGCGTCCACCTTGGCCGCGGCCGAGGTGCGGTCGCGTGTACGCCAGACGCTGGGTGTAGCCATCGACTCGTAGTTGGGCTGAGCCCGGCCAATGGCACTGCCAATGCTTCCGGTGATTTGATTGATGTTGACTGGTGTGTCCAAGGTCGGGACCTGAAAGGGCACGTCATGGGTGCCGGTACGCAGTTGGGTTTGTGGCTGACTACTTGGCATCACTTGAAGCTTTGGGCGGGCGCGGCTCAGGCCAGTGGCCACCACGGTGACGCGAATCTGGTCGCCCAGATTGTCGTCATAGGCAGTGCCATAAATCACATGGGCGTCAGGCGAGGCATAGGCTCGAATGGTGTTCATGGCCAGTTTGGATTCGCTCAGTTTCAATGAACCTTTGGCGGCGGTGATCAGTACCAGCACACCACGCGCACCGGACAGGTCAATGCCTTCCAGCAAGGGGCAAGCCACAGCCTGCTCTGCGGCGATGCGGGCGCGGTCGGGACCAGCGGCCACCGCGGTGCCCATCATGGCTTTGCCTGGCTCACCCATGACGGTGCGCACGTCTTCAAAGTCGACGTTCACATGGCCCGGCACGTTGATGATTTCTGCAATGCCGCCCACCGCGTTTTTCAGCACGTCGTTGGCATGGGCAAAAGCTTCGTCTTGTGTGGCGTCGTCGCCCAGCACTTCCAGCAGCTTTTCGTTGAGCACCACGATCAAGGAGTCCACATTGGCTTCCAGTTCGGCCAGGCCACCATCGGCGTTGTCCATGCGGCGCTTGCCTTCAAATTCAAAGGGCTTGGTGACCACACCCACGGTCAGAATACCCATCTCGCGCGCCACGCGGGCAATCACCGGGGCGGCACCGGTGCCGGTACCACCGCCCATGCCGGCGGTAATGAACAGCATGTGCGCACCTTCAATAGATTCGCGAATGTGCTCAATGGCCAACTCGGCAGCTTCACGTGCTTTCTCGGGCTTGCTGCCCGCGCCCAGGCCGGTGCTGCCGAGCTGAATGACGCGGTGTGCGTCGCTGGTGCTGAGCGCCTGCGCATCGGTGTTGGCGCAAATGAACTCGACGCCTTGAACCGCGCTGGCAATCATGTGGGCCACGGCATTGCCGCCGCCGCCCCCGACGCCAATGACCTTGATCTGCGTGCCTTGGTTGAAGGTTTCTTCGTCGATGAGTTCAATTGACATGATGTGCTCCTTGAGTGTGATTAGCTAAAACGAAATAAAAAATGAATGACTGAGACAAGGGGTATTGACGTGGCGGTGGGTCAGCGCTTCGCCATCGCCGAGGGGGACCGGCCCGGCTGAGCCAATGAAAGGTGGCCATGGTCAGAAGTTCCCCACAAACCAGTCTTTGATGCCGCTGAAGGCGGTTTTCATCGACCCGTTTTTCTGCTGCACCTTGAAACCGCGCAAACGCGCAATGCGTGCTTCTTCCATCAGACCCATCACTGTGGCGGCACGCGGTTGCGCCACCATGTCGGACAGGGCGCCGGTGTACTTCGGGATGCCCCGGCGCACTGGCTTCAGGAAGATGTCTTCGCCGAGTTCCACCATGCCGGGCATGATGCAACTGCCACCGGTGAGCACAATGCCACTGGACAGCATCTCTTCAAAGCCGGACTCGCGCATCACTTGGTGCACCAGGCTGAAAATTTCTTCTACACGTGGCTCAATCACACCAGCCAAAGCCTGGCGGCTGAGCATGCGTGGGCCGCGGTCACCCAGGCCTGGCACTTCCACCTGCGCTTCCGGGTCGGCCAGCAACTGTTTGGCGTAGCCGTTTTCCACCTTGATTTCTTCGGCGTCTTTGGTCGGTGTGCGCAAGGCCATGGCAATGTCGCTGGTGATCAGATCACCGGCAATCGGAATCACGGCGGTGTGGCGGATGGCACCATTGGTGAAGATCGCCAGGTCAGTGGTGCCGGCGCCAATGTCCACCAGCGCCACACCCAGTTCACGCTCGTCTTCAGTCAGTACCGACAAGCTGCTTGCCAACGGGTTGAGCATGAGCTGCTCCACTTCCAGGCCACAGCGGCGCACACATTTGATGATGTTCTCAGCCGCGGTTTGCGCCCCGGTGACGATATGCACCTTGGCTTCCAGGCGGATGCCGCTCATGCCAATCGGCTCTTTCACGTCCTGGCCGTCAATGATGAATTCCTGTGGCTCCACCAGCAGCAACCGCTGATCGGTCGAGATGTTGATGGCCTTGGCCGTTTCCACCACGCGTGCCACGTCGGCGGACGCCACCTCGCGGTCTTTGATGGCCACCATGCCATGCGAGTTGATGCCGCGGATGTGGCTGCCGGTAATGCCGGTGTAAACCCGGGTGATCTTGCAGTCGGCCATCAGCTCGGCCTCTTTAAGCGCCTGCTGAATGCTTTGTACGGTGGCGTCGATGTTGACCACCACTCCGCGCTTCAGACCATTGCTGGGCGCCACACCCAGACCAGCGAGTTTGAGCTCGCCACCGGGCATGACCTCGGCCACCACCACCATCACTTTGGAGGTGCCAATGTCCAACCCCACCACCAGATCTTTGTATTCTTTTGCCATGTCGTTACCTGTTCCCTTGTCGTGCTGCCTTGTTGAAACCGTCGCCTTCGAGCGTGCTGATGCCCGCCAAACGCATGGCATACCCATCGGGATGCCGCAAATCCACCGCTTCCAGATGCTCAACCGAACGCTTGTAATGGCCAGTCGCCTGCGTGATGGTTTTGATGAACCGCTCGGTGCGTGCCACCAAGTCTTCTGTGGTGCCACTGCCCAACTCCAGGCTGGCACCGTTGTCCAACTGGGCATGCCAACCACCGAGGGTGGTTAACTCAAGCTGGTCGATAGACAAGTCCAGATTGGCCAACATCGGCTTGAGTGTGCGGTGCATCGCAAGCAGTTGGGCACTTTGGTTGTCGGGACCAACCAGGCGTGGCAGTTTGTCTTGTTCCAATTCACCCACATTGGCCTCAAATACTTCGCCGAAGCTGTTCACCATGTGGGCGTCATCATCAGCTCCCCAAAAGGCCACCGCCTGGTGCTCTTGCAGTTGCACCCGCAAACGGTCCGGAAAATCGCGCCGCACCACCGCGTTGCGAACCCAGGGCATCCCTTCGAAGGCCTTGCGCGCCGCATGCACGTCCAGCGTAAAAAAGGTGCCTTGCAACCGCGGCATGACATTGGCACGCAGGGTGATGGCGTTGTAGTGAGTCACATCACCGGTCACTGTCACACCGTGGATTGCGAACACCGGCAGGCGCATGGCCCAGCCGAGCAAGCCGCCCACCACTGCCAAAACAGCAACCACAAGCAGCAGGCCCGCTAGCCCGTTCATGAGGCGAATGTCCAGAGGTACTACGGGCTCGGTCATACAGCGTAGTCCCGTGACGAGAGTTGCAGCAATTGCAGGCACAACTCGGGGTAGCTGATGCCTGCGGCCTTGGCCGACATGGGCACCAGCGAGTGACTGGTCATACCAGGCGAGGTGTTGATCTCCAGCAGATAGGGTTGGCGAGTGGCCGCGTCAATCATGACGTCCGCACGCGCCCAACCGCGGCAACCCAGGCTCTTGAAGGCTTTGAGCACCAGCGCCTGAATATGCGCTTCCTCGCCATCGGGCAAACCACATGGCACAAGGTACTCGGTGGTGTCGGTGAAGTACTTGTTCTGGTAGTCGTAGTTGCCATCGGGCGCCTTGATGCGGATCACCGGCAACGCACGCGTGTGGGCACCTGTACCCAGCACCGGCACTGTGACTTCATCACCCGAGATGAACTGCTCGCACAGCACATCGTCATGGGTACCTGCGGCCAAGGCAAAAGCGGCGTCGCATTGCTCAACCGACTTCACCTTGGTCAAGCCAATGGTCGAGCCTTCACGCGCCGGCTTGACAATCATGGGCGCGCCCAACTCGGCGAATGCAACATGCGTGGCAGCCGCGCTGTCCACTTTTTTCCAGGCTGGCGTCGGCAACCCATCGGCGCGCCAGATGTGTTTGGTCATGAGTTTGTCGATGGCAATGCTGGAGGCCATCACACCCGGGCCGGTGTAAGGAATGCCCAGCAACTCCAGGGCTCCTTGCACCGTGCCATCTTCACCAAAGCGCCCATGCAGGGCAATGAAACAGCAGGTGAAGCCTTCTGTCTTCAGGTCACACAGGTTCCTCTGCGAGGGGTCAAATGCATGGGCGTTGACACCCAGACTTTGCAGCGCCTGCAACACGCCGGCACCCGACATCAGCGACACCTCGCGTTCAGCCGAGGCGCCGCCCATGAGCACAGCGACCTTTTGCAGTTTTGAGTCAAATGCACTCATAACCCAGACTCTCCTTGGGCAATTAGCTCTGTTTTTTCTAGCAACGTCACCACCTTGGCACTTACTGCACCAATCGAACCAGCGCCCATGCACAGCACCACATCGCCGTCCCGGGCGCTGTCCGCAATGGCCTGCGGCATGTCGGCAATGTCGTCGACAAACACCGGCTCAATGCGACCCGCTACGCGCAGCGCACGCGCCAGACTGCGGCCGTCGGCTGCCACGATAGGCGCTTCACCAGCGGCATAAACCTCGGTCAGCAACACGCCATCGGCCTGGCCGATGACCTTGACAAAGTCATCAAAACAATCGCGGGTGCGGGTGAAACGGTGGGGCTGGAAGGCCAGCAACAGGCGCCGCCCAGGGAAGGCGCCCCGGGCAGCCGCCAGTGTGGCTGCCATCTCGACCGGATGGTGGCCGTAGTCGTCGATCAGGGTGAAGTG
>DFWT01000066.1:0-3946 GCA_002381045.1 Rhodoferax sp. UBA4127
TGAGAATCCCACTCGTTTATGGTGCGGCACTTCTTGCGCCTGTTTTCCATTTCTTCCAGGGTGAAACGGTCAGGCCATGCGCTACCCGAATAAAAGTCAAGCAGCGCCCCGGGTGACTTGTCCAGCGTCACGGTGGTGCCTTTGATCTTGTAATCCTTGCCAGCCTTCAAGGCTTTGGTGAACTTGCCCACACCACACAGCACCATTTCTGGCACGAATGGCAGCACGTATTCGACTGCGGTGGCTTCTTCCACCCGGTGCTCATGCGCAAACATGGGGATGGTTAAACAGTCAGCGCCCATGCTTTCCATTTCGTCGTAGAGTGAATCGTGGGTGTGTGGTGTACCAATGAACAGTTGACGCGCACCAGGCACCATACAGTGCGTTTGCTCTCCAAGCCGATAGCGCATTTTCTCGCGGGCTTCTGGGTTCTGAATGTTGCGCGGCACCTCCACGTCATCGTTCTGAGCCTCGTCGCAACGTGATGATGTAATGGTCGACGTGATGCCAGCCGCCTGCATAGAAGGGTTGCGCTCGTCGTTGGCGTTCGGCACCCACCAAAATGAAGACTCACCCCGGATCGCTTTGAAGTCATCCCGGGTTAATGGGTGGCGCATCAGCACCGCTTTTGTGTCCCGGCTGGTTTTGTAGGCTGTCTTGTCTTGGTCACCTTGGTGCAAGATCCNNTCTGCCCACATGGCAAAGAACGTGGCGAAATTTACGGTCTTACCCGCCATGCGTCTTGGCGTCAAAGCTGCGTTTTCGCGCCTTGTCAATGGCCCGGTTTACGGCAGAAGTCGCTCGGCGCTCAGCCTCTTTGATCTTTTTGTCCAGGTCAGCATCCGGGTCCACACCGTCCTGCGGAATATCAGCTTGGCTTTCGTGGTGCTTCACAATGTCCATGGTGTAGCGCAGCACACCGCCCGTGGCCATGGCGTTTTTCTTTGACCAATACGCATCCCCCCGCTCTTGCTGCGTCAGGTCGGCTGGGCTCTTGCCATCACCCGGCCACTCGGACGGATCAGCGTCCATCAGAAAGCGGTCAGCCAGCTTTTCTGTCAATTCCTTGAGTCGTTCAACTTGATCAGGCCTCATATGGTGCACCCTTCATGAAATAGCCTTTTGGCACTGATGTACGCGGCATGGGCCTGCTCTTCAGTATCAAACCATCCGATGTGTTTTGTTACCCCATCAGTGCGGATGGACGATTTCCATCGTTTCCAAACTATTGACCAATGAGCTCCGATCAATGTCCCGCCATTCTTACGTTTTCGTCCTACACGTTCGTTCTGGCTATTCACATTTGGGGACACGTCACGGATATTGCAGAGTCTGTTGTCAGATGTGTCGCCGTTGATATGGTCAATGAAATTTGTTGGCCATGAGCCGTGTACATAAAACCATGCAAGCCGGTGAGCCCAAACGCCAGAACCATCAATTTTGATTCTGATGTAACCATCTGATCTTTTGTAACCAGCCTGATCCCCAGCTTTTATAGGCCCTCTAAGCGATTTCTTCCACGTGAAGATTCCAGATTGCTTGTCATAGTTGAGAAGCTCATGAACTCGGCCGAGCGTAAAATTTTGATTAGCCATGATGCGGTCCTTTCGCAGATTGGTTAGGAACCGAAATTGATTGCCGTCATTTTCGGTTCCGCCTATTGTCCTACAGCACCATAAAAATCTGGTGCACGATTCGGTATTGACTCTCCAGGATTCCAATACCATTCTTGATTCCAGTCTTTGTAAGCCTTGGTTTTTTGCCGGTCAAGATAGCCCGGGCTCAGGTTTTCTTGGATTGAATGCAGCAGTATGTGATCAAACGCTGCTTTGCCATACCATAATGAAACATATGGGGCATGGCCACGGGCAAAGCGCAGAGCCTCTGCACCCATGTGAGTATCTTTGCCGGCCAGTGCTTCGTCTGCGTTTCCCTTGGTCAATTCGTAAATGTCGGCCAAGCTGCCAAAGGATGGCCCAGCCATAAGCCTGCCAACGCTGTCTAANNCCAGCGCCGCCGCCCTGGGCAATGGCCCGCGTCCAGAACTTCGGTGTGGTCATGTCCACCGGGTCTTTGCCTTGAATCATCTGCTTGGTCTGGAATGCAATAGCCCCCAGCGCCGTGCCGGTCACCAGCAGCGCAGCGGTGTATGCGGCTTTGTTGGCCATGGCGGGAGAACCGTCTAACCCTGGCTTGCTGTCCAACACCCTGCGCCAGTGGCGTGAAATCATGGAAATTGGGAAGCTCTTGAACTGCATGGTCAGCCGCGCCAGTTCACCCACACCGGTGCCAGCCTGTTGCCCGCCCCATGTCTGCACCGCCCGCGTGGCTAGATCTGGATTCATCACCGCATATTCTGATTCGTCAGTGATAAACCCAAGCACCTTGGCCGTGACTTGCGCGGCGTCCGGGTGGCCACTGGCTGCAATGGCCTCGGGTGTCAACATTTGCTGTCCACGGTAGTCGGTAAGTTTGGCAGCGTGCACCACATCCCAATCGGCCTCGGTGATGCCCTTTCGCGTCAGGTGGCTGCGGTCCCATTCCGTGAGCTTCGACCATTCGGTTTTTGACAGTTTTCCAAGCCCCGCCATCATGGTCATGCTGAACCCCCGGCGCATGGTGTCGGTCCAGGCATTCATCAGGGAAAGTTTCATGGTGCTGTTTGCCAGCCGCCCGCTCAAATTGTTGGCGATGTTCTCACCCTGCCAGCGGTTCAGGTCGCTGATCATGCTTTCAGCAATCATGCCGTGCATGTTGGCGAACTCCTTGGCATCTGAGCCTCCCGCGGTCATGGTGTTGCGCAGCAAGTCCCAATAGCTCAGCTTGTTGAACCCGGTGGTCACCATCATGGTCGACATATCGGTAATGCTGGAAATCACCGCGCCTGCCAGCTTGCCAAAGGTCTGCACGTTTCGGGTGTGTTGGCCGATGGCTGCAAGTCGGGCGCTTTCCGCTGCCCCGGTGTTGCCGTTCAGGATGTTCCAGTAGGCGTCAGGTTTGTTGCCAAAGCTGCGTTTGATGCCGTTGTCTGCCCGCTCTGCCAAGTCAAGCTGCAGCCGGAACTGCTGAGCCGGGTTTGGTCCCATGCGCTCCACCAGGCCGATGTTGCGCGCCATACCGCCAATGTGGCCGATCATCGCGTCGTACATGCTGCCCATGCCATAGGCCGAGTTGTATTCCAGGTAGGCCGCTCCGTCCTTGAAGTGCAGCACCCGGCTTTCACTGCCTCGGTTGGCCTTAGCTCCGGTGCCTTTGAAAGCACCTGGCGTTTGCTTGTTCAATCCATCAGTGGCCAGTGTTTCATGGGCAGCACGAAGCATGTCCAAAACCTGCGCATCATTCATGCGCGAACCGTCTTCGTTCAGGTACTGCTTGCGGTTCAGCAGGCCCAGCGTCTTCTGTGCCCACGCGTCCTGCCCTGCGGCCCTGATGCGGGCGCTGTCGTGCGGTTGGGGTAGGTAGCCATAGTCCAGCTTGCCAACGTCGCCCCCAGCCCCGTTAAACCGCTGCCGCATGGGTTCAATCGTGTTTAGCCATGCCCTGGCACCGGCCTGCGCTACCTTGTTGCCGCTCTTTCCGTCTGCGTTGCTGAAAATCTCTGNNCCTTGCGCCCGGGTGTTGCACCCTGCATGCTGGCTGAAGCGTCCACCAAATCCATCAGGCCGCTGGAATACTGCTTCTTGATGCCGTCAATGTAAATGCTGGTGTTGTTCAAATCTTCCACCAAGGCGCGGCTATGGCCAGAACCCATGTTCTTTTTCAGGTCGGCAATGCGTTGCGTGGTTTCCACAGTCTTGAGCACCTGGCGCTGTGCGTTCTCTACCTTGCGCGCGGCTTCGGCCTTCATGTCGGCCATGGCTTGCTGGGCAGCAATCTGCACCCGTGCGTCTGGCGGGTAGGTTTGCCAATCTGGATCAGACTTCGCCATCCGGCGCATGGTGGCGTT
>DFWT01000066.1:4011-4844 GCA_002381045.1 Rhodoferax sp. UBA4127
GCCGTCATAGCACTGCTTCCGCATATCTGGAGCTAACCAGCTTCACTTGAAGCTTGCGGATCAGCGTCGGCTGCACCCAATACGCGCTGGCGCTGGCGTCCATCAAATCGTCAGCATCAATCACTGACAGATTCGCTAGACGCTTCATCAACTGCGAAACTTTTGCCTCTGCATAAATCTGATCATCGTCATCCGTCACTGACAGATCGGCTTTGACGCGACGGAACGGAACGTCGAATTTGCGGAACTTGTCGGGACCGCCCAGGCTCACCGCTTCTTCAACCACTGACCCGGTGATGGTGCAGTCTGCCGCAAGCGTGTCGGCGTCATCCGTCACATCCAGCGTGCACACCACGCCACCGGCTACCGGAATGGATGCGAAAGTGAGTGCCTGCCGTGCCAGCGCCTGCGCCAGCCTGGCCGGTCAATGTCCATGCGCCTGATTTACCCTTGACGCCAGCAGCAGAAGCGGCCATCCAATCGGCAGGAAGTGTTCCAATTGCCAACACTGTCCCCGTGTCAGCCGCTGCGCAGTTGGCCGGAGCAGCACCGTCAAACACCGTGAGCGTGGGGGACACGCCGACAGAGGACTCGATCTGATCATTTTGGGCGTCACGGATGTCAGTTGAGTATTGCATTTAGGTTGCTCCAGAAAGAAAACAGTTAGCGGCGACTTCCAGCAATGACGCATCGCCAACGTCTTGCGCGGCCTCTTTTTTAACCATGTCCAGGTACTCGCCAAGGGTCATGCTTGCAGTGGGTTTGCCAGTGGCATCGAATTCGACAGCGATTTCAGCATCAAGCGCGGTCGGATTCCTGACCGTCAGGTCTGA
>DFWT01000212.1 GCA_002381045.1 Rhodoferax sp. UBA4127
ACCAACTGAGCTATTCCCGCATCGCAAGCCGAAAATTATAGCGCAAAACTTATTAGGTTCTGCGCGTTCACTACCAAAACCTTAGTGTTTGACAGACGCCGCTTCAACCGGCGTGGCTAGCTCTACCGCCACAGGCGATACGGCGACCGGTTCATCCTCCGGTAACGGCGTCGGCATGCGCTCCAGCGCAATTTCCAACACCTTGTCAATCCAACGCACCGGCACAATTTCGAGGCCGTTTTTCACGTTCTCTGGGATTTCCTGCAGGTCCTTGGCGTTGTCTTCCGGGATTAGTACGGTCTTGATATTGCCCCGCAAAGCGGCCAGCAGCTTTTCTTTCAAACCACCAATGGCGGTGACTTCACCGCGCAGTGTGATTTCACCCGTCATGGCCACATCACAACGCACCGGAATGCCAGTCATGGCCGACACAAAGGCGGTGGTCATGGCCGCACCCGCGCTGGGGCCGTCTTTGGGCGTGGCACCGTCTGGCACGTGAATGTGGATGTCTTTTTTCTCGAACGCCTCGTCCTTGATGCCCAGGCGGCGCGAACGGCTGCGAACCACGGTACGTGCTGCCTCGACCGATTCTTTCATCACGTCGCCAAGCGAACCAGTGCGAGTGATGACGCCTTTGCCCGGCATCATGGCCGCCTCAATCGTGAGCAAATCGCCTCCCACCTCGGTCCAGGCAAGTCCAACCACCTGTCCGACCTGGTTTTTCTTCTCGGCGCGGCCATAGTCGTACTTGCGCACACCTAAAAAGTCGTTCAGATTGCCAGAATTCACCAACACTTGTGGCTTCATTTGCTTGAGCTGCAAACCCTTGACCACCTTGCGGCAGATCTTGGAAATCTCGCGCTCAAGTGAACGTACGCCGGCTTCGCGCGTGTAGTAACGCACGATGTCACGGACTGCGTCTTCACTCACCAACAATTCTTCTTCCTTGACGCCATTGTTCTTCAGTTGCTTGGGCAACAGGTAGCGCAGCGCAATGTTGGTTTTTTCGTCTTCGGTGTAGCCCGACAAGCGAATCACTTCCATGCGGTCCAACAGCGCGGGCGGAATATTCATCGAATTGGACGTGGCCACAAACATCACATCGCTCAGATCGAAATCGACCTCAACATAATGGTCACCAAACTTGTGGTTTTGCTCCGGGTCCAGCACTTCCAGCAGCGCGCTTGACGGGTCACCGCGGAAATCGGTGCCCAGCTTGTCGATTTCATCCAGCAAAAACAAAGGGTTGCGCGTGCCGACTTTGGTCAGGCTTTGCAGCACCTTGCCAGGCATGGCACCGATGTAGGTGCGACGGTGGCCGCGGATCTCAGCCTCGTCGCGCATACCACCCAGCGCCATACGCACATACTTGCGCCCTGTGGCCTTGGCCACCGATTGCCCAAGCGACGTTTTGCCCACCCCGGGTGGCCCCACCAGGCACAGGATGGGCGCTTTTACCTTATCCACCCGCTGTTGCACAGCAAGGTATTCCAGAATGCGGTCCTTGACCTTCTCCAGCCCATAGTGGTCTTCGTTCAACACTGTCTCGGCATGGGTCAGGTTGTGTTTGATCTTGGTCTTGGCCGCCCAGGGCAGCCCAGTGAGCACATCGATGTAATTGCGCACCACAGTGGCCTCAGCCGACATNNATGGCCTTGACCTGCTCGTTCAAGTAAAAGTCACGCTGGTTCTTCTCCATCTGCCGTTTGACACGGCCACGGATTTTTTTGTCGACATTGAGGATGTCCACCTCGCGCTCGATCTGCTCAAACAGATTTTCAAGGCGGTCGCGCACACTCGCCAAGTCAAGCACGGCTTGTTTGCTGTCAAGCTTCAAAGGCAGGTGCGCTGCAATGGTGTCAGCCAAACGACCTGGGTCGTCAATGCCGGCGATCGAGGTCAGGATTTCCGGCGGAATTTTTTTGTTGAGTTTGACGTATTGATCGAACTGCTGCATCACCGCACGGCGCAAGGCCTCCACTTCACTGGCTTTGTTGCGGGCTTTGGCTTCGGGTTCGGCCGGGGTCTCTACTGGCGTGACTGTGGCGACAAAGTGCGCTTCACCATCTTCAATGTGCTTCACCATGGCGCGCTGTTGACCCTCCACCAATACCTTGACAGTGCCATCGGGCAACTTGAGCATTTGCAAAATGGTCGACACGCAGCCCATGTCAAACATATCGGTCACCAGCGGGTCATCTTTTGCAGCCGCTTTTTGGGCAACCAGCATGATGCGCCGGTCTGCCGACATGGCTGCCTCCAACGCCTTGATGCTCTTGGGCCGCCCTACAAACAGGGGGATCACCATATGTGGAAATACCACCACATCACGCAGAGGTAGAAGTGGCAAATCGATGGGGGTAGCAGGTAAAGGCGTGTGGCCAGGCATGGTGGATCCTTTAATAACCTGTAGGAGATGTGGCAAAACCGGCGCTTTTCAAGCACCGTTGCATTATGCGAAGGTCTTTATGTCAAAAACTCAGCATAACGACCTAAAAAATACGCTTGATCAAGCCTTCTTCGCCGCTTCACGGTAGACCAGCAGCGGCGGCTTGTTTTCGTCAATCGTTGACTCGTCGACCACCACTTTGTCGACATTCGAGGTGTGGGGTAAATCGTACATGGTGTCGATAAGCGCCTGCTCCAAGATGGAACGCAAGCCACGCGCACCGGTTTTGCGGGCCAATGCTTTCTTGGCAATCGCTTTTAGCGCGTTGGGACGGATCTCTAGGTCAACGCCTTCCATGGACAACAGTTTGCTGTACTGTTTGACCAGCGCGTTCTTTGGCTCGGTCAATATCTGCACTAGCGTATCTTCGGCAAGTTCGCCCAAAGTAGCCACCACCGGCATACGACCGACCAACTCGGGAATTAATCCGAACTTAATCAGGTCCTCTGGCTCCACTTCCTTGAACACCTCGGTGAGGTTTCGGTTCTGTTTGCTCTTGACCGCGGCGCCAAACCCAATGCCTGAGGATTCAGTACGGTTGTCAATGACCTTTTCGAGGCCAGAAAAGGCACCACCACAAATGAACAGAATGTTGGTGGTATCCACCTGCACAAAGTCCTGGTTCGGGTGCTTGCGGCCACCTTGCGGAGGCACGCTGGCCATGGTGCCTTCAATCAGCTTGAGCAAAGCCTGCTGCACACCCTCACCCGACACATCACGGGTGATGGATGGGTTGTCAGACTTGCGCGAGATCTTGTCAATCTCATCGATATAGACAATGCCGCGCTGAGCCCGCTCCACTTCGTAATTGCAACTTTGCAATAACTTGAGCACGATGTTCTCAACGTCTTCTCCCACATAGCCCGCTTCGGTCAACGTGGTGGCGTCGGCCATCACAAATGGCACATCCAGCATCCGCGCCAATGTCTGCGCGAGCAAGGTTTTGCCAGAGCCGGTAGGGCCAATGAGCAGAATATTGCTCTTGGACAGTTCGACGTCGTCCTTAGCTGACTTTTCCTGGTAACGCAAACGCTTGTAGTGGTTGTACACCGCCACTGCCAAAATGCGCTTGGCAGCCTCCTGGCCAATGACGTAGTTGTCCAGATTGGCTTTGATGTCTGCGGGGGTGGGCAGTTCGCTTTTCTTGGCGGTTTCGGTAGTAGCCGGCAACTCGTCACGAATGATTTCGTTACACAGCTCAATGCATTCGTCGCAGACAAACACCGACGGGCCAGCAATCAGCTTTTTGACCTCATGCTGGCTCTTGCCGCAAAAAGAGCAGTACAGGGTCTTTTCGCCAGGGCCTTTCTTTTCTGCCATATCGATCAAGCCCGTTTGGAAATAACCTGATCTACCACGCCGTAGTCTTTGGCTTCTTCGGCAGACATGTAGTAATCGCGCTCGGTGTCACGCTCAATGCGCTCCAATGGCTGACCGGTGCGCTCTGCCAGGATTTTGTTGAGCTGCTCACGGGTTTTCAGAATCTCGCGTGCCTGAATTTCGATCTCAGTGGCTTGACCCCTGCTCCCACCCGAAGGTTGGTGAATCATGACTTTGGAGTTAGGCAATGAAAACCGCTTACCCTTGGCGCCCGCTGCCAGCAAAAAAGCACCCATGCTAGCTGCCATGCCGGTACAAAGCGTGGATACCTGCGGCTTGATGAAGTTCATGGTGTCAAAAATCGCCATGCCCGCGGTGACCGAGCCGCCGGGTGAGTTAATGTAAAAAGAAATGTCCTTGTCAGGATTTTCACTTTCCAGAAACAGCAACTGGGCCACCACTAGGTTAGCCACATGGTCATTGACCTCGCCCACCATAAAAATCACCCGCTCTTTGAGCAGACGCGAGTAAATGTCGTAAGACCGCTCACCGCGGCCCGACTGCTCGATCACCATAGGGACCATGCCCAAACCCTGTGTGTCCAATGCGCTCATTTGCAAATCCATATCAACTCCATTCATTTTCCCCAACTGTAGCCAAAAACGATGCCCTGAAAGCAAACGGGGCTTGAATGCTGGACAAAACGCCCAGCACAAGCCCCTCTGCTATGGGTGTCAGCAGCAGTCTTAATTTTGTGCCATCAACTCGTCAAACGAGACCACCTTGTCGGTGATTTTTGCCTTGGACAGCACAAATTCAGTCACATTGTTTTCAAGCACGATGGCTTCTACTTCAGCCAAGCGCTTGTTGTCACTGAAGTACCAGCGCTCCACATCCACCGGCTTCTCGTAGCTGGAAGCTAGCTCTTGCACATGAGCCTTGATCTGGTCCATGGTAGCTTGCAGGCTATTTGACCGCACCAATTCAGCGACCACCAAGCCCAAACGCACACGGCGCTCGGCCTGCGGGCGGAACACGTCTTCAGGAATCGCCACCTTGTCAGCGTCTTTGATGCCGCGTTGCTTCAGGTCAGCACGGGCACCTTCCAGCAAGCGCTGCATCTCCGACTGCACGCTGGCGTTGGGCAGGTCCAGTTCGGCCTTGGCCACCAATGCTTCCATGACCGCGTTCTTGTTGCGCGCCAGCAGCCTGAACTTGACTTCACGCTCCAGGTTTTTCTTGATGTCAGCTTGCAGGCCTTCGACCGATGCATCCTCAATGCCCAATGATTTGGCAAGCGCCTCGTTCACTTCAGGCAGGTGTGCCGCTTCAATTTTTTTGACCGTCACCAGGAAGTCGGCGGTTTTGCCGGCCACGTCTTTGCCGTGGTAATCCGCTGGAAAGGCCAGCGGGAAGGTCTTGCTTTCGCCAGCTTTCATGCCGCGCGACGCTTCTTCAAATTCCTTGAGCATTTGGCCATCGCCCAAAATGAACTGGAAGTCATCGGCCTTGCCACCCTGAAAGGCTTCGCCGTCAATCTTGCCTTCAAAGTCCACTGTCAAACGGTCGCTGTCCACAGCCGCCGCATCCTGCGGGCGCTGGGAGAATGTGCGACGCTGCTTGCGCAGAATGTCCATGGTTTTTTGAATCGCAGCGTCAGAGACTTCGGTGGTCACGCGCTCAACTTCAGCCGTGCTGAGGTCACCAATTTTGACCTCTGGGAACACCTCAAACACAGCTTCAAAAGCCAATTCGCCTTCAGCCGCTTCGGCTTTTTCGTTGATTTTTGGCTGGCCCACCACACGCAGTTTGGCCTCGTTGGCGGCATTAAAAAATGCCTCTCCCACTTTGTCGTTCATCACTTCGTATTGCACCGAATAGCCGTAGCGCTGCGCCACCACATTCATCGGCACCTTGCCCGGGCGAAAGCCGTCCATCTTGACGGTGCGCGCCAGCTTTTTCAATCGGGTGCTCACCTCCGACTGAATCACCCCCATGGGCAGGCTCAGGGTCATCTTGCGTTCTAATTTTTCGAGGGTTTCTACTGCCACAGCCATGGTCAATCTCCAAATGGGTCAAATCGATTCAATACCGCTTCACGGCCCGCCATCCACAACGGATTTGCCATCTGCACGCGCGAGCACTGGCCGTTTCGGAAAACCAGTGATTCTAACTGAGGCCTCAACACTAATGGGGAGCCAAGGGCACCGGTTGAGTTTCATCCGCCCAGCCATGATGAAAGCCAGCGGGCGGAGCGCAGCCAGCTCATGCCACGCCCTGATGGCCACCCAAATTC
>DFWT01000203.1 GCA_002381045.1 Rhodoferax sp. UBA4127
AGGAAGGCGCGGTCGTGGGTGATGGCCACCACGCTGCCCTTAAAGTCGATCAGCAACTGCTCCAGCCACTGGATCGAGTCCAGGTCCAGGTGGTTGGTGGGTTCGTCGAGCAGCAGGACATCGGGTTGGCTCACCAGCGCCTGGGCGAGTGCGACGCGTTTGCGGGTTCCGCCGGACAGCGCGCTGATCTGCGCCTTTGGGTCCAGATGCAGGCGATGCAGGGTCTCCTCGACGCGCTGCTCCCAGTTCCAGCCGTCCTGCGCCTCAATCGCGCTCTGCAAGGCATCGAGGTCTCCCTGACTGTGCGTGTATTGTTCGATCAGCTGGATCAATCCCTTGAGGCCTGCGCTCACCGAAGTGAACACGGTGTCGTCCGGGTTCAGCAGCGGTTCCTGGGCGACAAACGCCAGGCGCACGCCCTGCTGGAACTGGACCATTCCGTCGTCCGGTTTCTCCATGCCTCCCAGGATCTTGAGCAGCGAGGACTTGCCCGCGCCGTTGCGGCCAATCAGGCCAACCCGCTCCTGGGTTTCAAGTGAAAAACCGGTGTGGTCAAGCAGCGGAACATGCCCATAAGCGAGTTGGGCGTCAAGTAAGGTAATGAGTGCCATGTGCCTTGATCGGATAAATAGAAGGTGTCAACGAAAAATAAGGAGTGTCAAGACCAAAAGTAATGGCACTCTGGTTTGATATTCCAAAAATGCTTGTGGTAATTCTTTGCACCTTGTTTCACAAGTGCTATTGAACAGCTTTAACTCTTCAACAAGTTGAGGAGTTGAAGCTTGCTTGAGTAATTTGCTAGTGGGGAGACGTTTGGGTTGGCCATATTCAAATGAATCAACGAACAGTTGCCGTTTGAATGAGGGTATCGACCCCATTTTCCCACGAGCACCAGACGCGCGTCCGCACCAGTTGAAGTCGCATCAATACACCTGTGTGAGTAGGCTAGGAGCTTCACCACGCGGCTTTTTCATTCATGTGACGACCGCCTTCGGGGTCTGGTCGGGCATCAACAACTCGGTGTCAACCCTTCATCGTGAAGGTCATTGAACAAGATTTTTCACCAAGCGAATGCTGGCGAGACCGGGCATAGGACTACCGTATGCCACTTGATCAACCGCGTTGTTGATGATGAACAGACCAAACCCACCTTCGGATTGCCCAGAAAAATCTGGCGATGGCGCACTGGTCGGGACAAACGGCTCACCTTCATAAATTAATTCGACAAAAATAGCGCGCAAATTTCGCGCCACTGAAACTGTGAGGGGTGCATTTTTGAGATGCTCGGGAGCGTGGCGAATGATGTTTGTGGCGGCTTCAAAGGCGGCAAGTTGCAACATGTGGACAAATGTTTCAGATTGGTCCCCTGCCACCTGCGCAATCTTTTGCCGGATCACGCCCAATTGATCCAATTGCCTGGGAATCTCAAAAAACTCTGGTGCCCGTCGGTCCAGCAGTGTGCCGCGCGCCCCATGTCTGAGCGGATTTATCCGAATGAAGATAGCAGTGCTGTCATCAGCAGGTCCCTTGTTTCCTGTGTGATGGCTGAGATCACTGCGCAACGAATTCAGGGTCATCGATGGATGCGACTGGGTCTCTTGCCCCAAACTCAAAATGGTTTTGATGCGGTCCAGGCCGTATTCGTTTTTATCTGAGTCTGTAGCCTCCGAAATACCGTCGGAGTAAAGCAGTAGGGCATCTCCTATGTCGATAGGTGTCACGTGTTCGACGAAAACCTCATTTGCGACTACTCCCACAGGAAGGTTGTCGCCCAAGAGTTCCAGCACCTTCTGCCCGTCATTGCGGACCAACAAAGACGGGGTATGTCCGGCATTGACCCAAGTCACAGTATTTTCCTGACGATTCACGCGAACCAGCGACAAGGTGACAAAAGACTCAATCCGCATCAACTCCGGGGTAATGATGGCGTGAACCGCATTGATGATTTCTCCCGGGGTGGGTGCCGTCTTGCCCAAGCGCTGACTCATGAGGGTCGTGAATGTCTTGTAATAGGTATTCTTGATGCCCGCTGCAATCAGTGCGGCAGTTACGCCTTTGCCCATCACATCGCCTGTAAGTACTTCAAAACAACGCGGGTTGATTTCAGTAAAGGTGTAAAAATCGCCGTCCACGCCATTGGATGCTTCGGTAAAGCAGGCCACCGAAACACCTTCCAAGCCGGTGGGCGGTTTGCCAAACAGCAGGCTTTGCTGAATGGTTGAGCCCACCGAGAGTTCGCGCTCACGGGCAAGAGCCAATTCTTGTTCCGCTTTTTTTCTGGCGGAGATGTCGGTCCGGATGGCCACATATTGATACGGCACACCAAGCGCATTCATCCAGGGCACGATGGTGGATTCAACGGTATACAGACTCCCGTCTTTGGCCTGGTTGGTGATTTCACCGTGCCAAGTGCGCCCGCCTGTCACTGTTGTCCACATGTTCCTGTAAAACTCGGCACTGTGCACCGCAGATTTGATTACTCGGTGGGTGCGGCCCAAGAGTTCGTCTGGCTGAAAACCAGAGACAGCACAAAACTTTTCATTGACATATGTGATGTTGCCTTTCACATCGGTGATGCTGATCAGAGCATGTTCGTCCATGGCGGCCTTTTGAATGCCCAGTTCAAGTAAAGCCTCATTGCGTTGCTGCTCTGCTTGCTGGCGCCTTTCTTCCGAAGCCACCCGAACTGAAATGTCTTGAAGCGAAAACAGGTAGGCAGCTTCATTTCCATTGGCCTCGAATGGTCTACAAATGATCGCTACGAACAACCATCTACTGTCCGGTATGTAAAGCTGACATTCCGTCCAAGAGCTGTCAGCGGAAATGGTTTCTACCTGCAAGGTGTCGCCGTTGACCTTTTTGAATTGGAAGCGCAAAAAACTGCTGCCAATCAAGTCGCCAGAGGCACTGCGCAGCATTTTTTCCGCATTGTTGTTGACCCGGTTAATCCGAAATGCGCGATTGGTCACGATCAAAGCATCGCTGGACGCGTTGAACACGGATTCAAGTGTTTCTGTTGCTTCGGTTTGTTGAATCAACAGGTCCTTGAGCACCGCCTGATACTGCAACGCATTGATGCGTAGTTGGTCACGCTCTATCACGTTGGCAATGCGCTTCCTGAGAATTCTGAGCGAAAACGGCCTAGTTAAAAAGTCAACCGCACCGAGTTCAAGACCGCGCATTTGCGAATCCTGGTCGGACAAGGCAGTGAGAAATAGTATGGGGATTTTGGACAACTCATGCGTCAACGCCAATTGCCTAGCGACGGCATAGCCGTCCATGTCGGGCATCATTACGTCAAGCAGTATCACATCCGGATGTTCTGTTTCGGCCAGTTCCAGTCCTCGCATGCCAGATTCTGCGGTGACCACCCGGTAGTCGGATTCAAGCCCTTTGGCCAGCAAGGTTCGGTTGATCTGCGCGTCGTCAATCACCAGAATGGTTGGACGGTAAGATCGAAAATCAGTCAGGCTGAGTGCGGGTGGGGTGACCATTTTGTAATTTGAAGGTGTGTGTTTTGCTAACCCGTGGTTTGACCTGTCACACAGTGGTCTAAGGCCCAATTTTCCCTAAAAATCAACCCGAAATGTATGTCCAGTTGATCTAACGTTCAAAAGAATTCCGCGCAAATTGCTATTAATAATATAGCTTTTAATCCCTGCGATGTAATATGGTTAAAGAGTCAATCTTTGAAAAAGCATGCCCGAAGAATGCGCATGCGCTCGGACCATCCCTGTTTAACTGCAAAAAACACGTCGGCGGCAGCGCGGGCATCGGTGTTCTCTGCGCTGTGTTCTGACCAGGCAGGTGCATGCAGGCAACCGACCGGGGTGTTGGCCAGCAGCTGTTGCCAGTCGCGCCCAATGGCATACCACTCTGACAAGCTACGGGGTCTGGCACCAAACCAGCTGCGATGGCCCGCCACCACATCAAGCCAAGCGCCGTAGTGCGCCAGCAGGTGCCGGGGTTGGCTTGCCGAGTTTGGGGCGCATCGCAGGGTCCGGAGTTGGACTTTGCCGGTGTCGGCATCACGCCCCACCACCACCAGTTGTTTTACCCAGCGCAGCGGCAAGCCACCGGCCCGACGCAAACCGGCGTCAACTGTCAGCCAAGGCAAGCAAACCAGGCAGGCCATGACTGCCGTGGCGCGCGCCAGCCACGAGGTGCCTGCGGGTTCTTTGTGGTGCAGGTCTAGCAACAAGCCCTCAGACTGGGGCAGCACCGTGCGCACACCGAGCTTAAGGTGCTGAACGTTGCTGCCATTGACCACTGTGCCGTCAAGTTCCAGATGTTGACCGACGAAGGTTTGCGGCAACACCACGCTGTTGAGGATGGTAACGCCAGTGGACACCACCACATCACGAGTCAGCACGGTGCCCGCGCCAATCGACGCCCCTTGGGCAACAAAGCAGCCAGGGCCGATCAGGGCTGGGCCAACAATGAGGGCGCCAATTTCCAGAATCGCATCGGGGCTGTAGGCACCCCAACTGGTACGCAGCCAGGTCGCCGGCACCTGGCGCATGAAGTCGTCGCTCAGGGCCACCCGTTGGGCCTCCAGCAGGGCCGCCGCGTTGTAGGGCTGCAAAAAATGAGCCGATTCCAGCACCTGCAATTGGGTGGTTTGGCTGCATAGGTGGGCGCCAAAGGTGGCTTCATCACAATGCAAAGGCATGGCCTGAAGGGTGGCCGCGCTGGCCATGCCCCAACCGGCCCAACGGACCGCGCTGGCATCATGAGTGTGGGCCAGCACCTGGCCATGAGCGACCATGCTGGCCAGGGCATCCGTGCCGATCCAGCGGTCCGCATGGCCCACCAATACCGAGCCTGCCTGGTTCAGACCAAGCGACTGCAGCACGTTGTAGGGGGTTGCCGCGTCTTTGACCAAATGCCAACGCAATTCAATGCCCCAGCGCTCACCTTGGGCCAGCAATTGACGCAAAGCCTCGGGGCGGGCACTCACCACCAGGTCAACCTGTTTGATGCCCAGATCGGCGAGTTGGTCAAGGGCTCTCTCAATGAAGGTACTGCAGCCAAACGGCAGCAAGGCTGCGGAGTAATCAAACGGGACCGGTATGTCTTGTGCCACCGGGGTGGTGGCAAACAGCACACACCGCTGGCCCCTTAACAGCGCAGGCCTGGACTCGTCTTTCAGGGAGTCGTCGGCGCGCTGGCGAAACCCCAAGCGCTGCAGCATGATGCGGCCAAGAAAAGTGAAGTTGCCGACCAGATAACGCTGCCACATGCGCCCGGGTTCCTGCATCAGGCGGTATACCCATTCCAAACCAGTGTCGCGCATCCAGTTGGGTGCCCGGCTGATGCGCCCCGACACAAAGTCAAACAGGCCACCCACACCAATGGCCACCTTGACACCGAGTTGGTGCAGTTGCCGGTCAATGAATATGTCTTGCAAGGGCACACCACGCGCCACTAGCAACACATCGGCCCCGCTGGCGCGCACCTCGGCGGCCACCTCGCCCTCATGCGCGACACCGAAAAAACCGTCGCGGTAACCGGCGATGCGCAAGGTGGGCCACTGCGCCTGCACCTCTTGGGCCACACGCTCCACCACACCGGGCTGGCCACCCAACAGGTAGAGGCTGGCACCCCGGCGCGCCAGCATGTCACACAGGCGAGGAAACAAATCGGTGCCGTTGACGTTTTGCTTGAGCGGCAAGCCCATGATGTCGGCAGCGATCTTGATGCCGATGCCATCAGGCAAGACCATGGCGGTTCGCGCCAAAATACGGCGGTAGCCCCGGTCATGGGCGGCAATGTTGACACACGCCGGGTTTACAAAGCTCACCTGTTGGGTGGTGTTGCCGTCGATCATCCGGCTCAATTGATCAATGGCCTGTGTCATGTCAATGTTGTCAAAAAATACATCCCCCACACACACACGCTGGGCGTTAGGCACTGTTGATGACTTGGGTGAAGGCATCCAGGCCAGCAGTGCTGCGCGCAACAGCAGGCCAAAATCGTGACGCAGGCCACGCTGGCTGACGTATTCAAGCTCGGCATCCTGCTCACTGCCAAAATCCACTGCGGTGCGCTGGCGCAGGTCCCAAATGTTGACCAAACCTGGGCGCAATGAGATTGATGCGGTGGTCGGGCGCTGGCCGGCCTCCACAACCACTGCCTTGGGGCCAACCCAGGCCATGTCGCCCGCCAGAATGTTCAGCAGCACCGGCCAATGTGCCATGCCCACACCGGCAAAGGCGCGGCCAATCCACGAATCCGGAAAATCAAGCTGCCAACGGTTGAAGTGTGGCTGGGTGTGGCCCCGTACGCGCACCGCACGGGGGCGGCCCACCACCCAACCCATGGCCAGGGGCAGAGTCAAAAAAATTAGAGCTAGCGTTGCTAAAGTGATGTCCATCAGGCGCAGTTGGCGTTCAATGCGCGGCTCGTCCAGGTTGGCAGGATTTTGCAAAGGGGTGTGGCTTGTCATCCAGGAGTTCATGGGAGGCATCCTTGGTTTATTCAGTAAGCGCCACGGCCACGAATCACAGCAGGCACCGTCTTGGCGATCAGCTTGATGTCGTTGCCCAGCGAGCGTTGCTGGATGTAGAAAATGTCCATCTCGACTTGTTGTGGAAAGGGAATCTCCGAGCGCCCGTTCACCTGCCAGATGCAGGTCAGGCCAGGGGTGACCGATAGGCGCTGGCGCTCTTGCATGGTGTAGCGGGCCACCTCGCTCACCAGCGGTGGACGTGGGCCAACCAGACTCATGTCACCGCGCACAATGCTCCAGAGTTGGGGCAGTTCGTCAATGCTGGTGCGGCGGATCAGGCGGCCGATGGGTGTGATGCGCGGGTCGCGCTTCATCTTGAAGGTCACGCCATCGCTGCCATGTTCGTTGGTGGCCAACAGCGCTGCCCTGACGGCCTCGGCGTTCACACACATGGAGCGAAACTTGGGAAAACTGAACACCCGCCCGTTCAGGCCCACGCGCTGCTGCCAAAACAGCACCGGTCCACGGTCGTACAGTTTGATGGCTAGGGCCACCATCAGGAACAGGGGTGACAAAAGTATCAGGGCGGGGAGCACCAGCGCCAGGTCAAGACCGCGCTTGAACATGGGGAATTTGCGGGTTGACCACCACCAGACAAGGCGGGCGTGCCGGGCGCGGAGCCGGTTGGCCATCGGCGCACCGAGTTGGGGAGGTTTGGTTTTGGTCATGTGGGGCATCCTGGAATTCGATGGGGTGAATTACAGTGGTTTATGCCTTTGGAGTTGTCACAACACTGTGTACGACTTGTTAAACTGAAAACGGACTTCACCTCTCAACCTCTGGATGTGCCCACTTTCATGCAAAACTCGATGAGTTATGCACCCGCCTTGCGGATACTGGTCGCTGATGACATTGAAGCCTCGCGACTGCTTTTGTGCAGCTTGGTTCAAGCCCTGGGCCACGAGGTGCAAGCGGTCGCCAGTGGCGAACAGGCGCTGAAGCAGGCTGTACTGGAAGCGCCAGACCTGGTGTTACTTGATTTGTTGATGCCCAACATGGATGGATTCAAGGTGACCGAGCGACTTCGTTTGCTGGTCACTGACCGGTGGCTGCCGGTGATTGTGGTTTCGTCGCTGGAGGGTGAGGAGCACTTTATCCAGGCGCTTTCAGGCGGTGCGGATGATTACCTGACGCGGCCCATCAACCCGGCGCTGCTGGATGCCAAGCTGCGGCACTACGGGCAGGTGCTGGGCCTGCAGTCGCGTCTGGCGGTGCAATCGCAGCGCCAGCGTGATATCAATGACAACATTCTGGATGCGGTGATCACGCTGGATGGCCATGGCTTGATCGAAGAGGCCAATTTTGCCGCCATGAGGCTTTTTGGCGACGGCGTACATCGACTCGACGGTCAACCCTGTCAGCGGGTGTTGGGGGTTGGTTTGGACCGGGTCATTACGCAATCTGAGGCTGCACTGACCCGCTCTGACGGGGTTCAGTTTCAGGCTGAGCTGGCGCTGAGTGAGTGGAGGGAATCCAGTCGGGTGCACTACACCCTGGTGGTGCGCGACCTGACCGAGCGCCAGCACATGGCTCGCATGAAGGATGAGTTTCTGGCCACGGTCAGCCACGAGCTGCGCACCCCGCTGACCTCGGTGCTTGGGGCGCTTGGTCTGTTGGCATCGGGGGCGGCGGGTGCGTTGCCCAAATCTGCCGTGCCCCTTGCCGAGGTGGCTAAGCGCAACGGCGAACGCCTGAGTCGTCTGATTGACGATATTTTGGATTTGACCAAGCTTGAAGGTAACCAGATGGTGCTGCAACTGCGACCCGTGCACCTAGAGCCGCTGCTGCGGGAAGCCTTGTCAGCCAACCAGGGTTATGCACAACGGGTTGGCGTTCACCTCAGTCTAGAGGTGCCCGAGGGCTGCCCGCAGGTGCGCGTCGATGGCGACCGGTTTTTGCAGGTGATGGCCAATTTGTTGTCCAATGCGATCAAACATTCGCCAACGGGTGACACCGTTAGTGTGGGGCTGAGCTGGACGCAAACGCTTGTCAGGGTCAATGTGCGTGACCGGGGACCGGGCATCGACCCGAAGTTTCGCGCTCGCATGTTTGAGAAGTTTTCGCAGGCCGATGGCTCGGACCGGCGGGCCCAGGGCGGTACCGGCCTGGGCTTGTACATCACCCGGATGCTGGTCGAACGCATGGGCGGCAAGGTGGCGGTGGATTCGGTGGCTGGTGACGGTGCCACGTTCGTGGTTGAACTGCCGGTGATGGATGCCAAAGAGCGGGTGTGGACGCCCTGGGTGCTGCATATTGACCGCGATGTGGACGCGCGGCGACGGGTGGCCGACTGGCTATTGCCGCTATGCCAAGTAGAAGGGGCAGCCGACTTGCAGCAGGCGCTGGCGCCACGTCCGGGCCAGGGTCCGGCAGTGGTGATTGCGGACCCACAAACCCAGGGATTGGCGGAAGATTTTTGTGCCGCGCTGCAGCGTCTGGCACCAGGGCGACCGGTCCTGCTTTACAGCGATGCATTAGATGCGCAATTTGTCCAGCGGATGGGTTTGGATTGGTTGCAAAAATCTCAAGGGGGCGGCGAAGAATTGCGCGTGGCCGTGCAGGCTGCGCTTGACAAAACCAACCAAAAGGCTTCGCCATGAGTGAGCTGCGACGGGTGATGTGTGTGGAAGATGACCCGGACATCCGGATGATTCTTGAATTCAGTCTGACCACCTTGGGTGGGTACGAGGTGTCCGTGTGTGCTGGTGGGCAGGTGGCGCTGACACAAGCGCCGCTGTTCAGACCCGATCTGGTTTTGCTTGATGTCATGATGCCCGACATGAGTGGCCCAGAAACACTGGCAGCCTTGCGCCAGCAGCCTGGCATGAAAGGGGTGCCGGTGGTTTTTATCACGGCTAAGGCCATGCCCGATGAAGTGGAAGCCCTGCTTGAGTACGGCGCCACGGGCGTGATCGTCAAACCGTTTGATCCGGTGACCCTGCCGAAGGACATTCGCATGTATTGGGAGCATGGGCGTGGCGTCGTCCCCGGCTGATGGCCTCCCGCTGGCGGCACAACAGCAGTTTGAAGGCCTGCGCCAGTGTTTTGCGGTTGGGCTGGACGCACGCTGGCGTGATATCAGCCAGGCTGCGGATCTGCCAGCACAACAGGCGCTGCTGCACCGCCTTTGTGGCAGCGCGGGGAGTTTTGGCTTTGAGCGCCTGGGGCAACTGGCGCGCGAAGCTGAGGGGCATTGCGTCTCAGGCGATACCGCAGCGCTTGCAGTGTCTTTGAGGCAGCTTGAGTTTGAGATCAAGGCGGCGCAGCCTTTGCCAACAGCTTCCTGAGTTTGCCAATGCGGGTCTGCGGTTTGTCACAGTGTCGTGACACTTTGCACTGGTGGTCATTATGTAATACAGACCAGCCAATTCTTAACCGCTAACTAATTATGGATGCCAAGATGGAACTCAAAGGAATCATTGAAGACAACGACGTGCTGGTCATTGAACTGCGCGAGGACAATCTAGACGCCAGCAATGTGCGTGAGTTCAAGGACGCTATCGGGGCGGTGATTCACGAACGCACCCAGGTGGTGCTGGACATGTCAGGTGTCAAGTTTGTGGACAGCTCTGGCCTGGGAGCCTTGATCTCTTGCCTGCGCCAACTCAATGGTCGCCGTGGTGACCTCAAGTTGTGCGCCATGTCAAAAACGGTGCGTGCCTTGTTTGAGTTGATGCGTATGCACCGGGTGTTCAATATTCATGACACCCGCGAGGAGGCCGTCAGGTCTTTCTCCTGATCCAACTTGGCCTTAGGCCAACTGGGAATACTCATGAATTTTCAAATTGAAACCTTGCGGGGTTTGGCTTGCCTGTTGCTGGTTGTCTACCACGTGGTGGGTGCTGACGCCAGCCTGGGCTTACAGGTGACAGAAGGGCCGGTGCGCTTGCTCAACGATGGTTTGGCATACCTCCGCATGCCTTTGTTTACCTTTTTGTCTGGATTGGTCTATGGGTTGCGGCCCTTTGCAGGCAGCAGCAAGCATTTTTTGAGCGGAAAAATGCGTCGCCTTCTGGTCCCAATGCTGGTGGTGGGTACGTTGTTTGCGGTGTTGCAGGCGTTGACACCAGGAACCAATGCGTCCGCAGGTCCTTGGTACTTGTGGCACGTGCAGCCGGTTGCCCATTTTTGGTTTGTGGAGTCGCTGTTTTGGGTATTTCTATTGACGTGGGCGCTGGAGCGCAGGTTATGGCTTCAAACTGTGAAGAGTTTTTCGGTGATTTTTGCGCTCACATGTGGGGTCTATCTATCGGTACGTGGCTGGCACTGGTTTGGGATTGAGGGCGCCATTTACCTGATGCCGTATTTCCTAGGCGGCGTAGCGGCAATTCGTTTTTCACTGCACGTGCCACTGGCCAAATCATGGGTCAAAGCGCTGCTATTGGTCTGTGCGGTCGCTTCTGTGGTGTGGATGGGTGAGCCCGTGTCCAATCCCGACCGGCGCACCGTCTGGGTGCTGCTGTCGGGTCTATCTTTGTGTTTTTTGTGCCTGAGTTTTGGCTGGACCAATCGCCATTTGGCGGGCATTGGGCGGCACTCTTATGCGATCTACCTTTTCCATGTCTTTTTTACCGCTGCCGCCAGGATCGCACTGGACCGTTTGCAGGTGGATGCCATGCTAATTCATCTGGTGATCGGTGTGGTGTTGGGGCTGGCTGGCCCGATGGTAGTTGAGCAATTGGCAAGCGGATTTAAGTGGACAGGGGTGTTGCTTTTGGGTAAGGCACCTAGGCACTGGAAAGGTATCGGCGCTAAATCGCTACGCCTGGCTCCAGTCAACAGAATATGCGGGTGATTATGGACAGTATCACGCAGAGCCTTTATCTGGCGGTTGAGCAAGCAAGCCCGATTTGGCAGCGAGCCATTTCTCAATTGAGTTGGTGGCACGCACTGATAGCCAGTGGGTATGGTCTTGCAGCATGGTTTTGTTTTCTGAATGCGCAGGTTAACAAAGAGGCGCTGGTGCCTTGCTCGATTTGGTGCATAGCCGCTGCGCTTATGTGTTTGTTGGGTGCCAACGTGGTGCTACAAGCTGACGAATTTTTAACCCAGGTATGCCGAGCCTTAGCCAGGTTGCAGGGGTGGTACGGGCAACGGCGGGAGTTGCAATACCGTGTGATTGGCCTTTTTGCGCTGGCCGCGCTAGGCGTTGGATTCTGGTTGTTTCAGTGGTTCGGGAACTACTCTCAGCGCCACACTGGTGTGGTGAGCCTCGGATTGCTGGCGCTGCTGTTATTGCTTGCGGTCCGCACCGTGTCCGCACATGGAACAGATGCCGTCATTTATGCGCGATTTGTCGGTATATCCATGGGCCGTTTTTTTGAGTTGACGGGTATCGCTCTGGTAATGTGGGGCGCATTGCGTAGCCTGTTTCAGCCATGGGCCAGCCTCAAACTCACCCCATGAGGCACCGACTAACATGTTCAAAAACATCCGGCATGATTTGCGTGCCCACCATGGCGACTGGGGTGCACAAGGATTTTGGGCGCTGCTGATTTATCGATTTGGACGGTGGCGCTACCATGTACGTCCAGCCATGCTGCGCAAGCTTTTTTCGTTCATCTACCGTTTGCTTTACAAAATGGTGCAGATCGTCACCGGGATTGAGCTGCCGTGTGAGGTGCCTATCGGGAAAAACTTTTGTATTGAGCACTCCGGTGGCATCGTGGTCAGCGGGTTTGCCAGATTTGGCGACAACTGCCGAATCCGCAACGGTGTGGTGATTGGGCTGAGCCGTGTGAGTGATCCCGGGGCGCCTGTGTTCGGCAACAACGTGGACGTTGGTGCAGGCGCCAAAGTGCTTGGACACATCCGCATCGGCAACAACGTGTGTATTGGCGCCAACGCGGTGGTGTTGCAAGACGTACCCGACAACTGCATTGCGGTGGGTGTGCCAGCCACCATCAAGGTTCGCAAATTGCCCGTCTGAGCACACCTGAACTCGTCTGGAGAGTTCACAGTTTTATGACACTTGCATCTGTCGCATTGCGTATTCTCAGCCTATCACTTCTCCACCATTAATAGGTTTCGCGTAATGCATTGCACACTACTTTCCAAAATCGATTCACGCCATGAAATACGCCAATACCTTGATTGGCACTATGAGCAGTGTGTGCCGCTTCGGCTGATGTTTGAATCCAGCGACGGCCACCTGCCAGCCTATGTGAAAGGCTTTGATGACGCGGCAGGCACCATAGATGTGATGTGTATGGGCGTGCAAGACACTCCCGTACACGCGAAGGTGCCATACGCTGTGATCGGTTCAACTGCCACAGGCGCACGATTTTTGGCGTCAGGGCAGATGTTGGCAGGCACAGCAGAGTGCGAGAGTCTCAGGCTTAGTTTTCCCCAGTGGTTGGATGTTTCCCAGTCGCGTGATTGCTATCGGTGTGTGGCACCCAGTGGTCATTTTTTGTATTTCAGCGCTGGAGAGCCGCACCTCAATGACATTTGTTGCCGGGTCAGAGATGTCAGCCTTGAAGGCCTGTCTGTTGACTGGGAACCAGAGGGTCAGCTCTCTTTTACGGTGGGGGCCCAAACGGACAACGCCATTCTTCAATCGCAGGGAAACCTGGTTCACCTTGGCAAATTGCGGGTGACCCACATCACGCACCGGGCCAGCCACTACACCATTGGGTTGACCTTTGACCAAAGCGCGCCCAAACCATTTGGCTTGTTTGTCTTGAATGTGCAGCGCACCCACTATCTGCTTTGATGCCGCAGCGCCGTTTTAACCCAACCAATATCAACCCATGATTGAACTACTGCTTGCGCTTGCCATGCTGCTGGTTGCACTGCCAAGCCTTTCCCTGCTGATTCTTACCCTTGCGGCCTTGGCGCAAAACCGCAAGGGTCAGCCCTCAGACGCTGTGGCTGCAGTGTCACTGCCTCTGCGTGTTGCGGTGCTGGTGCCAGCTCACAACGAATCTGTGAATGTGCTACCCACCATAACCTGTCTGCTTAGGCAACTCAACCCCACCGACCAACTGCTGGTGGTGGCCGACAACTGCAGCGACGACACCGCTGCGGTGGCACGCGCTGCGGGTGCTCAGGTAGTTGAGCGGCATCACGCTGAGCTTCGTGGCAAGGGCTATGCGTTGGCTTTTGGGGTGGATGCGTTGCGTGCCGACCCGCCTGATGTGGTGCTGGTGGTCGATGCAGACTGTGTGGTCTCAGAAGGCGGTGTAGCCCGGATAGCCCAGCACTGTTTTGCAACCGGAAAACCAGCGCAAATGCTTAATTTGATGCGTTGCGGGCAGGGTGCCGGTTTAAAAATCAGGGTGCTTGAGTTTGCCATGCTCATGAAGAACTTGGTCCGCCCACTTGGCTCTTTTCGCCTGGGTGCCGCTTGCCACCTGATGGGTACCGGCATGGCCTTGCCATGGGCATTGATGGCAAATGCCAGACTGGCCACTGGGCACATCACGGAGGACATGAAGCTGGGCGTGGAGCTTGCGGTTGCAGGCCACGCGCCGCAATTTTTACCTCATGTGCGCGTCAGTAGCGCGTTCCCTATGGACACTGGTGTGGCCAAAATACAAAAATCGCGTTGGGAGCATGGCCATCTCTCCACTTTGGCAGAAGAACTGCCCGGTTTGTTGTGGGCAGCTATAAAGACGGGCAAGCCAGCGTTGATCGTGATGACCATGGACTTGCTGATTCCCCCGATCGCCCTTTATTTTCTTGTGTTGGCTGCCGCATTGGCTATAAGCCTGGCCGCAGCGGTGGTGTGGCCGGTGTGGCTGCACGCTGCAGCGGTTGCCAGCGTGACTGCTTTGACCTTTGCAACGGCCATCGCCCTGACCTGGNNGACCTGGTGGTGTTTTGGCCGCCACTTATTAAGCGCCAGAGAACTGCTGAGTACACCTATTTACGCATTGTGGAAGATACCTGTTTATCTGGCTTTCTTTCTTCAGAGGAGGTCCGCGTGGGTCCGTACCAAACGTGCTACAGAGTAACTTCATGCGTTTGCCATGGCATTTTTTGAGGGAAAGGGGCTTTAAAACCGCCACAGTTTGGTAACACTCTGCTTGGTTCGAAGCGGTGTAATTGAGTTCTGACCATAACCGTTTATCCGGCAAATGGCCCGATTCAACCCCTGTTCAAAGAGTCAAACCAAGCCACATGGATACCAGTCAATTGCCGGGTCGGGGCATCAAACCCCTGCTGAGTTTGCGCAAGCACTACCGCATCAGCCTCATCATCAGCCTGTTAGTGATGTTGGTCGGTCTGCCTGTGGCATGGATCAAAGGCCAAAGTGTGTACAGCACAGAGTCCGTGTTTCAGGTGTCTCCAAACTACATGAAGACGCTCTCAAGCGACAAGGAAGTGGAGTTTCAGTCCAACTCGCAATACCGAGAATTTGTCAACCATTTGTCCAACACGGTCAGACGTTATGACGTGATTCAACGCGCCTTGAAGAAACTGCGCGAAGCAAATGTCAATGTGCAGCCAAAAGGAATGACCGAGCGCAAATACATTGAAAGGCTTCAGAAGCTGGTCACGGTGCGCGCCATTCCCGACACCTACATGGTACGTATTGGTTTCGAGGGCCAGGAAAAGGAGTCGCTAGACGACATCGTCAACGCCATCACTCATTCGTTTTTGGAGACAACAAAAAACGAACAGATTTTTGGCTCGGTGGAACGCCTTGAGGTGCTTCAGGGCAATGCCACCCGGTTAGAGCAAGAGATCACGCAATTGGAGTCGCAGCGGGTTGGACTGTCGGAGCTACTCGGACTGACTACGTTTGGAGAAAACGTGGTCAACCCGTACGACACGATGCTGGCGCAGGCGCGTGAGCAGTATGCGTCTGCCGCCCGCGATCGTGCACAGGCCGATGCCACTTTGCAGGCGTTTCTGGCCCAGCGTGAGACACCCACTTCGGTTGGACGTTCCATCATGGAGATGCGTTTGCAGGACACCGGTCTTCAGGCTCTGCGCTCAGAGGTGGTCAAACGGTCCGAGGAACTCGGCCGTGTTGCCACCGGGCTGGAGGACAAACACCCCGCCAAGAAGCCAGCACTTGACGAGTACCTTGCGATCAACAAACGACTACAGACGAAAGAGGCCGAGTTTGAGACGGTGGCTTATGGCAACCTCAAAAGCCGCTTGCTGGCCTCTCAACAACAAACGCAAAAGGTCGAAGTCGAGATTCGTGACGGTCTGAAAAAAATTGAAGGCCAAGCCGCTGACTACGCCAGAAATTTCCAGAAGGCCATGCGCATCACCGACGACATCCGCAAACGCGAGCAAGAGCACAAGGAGGTTCGTGATCGCCTGAACTATTTGCAGAATGAAAGCGCAGCCATCGGTTTTGTACGCCTGGTCGCCATCGCGTTGCCCGCAGAAACCCCGCAGGGGGTTGGGAAAACCAAACTGCTGTTGCTGGTGTTTTTGCTGGCTGGTGCGCTTGCCCTGGTGGCACCGATTGCCCTGGACCTGTCAGACAACCGGATTCATACCGTCAACGATGCAGAAAAGTTGATGGGCATTTCTGCTGCGGGATGGCAGGTCATGAACACGGATTTGCCCTCTGAGATGTTTGCCAAAGAGCAAACCCGGCGTTTTGCCTCCACCCTGATCCGTAACCGAGACCGGACCGCCAAGAACGTGTTTTCTTTTGCGTCCATCAAGACGGCGGGTGGGGTTGATAAGTTGATTCTTAACACCGCTGCAGCACTCCAGCAGTTGGGTTTTCGGGTGCTGGTGGTGGATGCCAACAGCTTTACCCCTAGCACCTTGTTCAAGCCCGATCAACCGGGTTTGTCCAACTTTTTGGCTGGGCAGGCGAACCTGGACGCGGTGCAGCACACCCTCGTCTACCAGGGTGAGTGCCTGGGGGCCGTTGGTTTTGGCGACCAAAAGTTCACAGGCGTGCAGCGGCTCGACCTTTTGCAACAAGCGGTTGCTCAGTGGCGTCAGCACCATGACTATGTACTGGTGGCGCTGCCACCGGTGTTGCTTAGTGCCGATGCAGAGCTACTGATTGGTGCTTTGGGGCAGGTGTTCATGGTGCTGGAAGCGCAGTCGGTGAGTCGTGGTGAGGTGGTGCGGGCCAAACGCCTACTGGAAAAACTTGATCCCGAAGCCGTGGGTTTGTTTGTCAACAGCATTCCCATGTTCGAGGGGGGCGGCTACATGCAGGAGCTGTTGTTGGAGACCTTGACCAAACACGACTTCACGCGCTTCATGAGTTTGTCCAACCTGCGGTTACAGGTGGCGTTGTTGCATGCACGTTGGGTGCAAAATCGGATGGGTAAAACCCGCGCCTGACGCACTGGCAACTGCAGGGCCGATTCTGCCAGCTTGCTTATCCGGCCTGAAAACACCATGAATGTCACCCGTTACGTCGTCTTCGTTGCCATGGTGATGGCGATGTACATGATCGCAAAACGCGGGGTAGAGCAGACTTTTCTGAAAGTCTGGATGCCCTTCTTTTTGCTGATGCCATTTTCTTTCTGGGTCAACATTCCGGGCTTGCCTGACCCCAATTTCATGCAGGCTGCGATTCTCCCGATTTTGTTTGTGCTGGTGCGCGACAGATTGGGCGACATGAAGTTTGGCCGAATGGAGGTCTTGCTGGTGCTGTATTTTGTGGTGCGGGTTGTTGCCGACTACCTGAGCCGAGGTTATTCAGATGCGCAGAACTATGCTTTTTTTATCCTTTCGTCCCTGATTGGCCCGTACTTGATCGGTCGCTACCTGATCGACAGCCGACGCATGGACATTGAAACCGGACGCATGTTCGTGCTGCTTTTCCTTTTGATGTTTCCCCTGTTTGTCTATGAAGTCAAATTTTGGGTAAGCCCGACGTTCAAGATTTTTTCAGGCCTTTTCCCCAATTCGTTTAGCGCAGTCTCTATCCGCTGGGGTCTGGCGCGCACGGCGGGCACGTTTGAGCACCCGATTCTGGCCTGCATCATGATCATTGCGGTGTATAGACTGCACCGCTGGTTGTCGTGGCAGGGCGAGTGGGAAAAGCGACAACTGGGTCTGCTCGGTTGGGTGCAGCAACAAATGCAGCGTTTTCCCTTTGCCTTCAAACACCAAATCACCATCATCCTGATCGTGATGGCGCTGATGACCATCTCGCGTGGGCCGTGGATTGGGGGTTTGGTGGGTGCCACGCTGGTGGCTGTGGGCAACACCAAAAACCGCAAACAATGGCTGATCGTTGTGGCCGCCTTCTTTTTGGTTGGCGGGCTGCTTGGCCAAGTTGTGCTGGATGCCTACATCACGCCCAAGGAAGGTGAAATTCTGAGCGGTGAAGCACAAACCATGCTGTACCGCAAGGTCATGATCGAACAGTACAAAAGTTTCCTGATGGAGAAATTCTGGTCGGGTTGGGGTTTGACCACAGTGCCAACCATTCAGGGCATGGAGTCGGTAGACAACGCTTTCTTTTTGATGGCGTTGCAGCACGGTGTTCTGGCGCCCACCGTGTTTGCCGCCATTTTTGTGTACGCCATCCTGTCGCAGGTAAAGTTTGGTCTGAAGGCCCCGATGGGTGAAGCGCCCATTGGTTTCACGTTTTCCGGTATCTACCTGATGTGTTTTATTGCATTCTTGACGGTTTACATGGGCTCACAAACCGAACCCATGCTGTTTTTGCTGTTGGGCTGGGGAGAGAGCATCAAACATCGAGGCCATCAACCGGACATTGTTGAGGCTGATCATGCAGGTAAGGCTGTGCCCAAGTCGCCCTTTAGACGGGTGATGTCCTGAGTTTGGTCTGCCTCTGTACCAGCCGATGACCCAGCGCGATCAGCGGGTTTTCGATCAACAACAGGCTCAAACCGGCACAAACAAAAACCGCGATCAGGTTGTAGGGGAATACTTGCACCCACGCCAGACCCGCCACCCGCTCATCGCTCCAGACCAGAAACAACTGCTGCCACAGGTACAAGCTGTAAGACAGCCGACCGACCAGTCGCAAGGGCGCACTTTCAAGCATGCGGTTGGTGAGTCGCTTGTCTTGCACCACGGTGCCCAGAATCAGCAGCGGGATCAGCATGGCCTTCAAGGAAATCAAGGCAAAGTCAAACTTCCAGTTCCCGCTCGGCAAGGCTTCGATCAGCAGCAAGGCGGCCAGCAGCACCGGCCAACCCAAAGGATGGGCATACCACTGCTGCAAACGCTTTTTGAAAACGGCATCGCCATACAGTAGGGCGGTGAGGACGCCCCACAAAATGCTATCGGCCTGGATGTCGGTTCGTCCCCAAAACACGGCGGGTGATGAGCCACTGATCTGGAACCTGAAGTCCAGCGCGCGCCAAAGCGCAATCAAAAGCGCCGTGGCAAGCACCAGAGCCAGCCTGCGCCGCGCCATTTTCAGCAGCAGAAAGGCAGCTGGCCAGAGAAAATAAAAGTGCTCCTCAACCGCCAGCGACCAGAAGTGCCCCAGGTACCAACTGTGCTCGGCCTGCGTGTAGTTGGCGGCAAACAGCAAAGTGCTCAGCCAGCGTCCCAGGCTGACATCAAGCACACCATTCCAGGCCAGCACCCCAATCACGGCCAGAAAAAACACCGAGGCTGGCAATATCCGGAAAGCACGGCGGATATAAAACGACCGCAAGGACACCTGACCGCGCCGGTTTTCTTCTTCAAGGAGTTTGCTGGTGATCAAAAAACCGCTCAAACCGAAAAACAATTGCACGCCCAGCAAGCCAAGTTTTTTAATGGTGGCGGAGTGCTCCAGCCAGTCACTCTGAAACACCAGTTGCATCGACTCTGAGCCATGGGCCATCAACACCAGACCAATCGCAATGGCGCGCCAACCGTCGAGCGTTGGCAGGTAAGTGCCCAATGTGCGCGCTGGGTGTGAGGGTGTGATGCTCATGGTTACAGGGTCGCCAGCAAGCGCTCTGTGGCATCCTGCCAAGAGTATGCGTGGGCCTTCGCAAAGGCCTTGTCCGAGCGCTGTCGCCAGTTTGGCGCAGACTGGCCAAAGAATGCCACGATGGAAGCGGCCATGGCCTCGGGCGACTCCTTGGGTACCAGAATGCCCGTGCCGTCACCCAGCAGGTCAGGCGCGGCACCAATCGGCACCGCAATCACCGGTGTTCGGCAGGCCATGGCTTCCAGAATTGGCAAGCCGAAGCTGTCAAGCCGTGACCCAAACAGCCAGACATCACAGCGGCCATAAATGTCTTTGAGTGCAGTTTGCGCAGGGCGGTAGGCATAGTCGGTACCTGCTGGCAGGGGCACCTCTGGTGTGGGCTGGTCTGCACCAAAGGCCACCACTTGCAGGTCGGGGATGGTGCGACGCGCCAGTTCACAGGCAAGGGTGCAGATGTCGGCACCCTTGATGGCCGCGACGGCGTAGACAAAACCCACCGTGGGCACCGCCTGGCGAGTTCGAATCGGCGAAGTGAACTGTGTCAGGTTTACCGCGTTGGGAACCACGGTGATGTTCAGGGGGCCCAACTTGTCTTCAATTGTCTGTTTCAAGTCTGATGAAATGGCAATTTTGAGATTGGGCAGTTGCAACGCGGCGTGGACTTGAGCCGTGATGTGCGACCCTAACCAGACTTCATAACCCTGGATCAAATGCACCTTGCGGCCCTTGCTGGCTGGCATGCCGTGCATCCAGACCGCCGTTTCCCACCAGGTGGCAATGAGGATGTCAGCATCTGGCACATCGGCAGCGGTAATTGCGCGCGGGCGCTCCAGTACCTTGTGGGCGATGCCTGACTGCCCAATATGACCTGGCTGGGCATTGTGGTGCTGGCGCAGGCGTGACCAGTCTTGTTTAAGGACAGCCCGGGCCGTTTCACGCAGACCCAGGCGGTCTTGGGCGCAACTGACCACCAGCACCTCATGTCCGCGTGCGGCGAGTTGCTGGGCATAAATGGCCACCACCCGGTTGCCGCCGGTGAGGTTGTCTGAGGGCATTAAAAAAGTGATTCGCATGGGGAGTTCAGTGCATAAGTGTCAAGATGATGGTGTCCAAGGCCCAACCTGCGAGCATGCCAAGGCCCAAGGCAGGCAGCCAGACCCGCTCTGAAACCCAGGTCAGCAACCCGTGCCTGGACTTGAACCACAGCGCCACCGGCCAACTGACAAACTGGCTGGCGACCACTGCGGCCACCGCCGCTTTTTCACCACCCCAGGCATAGGCCGCAGGCACCAGCAGCAACAGACTGATGGCGCGCAACAGGTTGCTGACTGTGACCCACTGCGGGCTGCCCTTGGCAAACATCAGCTGCTCCACCACTTGGTGCCGAACCGCCAGCAACGACAGTCCAAGCCATTGAAACATCCAGCCTGCGTCCTGGTAACGGTGGTCATAAAGGAGTTCCACAGCCCAATGGCCCGACATGAAAATGCCGCCCGCCATCGCGCCCAAAAACACATCCGCCAGTTGCTGCACGCGTCCATAAACCTTTGCGGTGGCTTGTTCGCTGGTGCGCATAGACTCGCTCAAGGCTGAAAAAATGATATGGGCATTGAGCGCGCCATAAACCCCCATGATGGCCATTATCAAGGTGCTGGCAATCGAGAAAATACCAAAGCTGGCGGTGGTGAGTGTTGCCCCCAGGATGAGTTTTTCACCGTGGGCAGCCAAAAACCCGATGATGGATGAGAGAAAAATCCACTTGCCAAAGCCAATGATTTCCTTTGCGCAGTCGCGGTCCCAGCACGGGCGGGCAACTGCGCCCGGCAGGTACAGGTGGCTCAATACGGTTCTTGCCGCCGATGCCGCCAGCGTGCCGACCAGCAAACTCCAGACGGAGTGTGTGACCCAGGCCAAAACAAGCGTCACGGTGGTGGCGATTAGCTGTGAGGCCACTTCCAGCCGTGACAGGTAAGCAACTTGGAGCTCGCGTTGTGCCAAAGCCAGCTTCATGGACTCGAACCCCTGCAACAAGGCACAAACGCCAAACACGGCAATCATGGGGGCCAGGCGCGGGTCGGCGTAAACCGTGCCTTGGCCGAAAAAGTCTTTTGCACCCGCCAACTGAAAACCTGCTGCAATCAGCACCACCACCCCACAAAGCAGCACACCCCGTGCCAATTGCACCGCCCATGCGGTGCCTAAAAAGCGGACTTGTGTGCCGCGTTCGCTTTTCACCACACTTTGCCAAACGCCCAGATCAGAAAACATCACCAACGCGAAATACAAGGTGTTCACCGCCGCCACCAGGCCAAAGGCTTCTGGCACCAGAAGCCTTGTCAGGATCAGGTTGCTCAGCAGCCGCAGGGCTTGGGACGAGATATTGCCCCCCAGCAGCCAACCGGCAGCGCGAAGCATTCTGGCGCGCAAAGGCACCACGGGTACAGGGCTGGTCATGGCGGCGGACATCTTTATCACTTACCAGGGGCGCATCGGGCTACTCTGCCCAGCCTTGGTGTCTGCCCAGGCTTGGTTGAGTTGGCTGCAATGCATGGCAAAGTCGTTGGCTTTTTTTGTCTTTTGGCTGAAGGCTGCCTTGTGCTGGCGCAGTTTGTGCCAGCTCCACTCCAGCCAATGCAAGCCAGCTGCGCCCACGGCACCATGGTGTTTGCGGTAGTAAAGCAATCCGCTGCGCATGCGCCAGCTCTCCAGCTGTGAACCTGATTTGGAGATGCGCGCGCTTTTGACCGTTTTGGCTGACTCACCACCAATGTGCATGGCTTTGAGGGTGGGCCAGTAGTAGGTCTTCAAGCCCATTTGCTGAATGCGCTGGCACAGGTCCACTTCTTCGTAGTACATAAAAAACCGTTCGTCAAAGCCACCCAGCTTCGCAAACACTTGGGCCGGGATGAAAACAAACGCGCCAGGAATCCAGTCCACCACAGCGGCTTGTTCCGCGTTGGCCCAGTGGCGGTCAAGACGAGCGAAAAAAGGGCTTTGGGGAAAGCGTGCTGCCAACCCTGACAAGGTGAAAAACTCGTCGCGCAACGTGGGGAACATGCGTGCAGACGGTTGGCGCTGGCCATCCAGGCCGCGCAATTCACCGCCTGCCAGGCCCACGTCGGCATGCTTGTCAAGCGTGACCAGGGCTTGGCTCAAGGATCCCGGATCAGGAACCGCATCAGGATTTAGCAACAACAGGTAGCGCCCCAAAGCACCGCGTGCTGCCAGGTTGTTGCCAGCGGCAAACCCCAAGTTCTCCTTGCTGGCAATCAGGTGCACCCAAGGGAATTGTTGTTTGACGAGTTCAACCGTGCCGTCACGGGAAGCGTTGTCCACGATGATGACTTCTGCTGAAAGGTGTTTCATGTCCTGCGCCAGGCGGCCAAGCAACCCGCCAATCAGGTGGGCCGAGTTGTAGGTGACGATCAGAATGGAAAGGTCTACAGGTTTCATGCAGCAACTCCTTGGGCTTGGGTAAAACACTGGCTCAGGCGCGCCACGTTGCGGATCAAATCAAAGTCTGCCAACACCTTGCCATGGGCAGCTTGTGCCAAAGACTGGCGTAACTCGGGTTGTTGAATCAAACGCGTCAATTGCCGGGCCAGGCTGTCAACGTCACCGGGTGTGGCCAGCAAGCCGGTGCTGTCGTGAGCAATCAGCTCTGGAATCCCGTTGACGGGGGTCGACACACAGGGCACACCACTGGACATGGCCTCCATCAGCACCACCGGAATGCCTTCGGCCAGGCTAGGCAACACAAACACATCGGCCTGCGCAAAGTGCGCTTTGACGGCCTCTTGGTTGAGTGAGCCGGTCAGGGTGATGTGTGAGCCGAGTTGAAGGCTGGCAATGGTTTGTTCAATGCGCTGCCGGTCTGGCCCGTCACCCACCAGCGTGAGCGAAAAGTCAAGCCCTTGGTCACGCAGTTGGGCGCAGGCCTGAGCCAGTAGCACCTGGCCTTTGGCCGCAGACAGGCGACCCACACAAAGCAGCTTGGTCGTGGTGTTTGCTGACTTGCGGACCGCGAAGGTGAACTGTGCCGGGTCAACCCCTAGGCGACACACTTGAAACTTTGCCCAATCCTCAGGTCGGCTGATGCGCATCAGTTGTCCCTTGGCAAACTGGCTGATGCACACCACCTGGTCAGCCCGTTGCATTTTGAGCGCCAGGTGTTGTCCCGGCACATCGTCAAACTCATCAGGGCCGTGGATGGTGTAAGACAGGTGGCAGCCGATAAGCTGCTTGACCAGCACACCCACCGTGGCACCCGCATTGCCAAAATGCACATGCAGGTGGCGCAAGTCATGTTGCTGCATCCAGCGTGCCACCATGGCCGCTTCAAGTGCGTAAGCCAGGCCATACCAGGGCTTGCCTGCTTTGGCCATGTCCAAACCCGCCGCCACCATGCCTGCCAACTGAAGGGGTGATTTGGCGCACCAGTAAAGCAGTGCTGTCAGTGCACCCAAAACGCCCTGCGCCTTGATAAAAAGTGTGTTTTTGGTTTCTTGGCGTTCATAGGGCTCCATGGCGTCCACACCCCGGTCAGGTGTGTTGATGGAGGCGGTAAAGATGGTGTGGCCCAGCGCGCGCAGGCGCTGAATTTCACGCAGGATAAAGGTGTGTGAAATGGCTGGGTAACGGCTGATCAGGTAAGCCATGGGGGGCAGAGCAGTGTTCATTTGGATGGAGTGTGTTGGGTGTCAGGCGATGAATTGGATTGGCTTTGGGCGCAGGGCTTAACTTTTGTGCAGTGGTCTGGCCGGAATGCCACCCACAATCTGGTGCGGTCCCAGCGCTTTAGTGAGGACCGCATTGGCACCCACCACGCTGTTGGCACCCACACTGGCACCTTGGAGCACCGCAGTGCCCCGGCCTAACCAGGTGTTTTTGCCGATGTCCACTGGGCTACTTGTGTGGCCGGCTTCACGAATTGACGGTGTGCCCAGCGTGTGGTTGGCATCACGAAGGCTGGTGTATTCACCCACCATGCAGCCCTGGCCCAGCGTCACGCGCTCAAAAGCCACAATGTGCACGCCGCGCGACAACACCACGCCGTCGCCCAGGGTGATGGACCCGGCGCCCTGGGTCTCCAGGTAAACACCGGGGTAAATCAGGGCGTTGCGGCCAAATTGAATGTTGCGGGTGCCATGCAATTCCACATGCCCCATCACCACATTGGAGGCATCGACCCGGCGGCCAATGCCTTCTTGCAGCTGTGCCAGGTGCCAAATCCGCATGACTCGGGTGACCAGCACACGCTGGCACCAGGCCACCGGGGCCAACAGCCGGGCCGCCAGGGCCTTGACGCTGAACCTGCCTTGAGCAGATTCCTCTTTGTAATCCACCAAGCCAATCTCTGACTGTTGGCGGGCGGCCTTGCGCCATTTGAGTTGCCCAAAAAGCGCCGGTATTTTCTGAAAATGTGCGTGCACTGCGTACTGTGCGCACAACAGCCATTGGCCAGGCGCTTTCCAGGCACAGCGGTAAGCGGTGCGCAGCCAAAACAGCACGGCAAAAGTGACCAGTGCCACTGCCAGCACAGGTGCCAACCAGGCACTGGCAAGTAACAAAAACGGCGCAGCCATGAACAACAGGCCGTGGCGGAAATCTCGTTGCGACTCGTGTTGCCAAAGCACATCGCCTTGCACACGCATACGTTGGGCCACCTCGGCATAGGCAATGCCAGAGCGGTAAGCCCGCAGCCAATAGGCCCGCAGGGAGGTCACCGCCAGGTCGTGTTGGGTCATGGGTGCATCCAGATGTTCAATCTCCCAGCCACAAGCCCGCAGGCGTGCGCACAGTTCGGGTTCTTCACCCGCTTTGAGTGCCCCGTCAAAGCCGTTCACTTGGGCCAGTGCACTGCGGCGTACCAGCACATCACCGCCAAAGTAGAGTGTGCGCCCGGTGGGGTAAATCCAGTCCAGGTCCAACACCTTGGTGTAGATGGATTGTTCTGGCCGAGACTCGCGGCGGTGGCCCCACACGGCACACAACTTGGCATCTTGCAAGGTGGCCAGCGCTTGGCGTACAAAGTCGGGGTGAAGCTGGGTGTCGCCATCCAAAAACAGCACAAATTCACCTTTAGCTGCTTGCCAGCCGAGGTTTCTGGCTTTGGCAGCACAGGGGCTGGCATCGTCCAGTACGAGTGAGGTGGCACCCAAGGATTGCGCCAGGGCGACGCTGCTATCGGTCGATTTGGAGTCGACATAAATCAACTCGTAGTGCGTGTTGCCCCAAACCGCTTGTGTGACGGATGCCAGACATTGTGCAAGCCGTTGGCCCTCGTTGCGGCCAATTACCACCACCGAGACATCAATCAGGGACAAAGGTGTGTTCATGGTGGCGACTCCAAGGGTGGTGCGGTTGTGCTGGCGCTGGTTCATGGCTTGACCAGTGTGTTGGCGGTCAGGCCAAAGGTCAGCACCGAGATGGCAGGTGACAGTTGGCGCATCACGTAACCCATTTCGGCCAGGTTGCTTTTGGGAATGAACACCACGTCACCGTCTTCCAGTGCGTAGTTGACACGGCGACCCACATCCACCAAGTCGGCAAAAGCCAAAATTTCAACTTGCTTGGCACCGGCCCGGTAGACACCAATTTGCTGTGGTGCCGCATCTTCGTTGGGGCCACCCGCTTGTGCCAGAACGTCCAGCACCGTCATGCGGGGTGTCAGGCGGTAAGAGCCTGGCTTGGGCACGGCGCCCAGCACATAGACCGAGGTGTCCGATGAATCAGGAATAAAGACAATGTCGCCCTTTTTCATGCGGATGTTGTAGCCAGGGTCGCCATTGAGCAAAGACTTCAGGTCAACCCAGATTAGCTTGTCGCGGCCACGCATGATGGCGCAACGCGTCAGGGTGGCCTGTTTGTCCAGAATCGGCATGGCGCCTGCGCTGGCCAGCACCTCGACAAGCGTTGGGGGGTGGGCAAACTTTTGCATGCCCGCGCGCTCCACCCGGCCCAGCACCGTGACCTGGTTGGAGGTGTATTGGTCAATCGCCAATGTGGCCAGGGGTTTTGTAAAGTATTCATTCAGACGCTTGTCAATCAGGACTAGCGCGTCGTCGCGGGTGAGGTCACCCAAAAACACATCGCCCATGATCGGCACAGTGATTTTTCCGTCCGGGCCCACCGTGTGGGTGCCACTGACGTCGGCGCGGCCAAACACATTGAGTCTGAGCACATCACCGCTGCCGATGCGGTAGATTGGGTTGACAGACTCTTCCAGCAGCGCCAGGTCTTCCTTGCCCAACAAAGGGGCTGAAGCGGATTTTTCTACAGCTTTGAAGTTGGGGTTCTGGTGGGCGTTGTCGACACCGCTGCGCATCCAGCCAGATGGCGCTGCACAACCTGCCAGTGACAGCGCCAAACCGCACAAAAGAGCCTTGGCGCCAGAGTTAAAAAAGGAGAGATGTTTCATGGAGCCTAATGCTACGGGCCACCATGAAAAACAGCGTGTCAGAAGTGTGAACTATGCCTGTGACGTTGTTGAGCCGCGCCCACCCTTACTTGCCAAGAGATGCGGCAAGCTCTTGGACACGCGCTAGATCAGCCAGCAGCTTGGCCGGCACGGGCAGGTTCATCAAACCGCAAAACGCTTGAATCCGGTAGCGCCAGTCATGCCGTGCCAGCATCTCTGCCATATTGGTGCGCCGTTGCGCTGCCAGCGTGTCATTGCGCAACAACAGGGCTTCGAGTTCTTCGGCAGCGGTTTGCGGGTTTTCTGAGAGTTCAAGGGTTGCCCCAGGCCAGCAGAGCATCTCGTCAGCCATGCGTGACACGGGTCGGCGCCCGGCCACAATGCAGCCAGACAGCAAAGACTCTAGCCAGCGGCTGGTCACCATCATGGCGCGTGGCCTGCCACCTTGAGGCTCCACATAAAGATGAAAAGCCAGGGAAATTCGTGTTCTTTGCAGTAGTTTAAAAAGCATGCCACGCTCCAGATGAACAGTGGCACCAGAAAGATTGCCCAAAGGCGAGTGCAGGTACAAATAAGGCGAACTGGCGGGGTGAAAACGCTGGGAAAAACAGGCTTGGTAGGAGGGTGGGGTCCGGCCAAAACCCATCACATCAATGTCGCGGTGATGTGTGATGCGAGGCACCCAGGTCAGGCAGTCGGCCCCCTGGTACAACTGGTGCACCGGAATTTGGTAGCGGGTCTGCGGGAAGTCCATGTCCTCATGCGCGGTGACGGTGATGGCATCAAACAGCGCCGTCTCCTTGACAAATCCCGCCTGAAAATAGGAGTCGGTGACATAGCCGTAAATCTTGCCAAATTTCTTCCGACAGTCTGAAATGGCGTTGACCATGCCCAAGTCACCTGGACCACGGGCCACCACAATCAACACATCGCCACCCGCTGTGTCCAGCGGTTCGTAGGTCACCTGGTGTGGGCGAATCTGATGTTCCAGCCAGGACTGAGGCAACACTTTGGGAGATTGCACCTCAGCATCAAAATAGTAAGCCAGCAGTTCAGCTAGCTCGTCAATGGCAACCCAGCCTGCGTGTGGGGTGGCAAGACCCGCGTAAAGAATAGCAATTTTCATTAACCTGTTGCCTCGTCGACCCGGTCAAAACGGTAACCGTAGCCATAAATCGGAGTGAGTTTCCAGCCCTTGGTGCCATCGAGCAGCAGTTTTTTGCGCAAGCGGCTGATGTGGGTATCCACCGTGCGGGTATCGACTTCAGTGTTTACGCCCCAAATTTTGTTTAGCAAATGGTCACGCGACAAAAGTTTGCCGGGATTCTGGAACAGGTAAACCGACAAATCGAATTCTTTTTGCGTTAGCGCAAGAGCCACACCTTCCAGTGACAGCTTGTGGCGCTGCACATCCACTTCAAACGCGCCTAGGCGCAGTACTGGCAAACCACCTGGTTTAATGCGCCGTGCCACATTAGCCAGGCGAGCCAACAGTTCCATCGGTTTAATTGGCTTGACCAAGTAGTCATCCGCACCGATCTTGAGTGCAGCTACCACCGTGGCCTCGTCGTCCCTGGCAGTAACTACCACCACTGGAATCTCCCACCCCAGTGTTTGGCGGACCCACTGCAATACTTCTGCACCTGTACCATCGGGCAGCATCCAGTCGATCAAAAGCAAGTCATAACGTTCTTTCTTAAGCCCCTCAAAATAGTCTGCCGCCAATTCAAAACTACGGCTGGTATGTTGACCGCTATTGACCCAGAGTTCAAGCAAATTGCGTTGATCGGTGTCGTCTTCAAGTATGGCAATGTGCATTTGGCATCCTGATAACAAACATAGGATTCAGTTTACACGCACACTTTTGGTGAAAGATTATTCTTTTACTTAAGGGGTGTTTTTCGCATCGCCCGACCGATTCCATCACACATGATTTGACCTCAAGTCACTGTGCCAACTGTCGCGCTGTCCTGACTAAGGTTGCGGATTTGACACCCATGAATTTCAAGCTACGGTTGAGATTGGGAGCAGTCAGCCGCTGTGATTTCATGCCGTCGCTCTTGTCGTTAGAAATGGCCTCACACCACCTGATTGCGCCCGCGTTCCTTGGCTTTGTAGAGTGCTTTGTCGGCGGCGGTGTACAGCGTGTCATAGTCCCGATTCTCTTCTGCGCTGGTGCTGGCCAGACCAATGCTGATCGTGGCTTTGATGACTGTGCTTTCCCATGGTGTGGGGTGGCGCTCCATGTTGGCTCGCAACTTTTCTGCAAGTACCCGGGCCGCTTCCAGCGAGGTATTGGGCAGCAGAATCAGGAATTCTTCGCCCCCCAGGCGTCCCACCAGGTCGGTCGCGCGCACTGTGTTGTTGGCAACGAAGGCGACATTTTTCAACACCGCATCGCCTGCCGGGTGACCCCAGGTGTCATTGACACGTTTAAAGAAATCCAGGTCCAGCAGCAAGATGGTGGTGTTGGACGATTGGCGCTGGGCGCGTGCTAATTCCTGGCGCGACAACTCGACAAAGGTGCTGCGGTTGTACAAACCAGTCAGGCCATCCAGCCGGGTCAGGCGCAGCAATTCTCGCTGCTTGTTCTGCAACTCGGTGTTCGCTTTCTCCAGCTGTTCTTGCTGAAGGCTGATGGTGGTGAAGTTGCGCCACATCAAAAACGACAACACCCAGGCCATTGCCACCGCGGCCAGACCATTGAGCCTGTTGAACAGCAGGCTTTCGGGGTCCAGCTGCGTCACCCGCATGGCGTAGGCAAACAGCAGGTAAGCACCAGCAAGAAGCCAGGCGGCGCTCAAGGGACGCAGGTAGATCGCCAAACTGCAAGCCAACACACCGATGACAAACGGCGTGATGCTGGGTGTGACCCATTGGCCAATGGCGGCGAATGCGGTTACAAAACACAAACCAAGCGCCATCACCAACAGGGGCAAAGCCCGACCAATCCAGGAATTGGGAACAAACTGAACCAGACGGGTCAACCACGCCAAGGCGCCAAAACTCAGGCCCATCAGCAGGTGGGTGACCAGCAAGCCCAGTTTCCATTGGGTGACATCAGACTCGCCATGCTGTCGCCACAGCGTGGCCACCAGCCACAGAACAAACACCGTATTGATGACCGCGACGATGGCGGTGACGCTGCGCACCCGCTGCAGGTTCCGTTCTGACGCAGTAACGGCTACTTGCTGATGTTCCAGCGTCCAGCGCGCTGTGCGGCGGCGAAATTCAGAGAGGAGATCATGCATCTGTCCTCACTTTAGCATCGCGTCTGTGGCGATCTTGTGACACCACCCTGGCCACTGGCGCGGGTGGTGTTGCGGGGGCTTAGTTCAGCAGCGTGTCGGCGTTCACGTAGGTGTAGCCCAGGTCATTGGCAACCGCTTCGTAGG
>DFWT01000246.1 GCA_002381045.1 Rhodoferax sp. UBA4127
CCATGTACTTGGCGGTGGTGACCCGGCTGATGGTGGATTCGTGCAAACCCAACTCGTCGGCAATCTCGCGCAGCACCAGCGGGCGCATGGCCAATTCGCCATGCACAAAGAAGCTTTTTTGCCGCTCCACAATGGCTGAGCTCACACGCAGAATCGTGTCAAAACGCTGCTGAATGTTCTTAATGAACCAGCGCGCCTCTTGCAGGCGCTGCTGCAAGGCGGCGAAGCTGGCGGCATCGCTCCCACATGCCTTGTGACCTTTGAGCGCGTTGGCATAGATGTCATGCACGCGCAGGCGTGGCATCACTTCGGGGTTCAAGCGCACCTGAAATTTCGCCTGACCAGGTGCGCCAATCTGCACCACCAGCACGTCTGGCACCACAATGTTGCGCTCCACATCAATGAAGCGGCGCCCCGGCTTGGGCTCCAGGCGGCCAATCAAGGTGATGGCGGCACGCACCTGCGCGTCGGTGGCATCACACAGCGGCGCCAGGTGCTTGATGTCGCGCCGTGCCAGCAGTTCCATGGGCTGCGCACAAATGCGCAAACCAACCGCCACGGTGTCGGCGTCAAAGGCTTCGTCGTCAGCGATGGCACGCAATTGCAGGCTCAAACACTCCCCCAGACCACGTGCGCCCACACCCGTAGGCTCCAGGCTTTGCAGCAGCCGCAGCGCCACAGTGAAGTGGTGTACCAAGTCTTCCACTTGGTCTTCATCGTCACCCGCCAAGCCGCGGGCCAAGTCGGTCAGATCGTCTTCCAGGTAACCGTCATCGTTAAGTGACTCAATCAGAAAACGCAGCGCGCAAACGTCTTCGGATCCCAGGCGCAGTGACAGGGCCTGGCGATGCAGAAAACTTTGCAATGACTCCTGGTTGCGTGCCAACTCGGTGGCGTCCATGTCGTCGTCACCGCTGAGGTTGTTGCCGTGGGCCCGCGCCTCGCCGCCCCACTCGCCATCATCTGGACTCAGGCTTACGCTGCCATCGCCTTCCCAACTCGGTGCTTCGGTGATGGTGGGCGTTGAATCTACTGAGTTGTTTTCGGTACCAGCCCTTGATAAATAAGCGTCTTCCGCTCCAGAATATGTAGCTGCTTCCTGCTCATGGTCATTTTGACTGACAGGCATATCGGCTTGCGCCAAGCCAAACGACTCACGCTCGGCCTCGTCTGCGGTGCGTTCCAAAAAAGGGTTGTCGTCGAGCATCTGGTCGACTTCGCTGCTGAGCTCCAGCGTGGACAACTGCAACAGCCGGATCGACTGCTGCAATTGCGGCGTGAGCGCGAGATGCTGGGAAGTGCGTAGTGAAAGACCTTGGCGCATGGACAGACTTACATGCGAAAGTGTTCGCCCAGGTACACCCGCCGCACATCTTCGTTGTTGATGATGGCCGCCGGCGTGCCTTGCGCCAGCACACTGCCGTCGCTGATGATGAAGGCGTGGTCGCAAATGCCCAGCGTTTCGCGCACATTGTGGTCGGTGATCAGCACGCCGATCCCACGACTTTTAAGGAACGAGATGATGCGCTGAATCTCGATCACCGCAATCGGGTCAATGCCGGCAAACGGCTCGTCAAGCAGAATGAATTGCGGCTGCGTGGCCAGTGCGCGGGCAATTTCCACCCGCCGGCGCTCGCCGCCCGACAGCGCCAATGCGCTGGATTCACGGAGGTGATCCACCCGTAAATCTTGAAGCAAAGCAGTCAGGCGCAGCTCAATTTCAGCCTTGGTCAGCGGTTTGCCATGTTCATCAAACTGCAACTCCAGCACCGCACGCACGTTGTCTTCGACATTGAGCTTGCGAAAGATGGATGCCTCTTGCGGCAGGTAGCTCAGGCCCAAGCGGGCACGCCGGTGAATCGGCATATGTTCGATGGATTGGCCATCGATGGTGATGTCGCCTGCGGTGGCGCGCACCAAGCCCACAATCATGTAAAACGAGGTGGTTTTGCCAGCCCCATTCGGGCCGAGCAAGCCCACCACCTCGCCCCTGCGCACCTGCAAGGACACGTCTTTGACCACCTTGCGGCTGCCATAGATTTTTTGCAGGTGGTGCGCCTCCAGCCCGCTGCTGATATGCACCGTGTCGGCAAAATCATCGCGTCCGGGCGCGTAGGCGCCTGACACCGTGCCTGGTGTGGCCATACCCATCAGCGGCTGGCCGCGCCCAAGGCGGGGGTCGCCCGCAATACCACGCCTGGTGCAGACGCGGGCGCCTCAGGCTTGGGCGTCAGCATGGCCCGCACCCGGCCTGCCGGCGCGCCGGGCTGGCCGGCACTGCCAATGGCACCCACGCCAGCTGCGCCATCGAGCGTGAACACGTCAGTGGTGTTGTTGTAGACGATGACGCCGGCGTTGAATTCATCGTTCAGCGTGGTGCCACGGAAGCGGCGCAACTCGGCTTTGCGGGTAAATTTCACGGTGTCGGCACGGCCGTCGTAGTCGATTAACTCGGCCTCGCCTTCGATGAATTCATCGACACCTTCGCGCTTTTGCCGAAAAAATGCCCGTTTGCCCGGCTCCGAGGTCACTGTGCCAAACTGGTAGCCTTGGGGGTCTTGAAGCACTTCGACCTTGGCCCCACGAATCAGAATCGTGCCTTTGGTCAGAACCACGTTGCCTGTGAAGATGCTGACTTGTTTCAAGTCGTCATAACGCAAGGCGTCGGCCTCGACGTTCATAGGTTTGTCGCGGTCAGCCTTTTCGGCCAATGCCCACGGCGAAGCCCCTGCCAATACAGCAGTCAACAGGCACAAGCGCAACGGAAAATTCATAAGGCACGAATCTTGCATAAAGATGCGTGCATTGTAGCGGCGCAAGCCGCCTGCCGACGACCAAATGATGCGTTGGTTAAAAAATCAAAGCCTGTGCGGACTAACTCATGTGCCGCGACTGCGCCACCAGAAAATCGGTGATGCTCAAAGCCCGGTCCATGCTTTTGGCCAAGGCTCCGTCAGTGTAAAAACGCCCTGCTACGCCCAAAGCTGGCACGCCCTCTATCTGGTACGCATCTTGGGTTTGCCTGGCCCGGTTGGCCTTGGTGGTGGCGGAAAACGAATTGAACTGCTCGGTGAACTTGGCCTTGTCAATGCCTTGCTTGGCGATCCAGTTGATGATGGCGTCTCCGGTGGTCAGAACCTGCTTTTCATCGTGAATGGCGGCGAACACACGGGCATGCAGTTTTTCGACCAGCCCCATGGCTTCGAGTGCGTAATACAACTTTTGCTGGGGCGCAAAGTCTTCCCGGAAAGCGATGGGCACTCTGCGAAACGCCACGTCCTTGGGCAAGGCCTTGGCCCAGGTCGCCAGCGTGGGTTCAAAGGCGTTGCAATGCGGGCAGTTGTACCAAAAGAACTCGACCACCTCGATCTTTCCGGCCGGCGCCTCCGTTGGCGCAGGTTTGCCCAACTGCACATAGTCCACGCCGGCGCGAGGGGCGGCGCCTTGGGCAAACACAGGGCTGGCGGTGAATGCCAGGGCGCCGGCAGCCAAACTACCCAGTGTCAGAGAAAAGTCGCGTCGTTGCATGTGTCAGCATCTCCAGAATGAATTGGTCAGCCCCTCAGACCGGGGCCCTGTGAAAAAGTTCAGCGCTGAACCCGCACCAGCGCGGTTTCCAGGCCCATGCCATCCAATTTGGCCTTGGCTTTGTCGGCCTCGTCACGTTTGTCATAAGGGCCAGTGCGCACCCGGAAAACAAGACGGCCCGCCTGCTCGCGCTCGGACACCTTGGCTTCCACCGCGGACAAAGACAGCTTGGCGCGCTGCGCTTCGGCATCTTCAGCCGTACGGAACGCGCCAATCTGAACAAAATAAATGAAAGGCTCAACCGCCGCTGCATCGTTTGCACCACTGTCTTTGGCGGCGTTCGCTTTATTGGCACCGTCTTTGCCCTGTGCACGCGCTTTGGCCAGATCGCCCAGCGGGTCAGCGGTGGCCGGTGCGTCTGGCGCCACCGCCTTGTCTTTGGCGGGCGGCGGTTGCACCACCACCTCGGTGCCAGCCACCGGTTTGGCTGGGTTTTTGCCATACAACGGGGCGTTCGGGTCCCAGTCTTTGTTTTTCTGGGCTTCGCCGGCATCCTGCTCGGCGTTGTGACCCACGCCCTTGCTCATGAACGGCACTGGTACTTTGGTGACGTAGACCGCCACAGCAAGCGCCACAGCCAGTCCCAATACCAAACCCGCCACAAAACCGACGAAGGTGCCGCCGTGCTGTTCAAACCTGATGCGCATCATGTGTCCCTTGCTCATTGTTGGTGTCATTACATCTTTTGCGGGGCGCTCACACCCAGCACGGCCAGTCCGTTGCGCAACACCTGTGCCGTGGCCGCCACCAGAGCCAAGCGCGCCAGTTTTACTGGCTCATCCTCCACCAGAATGCGCTCGGCATCGTAGTAGCTGTGATAACAGGCGGCGAGTTCGCGCAAATAGAAGGTGACATCATGCGGTGCAAACCCATCTGCGGCATCGGTCAGCATGTCTGGGTACTTGGCCAGCAAAAGCATCAAGCCCAACGCCTGCGGGCTGTCCAACGGGCTCAGGTCAACACGCGCCAAAGCCGCCGCATCGCCAGCCCAGGAGGCCAACACTGAGCAAATGCGGGCATGGGCGTACTGCACGTAGTACACCGGGTTGTCGTTGTTTTTGGCCACCGCCAGGTCAATGTCGAAGGTGTACTCGGTGTCTGGCTTGCGGCTGAGCAAAAAGAAACGCACGGCGTCTTTGCTGGTCCATTCAATCAGGTCACGTAGGGTGACGTAACTGCCAGCACGCTTGCTGATCTTGACTTCTTCACCGCGACGCACCACCCGCACCATGGTGTGCAGCACGTAGTCNNGCCTGCAAACCGGCCCGCACCCGGGCGATGGTGCCATGGTGGTCGGTGCCCTGGATGTTGATGACCTTGGCAAAACCACGCTCCCACTTGGCGATATGGTAGGCCACATCCGGCACAAAGTAGGTGTAGCTGCCGTCCTGCTTGCGCATCACCCGGTCTTTGTCGTCGCCGTAGTCGGTGGATTTAAGCCAAAGTGCACCGTCACGTTCATAGGTTTTATCGGCATCTTGCAAACGCCTCACTGTGGCGTCGACCTTTCCGGTGGTGTACAGGCTGCTTTCTAGGTAGTAGTTGTCGAACTTGACCGCAAACGCCTGCAAGTCCAGGTCTTGCTCATGACGCAAATAGGCCACGGCAAACTGCCGAATGCCATCGAGATCATTCACGTCGCCGGATGCCGTAAACGCTCGATCATCTGACGTGACCGTCTTCCCCGCTAAAAAATCAGCGGCGATGTCAGCTATGTACTCACCGTTGTAAAAGTTTTTGCTGACCGGGTTATCCGGGTCGGTCGGCCAGCAGGTATCGCCCGGTTTGAAACCCTGGGCACGCAACTGGGTGCTGGTGGCCAGAGTGCCAATTTGCACGCCGGCATCGTTGTAATAAAACTCTCGGTAAACCTGCCAGCCCTGCGTGGCAAACAGGTTGCATATGGCATCGCCCAAAGCCGCCTGGCGGCCATGGCCCACATGCAGCGGGCCTGTCGGGTTGGCCGAGACAAACTCCACCAGCATGCGCTTTCCGTTGGCAGCCTGCTTTCCATAGCAGTCACCTTGCCCCAGCACGCTGCGCACCACGTTCTGCTTGGCTGCAGGTTTGAGTTTGATGTTGATAAACCCCGGGCCTGCAATGTCCAGCGCCTCTACCCAGGTATGAAAGGCCCGGTTGGCCCGCAATGTCGTACAGATTTGCTCAGCCAATTGACGCGGATTTTGCTTGAGCGGTTTGGCCAGCTGCATGGCTGCCGTGGTGGCCAGATCGCCGTGCGCGGCCACCTTGGGGGATTCAAAAGCCGCTTTGGCACCAGCACCCGGCGACACCTCCTCCAGGACAAGTCGCAGGGCATCGAGTAGTTCAGTTTTCACGGTCAGCATTCACCAATTTTACTTGTGCGACACCACTCACCAAGGTCTGTGCATGCTGCTGGGGCATTAAACTGGGCTTGGCGGTTGCGTACGACCGACCCCAACATAAGGAGACTAGGGTGCGACACATCAATCCAATCAGGTTCATGGGCAGCTTGGCCTTGGCAATCGCTTTACTCGGTGGCCTGGCAAGTGAGCCGGCCAACGCCCAGGCCAAAGTAGTGCAAACCCCCTACAAGAACCCCAAGGCGCTGGTGGATGTTTTTCTGGACGACCCGGCCAAGATGTCAGCTGCCTTGTATTGGGTGCGCAGCCTAGTCAACCCGCTGGTAGAAGCACCGTACAGCATGTTTTCCGAAGACATGAGCATCATCGTCTTGATGCACGGCACAGAAATCGTGACACTGGCGCGCAAAAATGAAGAACGTTACGCGGAGGTGGTGCAACGCATGCGCTATTACGCCGACATGGGTGTGAAGTTCAAGGTGTGTGGGTTGGCGCTGCAGGACTACCACTACACCGCCGCAGATTTGCACAGTTTTGTTGAAGTCACCCCATCAGCCATCACTGAACTGATGCACTGGCAAAACCAGGGCTACGCGCTGATCAGTGCACAAATCTTCGAAAAGAAGTTGTCAATTGAAGACATTCGCTAAGGAACAAGTGGAACTAGGTGTCAACCGGTTTGCCAAACGCCACGTTGTGTGCTCTGATTCGCTCCGGATTTTTTAACTCTACTTGGAGATTGCATGAAAAAACTGATCACCCTCTTGGGCTTGACCTTGTCGATGGCCATGGGCAGCGCCTACGCCGCTGCCGCAGCTGCTTCTGCACCCGCAGCCGCACCAGCTGAAAAAACGGCACAGCAAAACAAAATGACCACATGCAACAAGGACGCGGGTGACAAAGCGCTCAAAGGCGACGCCCGCAAAGCCTTCATGAAAGAATGCTTGAGTGGCAAGCCAGCCGCTGATGCACCCTCTGACAAGAAGACCGCGCAGCAAGAAAAAATGAAATCCTGCAACAAGGAAGCTGGCGACAAGGCCCTCAAGGGCGATCCACGCAAGGCCTTCATGAAGGAATGTCTGAGCAAATAAGCCCAGCCATTTGCCGCAAGGCACCAAAAAAAGCCCCGCCAGTGTGACTGAGCGGGGTTTTCTTTTGGCATGATTCGGGGCATGTCGTCCCGCCAGAACCTAAAACCTTCCATTTCGTGCGTCATCCCGGCGTACAACGAGGCCCGCAACCTGGGAAACTTGCTGCCGCAGGTGTTGATTGCCTTGCAGGCATTGAGCCCCAAGGTAGAACTGATTGTGGTGGACGACGGCAGCCGCGACGACACAACCTTGGTCATGCACCAACTGTGCGCCGCTTACCCAGAGCTGGTGTACCTGAAACTGTCGCGCAACTTTGGCAAGGAACCCGCACTCACTGCGGGTATCGAAGCCGCGCAGGGTGACGTGGTGGTGCTGATGGACGGCGACGGTCAACACCCGGTGTCGCTGGTACCGGGCATGCTGAAGTTGTGGCAAGAGGGTTCAGATGTGGTGTATGCCATTCGCCGCACCCGCCATGACCAGTCCAACTTGCAGATCACCCTGACAGGCTGGTTTTACAAACTGGTGAACCTGGGCAACCGGGTCAAGATCCCAGCCAATGCGGGCGACTTCAGGCTGATGGACCGCTCCGTGGTGGACGCTCTGAAACGCCTGACCGAACGCAACCGGTTCATGAAGGGCTTGTATGCCTGGGTTGGTTTTAAAAGCACCGCCATTGACTACGAACCGCTGCCGCGCATTGACGGCAAAAGCAACTTTGGTTTGCTCGGCTCCTTGTCGCTGGCCTTCACGGGCATCCTGGCATTCTCAATTGCGCCGCTGCGTGCCTTGACGGTCAGCGGCTTCATGTTGTCCATGATCGCTCTGAGTTATGGCGCATGGGTGGTGGGTGACTATTTCATCAATGGCATTGCCGTGCCCGGCTACGCCACCATTGTGGTTGGCATGATGTTTTTCAGCGGCATCCAACTGCTGTCGATTGGCGTCCTGGCTGAGTATGTGGGCCGCATTTACGAAGAAGTCAAGCAGCGCCCCAACTACCTGATCAGCCAGCGCATCGGTCAGGGTCTGCCGCTGCAATTACCCAACGACGCGTCAGGGTGAGCGCCTCCACCTTCTGGTTTCTGGCAGTGGGTGGTACCGCCGCCCTCACCCACATGGCGGTGTTTGCATTGGCGCAGCACCAGATGTGGCCCGAGTTGGCCAATGCGCTGGGTTTTGTAGTGGCTTTTTTTGTCAGCTTTTTTGGCCACCGGCTACTGAGCTTCAAGGACACCAGCACCTCTGTGACCACCAGCTTCAAACGCTTTATGGTGACAGCGCTGGCGGGTTTTGCCAGCAATGAACTGGTGTTTGTTCTGCTGTTGCGTGGGTTGAACATGCCACCGATGCTGGCGCTGTTTGTGGCACTGGTGTTCGCCGCTGGTCAGACCTTTGTGCTCAGCCGGTTTTGGGCGTTTCGACGCTGAGTTTGGGCTAGCCGCCCTTGGCTCAGGCAGCCGTCAACGCCACCTGACCGCGCGCCACACGCACACCAGCCGCTTGCAACGCGGCAGCAAATTCCTCACCGGCCAAATAGGCGAACTCCTGGGACCGGGCCACACCGATCTCATCGTCCGACGCTACACCGTTTGCCGGGTGGCACATCAGAATTGCCCCCGCCGGTGCGCGCGTCAACCAGTGCGTCATCAAGGTGGCATAGCGACTGACGCCTCCGTGAAAGTTGTATGTACCAAATAGACCTCTAGCCCTTATAAAACTTTCGTCAATAGCTATTGATTCAAGAGCATCTGCGCCCATGGCGGAAATCACCCGGCTTTTTATTTCAGCGAGCCCAGGTGGCGGGCGTGAGATGCGCAGGTAGGGTTTAGCAACCTGCGTGCCATACCTGCGCTGAAGCACCGCCACCAGCGCCTCACGAATCCCGGCAAACTGCTGCACATGCTGGTGGCCATCCACAAAATCAGGCGTGGCTTTCCAGTGCAACTCAAACAGATCCAGCTGGCGCTCAATGGCCCCTGCCGCTTGGGCTTGCTCAAAGCCACCCAACACCGCACGCCGCATGGCCGCGCCCAAGGGCAAGCCGTGCCCGGCGGCCACCGCGAACGCACTGGTCCAGTCCAGATGCAGGCCGACATCCATTTGGCTACGTAGTTCGCTGAGCAACGCCACGTCCTGCCCCCAGCGGGGTGATAGCACCATGGCGCTGGTGGCGCTGAGTCGCCCCCGGCGTGCCAGTTCGGCAATGCCCGTTGACGCAGCCGCATGGATGGCGAAGTCGTCGGCGCAGACGATGATCGGCTTGGCAGCGGTGGTGTTCAATGCATTCAAAAGGAAAAACCAAAAAAGCAGAACTCGGCTGGATCAGCGCACCGACTGGCTGGACTTGAGGGCAAGGACATCGCTTGCACCATAACCCAACTCGCGCAGCAATTCGTCGGTGTGCGCACCTAGCGTTGGCGGGCTCAAGCGCACGCCCAGGCGCTGGCCGTCCATGGTGAAAGGAAACAGTGTGGCCTTGCTAGTCTCGCCTGCCCTGGGGCCATCGGGCAGGGTCATGTCGGCCAGGCCACCGGTGGCCAGCAGGTGTTCGTCGTCGAACAACTCCTCGGGCTTGCGAATCGGTGCGTAAGGTAGCTTGTGGGCTTCCATCAACTCGGCGATTTCGGTGGCGCTGTAGCGGCTCAGGCGCTCGCGCAAGATAGGCATGAGCGTGGGGCGCTCGCGCACCCGGTCGTTGTTGCTGGCGTAGCGCGCGTCCATCTTCAGGTCGGCAAAGCCGAACACGTCGCAAAACGTGGCCCATTGCGCATCACTCACCGCGGAAACAAAAATTTGCTCACCATCTTTCACGGTGAACACGTCGTAAACCGCCCAGGGCGAAATGCGCGCTGGCATCGGTGCGGCGGGCTGCCCCGTCATGGCGTACTGCAGCATGTGCTGCCCCACTAAAAACACGTTATTTTCGAACAAGGCGCTTTGCACTTCTTGCCCGCGCCCGGTGATACCCCGCTGGATCAAGGCACCTAGTGCACCAATCGCGCCAAACATGCCGCCCATGATGTCGTTGACGCTGGTGCCGGCGCGCAGCGGGTCACCCGGGCGCCCGGTCATGTAGGCCAGGCCGCCCATCATCTGCACCACTTCGTCCAAAGCGGTACGGTGCTCGTAGGGGCCGGGCAAAAAACCTTTGTGGCTGACGTAAATGATTTTTGGGCTAGCTTTGGAGAGCGCCGCGTAGTCCAGGCCGTACTTGGCCATGGTGTCGGGCTTGAAGTTCTCCAGCACCACATCAGCGCTCAAGGCCAGTTTGCGCGCCACCTCAGCACCTTGGGGCTTGTGCAGGTCCAGGGCAATGCTTTTTTTATTGCGGTTGAACATCGGGAAAAACCCCGCGCCGGCACCTAGCAAGTGCCGGGTGCGGTCACCGTCGATCGGCTCGACCTTAATTACTTCGGCGCCCATGTCGGCCAGCACCATGCCGCAGGTNNCCCATCACCATGTGGGTGAACTCCACCACCCGCAGGCCAGTGAGGGGCAGCTTGGAGGCAGCAGCAGGCGGCAAGGTCATGGGGCATCCAGAAGTGGAACTTCGTCAGTTGTATGTCGCTGATTATTCACCAGCACACCTGCGGGCTCGGTTGTCACCCAATTGACGACGACCGGTGTCTGCCGCGCATATCGGTCAGTAAAATCCTTGAATGTCTGAACAGCCATCCGCATCCTTGACATCCAACCCGCCACGCGCCGTGCTTTTTGATGCCTACGGTACGCTGCTGGATGTATACAGCGTGGCTGAGCTGATCGAGGAACTATTCCCCGGCAAAGGCCAGGCCATGAGCGTGCTGTGGCGCGACAAGCAAATTGAATACACCCGCCTGGTGACCACCTGTAACCATGGTGCGCACTACCGGCCGTTCTCCGAAATCACCCGTGCAGCGTTGACGTTTACTATTAAAAAGCTAGCTTTTGACCCAGAAGAAACCTGGGCTGAGGGTGAGTTTCTTTTGGAGTCCGAACCCGTCATCGAAATGTTGCTGGCCCAGTACCAGCACCTGGATGCGTTCCCGGAAAACATGGCCGTGCTTCAAGAACTTAAGGCGCGGGGCATTCCTACTGGCATCCTGAGCAACGGCGACGCCGATATGCTGCAAGACGCAGTGCGTTTTGCAGGTCTGGGCCCATGCTTGGACCACGTCATCAGCGTGGATGTGGTGCGCAAGTTCAAAACACACCCGGATGCTTACGCCTTGGGTGAGCAGACCCTGGCATTGCCTGCCAAAGAGATTCTGTTTGTCAGTTCCAATGGATGGGACGCCTTGGGCGCCACTTGGCATGGCTACCAAACCCTGTGGGTGAACCGTTACCATTTGCCCTTTGAGGAATTGGGCACGCCGCCCACCCGCGTGGGCCATGACTTGCGCGCTGTGCTTGACTTTTTCCCCACCTGATTTCAACTTCACTTCCAACCTCATCATCATGACTGAACGACTGAACAAAAGCGGCCTGCGCGTGGCCGCCAATCTGAGCCAATTCGTTGAAACCCAAGTGTTGCCCGGCACGGGTGTTGCTGTAGACAAATTCTGGAAAGGCTTTGCCAACATCGTCACCGATCTGGCGCCAAAAAACATCGCGCTATTGGCCGAGCGAGACCGCCTGCAAACCGAACTGGATGCCTGGCACAAAGCCAATCCTGGTCCAGTGACCTCCGGGGATCCGAGCAATCCCTCCGACATGGCGAACTACCGGGCCTTCCTGGAAAAAATCGGCTACCTGGTGCCGGTACCTAAGAAAACCCGCGTCACCACATCCAATGTCGATGTCGAATTGGCCAAACAAGCTGGCCCTCAACTGGTGGTGCCCATTTTGAATGCCCGCTACGCCCTGAACGCCGCTAACGCCCGCTGGGGCTCCCTGTACGACGCGCTGTACGGCACCGATGTCATCGACGAAGCCAAGGGCTGCGAGAAGGTCGGCAAAAAAGGCGGCTACAACCCGAAACGCGGCGCCAAGGTCATTCAGTACGCACGATATGTGCTGGACCGTTGTGCCCCCCTGCGCAAGGGTTCCCACATTGACTCGGTGGCCTACCGCGTCAAGGGTGGAAAGCTGGCCGTCAAGCTGGCCGATGGCAGTACCACCAGCCTGGCCGACGCAGCGCAGTTTGTCGGGTTCCAAGGTGATGCCAAAGCCCCCAGCGCGGTGCTGTTCGAACACAACGGCTTGCACCTCGACCTGATCATCAACCGCGCCACTGCCATTGGCAAAACCGACCCGGCGGGCGTGGCCGACTTGGTGTTGGAAGCCGCGCTGTCGACCATTCTTGACCTGGAAGATTCGGTGGCCGCAGTCGATGCCGACGACAAGGTTCTGGCCTACAGCAACTGGCTGGGCATTTTGCAAGGCACGCTCACCGAAGAAGTGGCCAAAGGCAGCAAGACCTTTACCCGCGGCCTGAACGCTGACCGCGTTTACACCGCGCCTGATGGAAAGAAGCCGGTGCGGTTGCATGGCCGAGCCCTGATGTTCGTGCGCAATGTGG
>DFWT01000084.1 GCA_002381045.1 Rhodoferax sp. UBA4127
CCACCATCGGCATCGGCGCCGGACCCGAGTGCGACGGCCAGGTACTGGTGCTTTACGACATGCTCGGCCTCTATCCCGGCAAGAAGGGCCGCTTCGTGAAAGACTTCATGGCCGAGGCACAGAGCATCGAAGGCGCCGTGAAGAATTATGTCGAAGCCGTGAAGAACGGCCGCTTCCCCGGCCCGGAGCATTGTTACTGACTCAGTGCTTGAGCAGCGTTGCCCCTGGCCACGAGGCTACAATTGCGCCATTCCAACGGAGGGCCAATATCATGGACCTGAGCGACCGAATTACCATCGAACCAGGCAAGTGCGGCGGTCGACCCTGCATTCGCGGCCTGCGTATCCGGGTCAAGGATATCCTCTCATTGCTCGCCGCTGGCGCCAGTCATCAGGAGCTGCTGGAAGATTATCCGGACCTGGAAGAGGCAGACATCCTCGCGGCTTTGAGTTATGCCGCCGTGCAGCACGATCACGTCATCCTGCGCGCTGCCTGAGCTTGAAACTGCTGATCGACAATCAACTGCCTGAAGCACTGGCGCGATTCCTTGCGGCACAAGGGCTGGACACTCGGCACGTCCGCCGGCAAGCGCTGATTGAAGCCTTCGCGCGCATCCTGGACGATCTTCGCACAGAACTGACTCGCGGAACCGCGGTCATCGAGATCAACTGATGGCCGGTAAGAACTCGCGGCGATTACACTGCCGGTGCTCAGAGTCGCGTCACCGGAATCGGGCCGACCCGCCGAGAAGCAAATCCAATCCACCACCAAGAACATGCATATCCACGACACCATCGCCGGCCTGCGCGCCGCGCTGAAAGTCAGCCATGGCGGCACGCCGAGAATTGTTCTCGTGCCGACCATGGGCAACCTGCACGAGGGCCACATCGCGCTGATGCGGCAGGCGCGCGAGCACGGCGACACCGTGGTCGCGACCATTTTCGTCAATCGCCTGCAATTCCGGCCCGGCGAGGATTTCGAGAAATATCCGCGCACCTTCCAGGCCGATTGCGACAAACTCTCGGACGCCGGCGTCGACCATCTCTTCGCCCCCGATGAAGCCGAGATGTACCCGCGTCCGCAGGGCTTCCACGTGGTGCCGCCGGCCGAACTCGATGGCACACTCGATGGCGAATTCCGCCCCGGCCATTTCAAGGGTGTCGCCACGGTGGTGATGAAGCTGTTCCAGATCGCCCAGCCGCAAGTCGCGCTGTTCGGCAAGAAGGACTACCAGCAACTGATGGTGGTGCGGCGCATGGTGCAGCAATTTGCGCTGCCCATCGACATCGTCGCCAACCCCACCGAGCGCGCAGCAGACGGCCTGGCGCTGAGTTCGCGCAACGGCTACCTGAGCGCACCGGAGCGCACGGAAGCGGTGGAGCTGTCGAGAGCGCTGCGCAGCCTGGGCGAAGCCGCAAAGGCGGCTGGCGATGCCCTGCCCGCAGAGCGCGAGGCGCTGGAGCAAGCGGCGCGTGCGCAGCTCAATGCGCGCGGCTGGCACACTGACTACCTGAGCGTGCGCCGCCGCAGCGACCTGCTGGCGCCGCAGCAGGACGATGCGCTGGTGGTGCTGGGCGCCGCCCGGCTGGGCGCCACGCGCCTCATCGACAACCTTGAAATCTAAGTCCGGCGCACATCCATGGACCCCGTTTTTCTTCTTCTGCTGCTGGGCGGCAGTGGCCTGCTGATGGCCAACGGCCACCAGCAGCGCCAGCGCATTGCCCTGCTCGCCCACCACCTCGGCCCGCTGCAGATTGAAAAGCTGATGGAAACGCTGACGCAGGGCTATTTGCGCGCGCTGGGCGAGAGCGACCCCGCGCGCCAGGCACAAATATTTGCCGTGCTGGAGGGCAGCGAAGCACAGCTCGCCACCCAGTTCGCCCAGTTGGCGCGGGACTTTGCCGCCGTGCCCGCCGCCCAGGCGCGTGCCAGCACCTTGGCGTTCTCGATGCCTTGGGCCAGCACCCTGCTGCCACGTGCCAGCTTTGATATGCGCAAGCTCCTGGCGGTGCATGCGAATGGCATCGCGCGCGCGCTGAAGACCGATGCAGCGCGTTCGCCGCGCGACCGTGCCTTTTTGATCTCTGCCGAACTGTTTTTGATGCAGCACAGCTGCCACTGGTTTTGTCGCTCCAAAGTGGTGGCTTCCGCCCGCATGCTGGCGCGCCACCAGACCAGCTATGAGCAGTTGCTTGACGCCGTGAGCCCCGAAACCCGGCGGGCCTATGCCGCCGTACTTGCGGGCTAATGGTCAGCGCCGGATGTTTATAAGAAATAGCTATCCAGCCCTTACAAATAAAGCATAAACAGCTACATAATAAATAGCATATGGCAGATACACCCAAACCCCCGGTCTTTCGTCGCGCTGCACCACCCGCTGCCAAGGCGCCCATTCCCGCTGGGCAAACCAACACCGCCGCCTATGGCGCGGGCGGCACGCTGCGGCTGAACAAGCGCATGGCCGAACTGGGTCTGGCGTCGCGCCGCGAGGCGGATGACTGGATTGGAAAGGGGTGGGTCAAGGTCAATGGGGTGGTGGCCGAAATGGGCATGCAGGTCACGCCCGACGTGAAGATCGAGATCGACAAACAAGCCACGGGCGCACAGTCCAAGCAGGTCACGGTGCTGATCAATAAGCCGCTGGGCTTGGTCAGTGGTCAGGCCGAAGACGGGCATGAGCCTGCCATCACGTTAGTGCAGCCGCAAAACCGCTGGGCCGAGGACAACGCGCGCTTTTTCTTTCACCCCAGCCAACTCAAAAGCCTGGTGCCGGCCGGCCGGCTGGACATTGATTCCACCGGCTTGTTAGTGCTCACCCAAGACGGCCGGGTGGCGCGCCAACTCATTGGCGAAGACGCGGTGATGGAAAAAGAATATCTGGTGCGTGTGATCTACACCGGTGTGCTCAACGCGGCGGCGGCTACCTCGGCCGCGGCCACTTACGCGGCGCGGCCGGTGCCATCGCAGCTCAGCCGAATTGATGANNGCCAAGGTGGAATGGCAAAACCCCGAGCAACTGCGCTTTGTGCTGCACGAGGGCAAAAAGCGCCAGATCCGCCGGATGTGTGAACAAGTCGGCCTGAAAGTAGTGGGCTTGAAACGCGTGCGCATCGGCAAGGTCATGCTGGGCAATTTGCCTGTGGGCCAGTGGCGTTACCTCGCGCCGCATGAGCGGTTCTAGTGATGGGCCACCTGCGCGCCTCGGATCTGCGTGCCGCCACCCTGCTGGCCAGTGAGGCCACAACGGCTGTAATCAGCCTCACCGAAGGCGTGCATCGGGCGGTTTGGCGCACCCTGGGGGTGCCAGGCGGATCTGGCAAAACGCAAACCCGGGGGCTGACGGGCTTTGTTTTCGAGCGCATCACTGGCATCAGCCAATGGGTTGGCCGGGGAGTGATCTCTGCGGTGAACCGGCTGGAGCCCTTGTTGGCCCAACTGGATGCCCAAAAGACCGAGACCTACGAGCGGGCTGCGGTGATTGCGGCGCTCAATGGCGTGATGGGGGACCGCTTGCAGGCCAGCGCTAACCCCTTGGCCACGCAGATGAGCCTGCGACTGCATGGCAGGGTGCTCAGCGCAACCGCGCCGCCTCAGGCGAGCGAGGTCACCGGCAAACTCTTGATCGTCATCCACGGCCTGTGCATGAACGATTTGCAGTGGACCAGCCAGGCCGAAGGCGGTTCAGTCAACCATGCCACGGCTATCGATGCGGCATTGGGCTACACGCCGGTTTACTTGCGCTACAACTCCGGTCTGCACGTGTCGCAAAACGGCCATGAACTGGCTCGCCAGTTGGAGGCATTGTTGGCTTACTGGCCGGTGCACGTGACCTGCCTGAGCCTGCTGGCCCACAGCATGGGCGGGCTGGTGGCGCGCAGCGCGGTTGCATCAGCAAACCAAGCCGGTTTGGCTTGGCCCAAACATTTGAAGCATTTGGTGTTTTTGGGCACACCGCACCACGGTGCGCCGCTGGAGCGGGCTGGCAACTGGATTGATGTGTTGCTGGGCAGCACGCCCTACAGCCGGCCCTTTGCCAAGCTGGGCCAACTGCGCAGCGCTGGCGTCACTGACCTGCGCTACGGCCATGTGTTAGACGCCGATTGGCAAGGTCATGACCGTTTCAGGCGCAAGCCCGATACCCGCACCCCGCTGCCCCTGCCCGACGGCGTAGCCTGTTTTGCGGTGGCTGCGACTTTGGCTGCCAAACGCAGCGCCGTGGCGGACCGGTTGGTGGGTGACGGCCTAGTACCCTTGCACAGCGCCCTTGGCCACCACGAAAACGCAGACCGACAACTTCACTTTGCCTCGGCGCAGCAGCTGATTGTTTACCGCACCAGCCACATGCAGTTGCTCAGCAGTCCCTTAGTGACGCAGCAGTTGCTAAAGTGGCTGGCTTAAGTCTCTTCCGCTGGGTGCAATTCAAAGTGGTGTTTTGTGACGACGCACGCCGCTAGACGGTGAAGTGTGTTCCCTTGTGCTGTGGTGGAACCTATCCCATGTGGAGAACAACTCAAGGTGCTTCGATGCATCGGCGACTGGGTGCCTCGGTGCACGGCGCGGCGACTGGGTCAGGTGCGTGCGGTTTTGGGGTGCAATCACGCGCGGGGTTACAAATCAGCACGCCGAGACCTGTAGCCGCACGCCTTGTACCCCAAAGCCCGGTCACTTGACCCAATCACCACGCCTTGAGGGCGTTTGAAGCTGCGCAGGAAACCACGACATCCGGGAGTCTGGGTGGCAGAGCGTTCTGCGTAGGTAAAGAAGGAGTCCGCAGGGCGGGTGACACGGAACAGAACGCACTGCCCCCAGACTCCAGGCGAAGAGGATGAAATTTGCACCGGTATTGATAGCTNNGACCGGGCTTTGGGGCCAAAGGCGCGTGCCTGCAGCGTTTGGCTACCCGCACCGCCGCCCCGCGTGTTTTGGCACCAAAACCGCATGCGCCTGACCCAGTCGCCCGGCCGGGGGTAGAGGTTTACCAAACAAAGGCACACATCACTTTGAATCACAGCCCCATCCGCCGCCTCTTGAATCCGTCAAAACTGTCCCAATCTGACCCTTTGATCAAGCACCAGCAAATGAACAAGCTGGTTTTTTAACGTTTTGACAGTCCAGAAACTTCCATGACCAAACAAACCCTTTCCTTCCAGGCCGAAGTCGCGCAACTGCTGCACTTGGTCACACACTCGCTGTATTCCAACAAAGAAATTTTCCTGCGCGAATTGATCTCCAACGCCTCGGACGCCTGCGACAAGCTGCGCTTTGAAGCTATCAACGACGGCGGTTTGTACGAGGCAGACAGCGAACTCAAGGTCAAGGTGACCTTTGATAAGGACAAGAAAACCCTCACCATCACCGACAACGGTATCGGCATGAGCACCCAGGAAGCAATTGACCACCTGGGCACGATCGCCAAGAGTGGCACCAAAGACTTTGTGAGCAAACTCAGTGGTGACCATAAGGCCGACTCGCAACTGATCGGCCAGTTTGGCGTGGGCTTTTACTCAGGCTTCATCGTGGCCGACAAGATCACCGTGGAATCGCGCCGCGCGGGCATGAAAGCGGAAGAAGGCGTGCGCTGGATCAGCGGCGGTGCCGGAGACTTTGAGGTGGAAAACATTAACCGTCCAGAGCGGGGTACCAGCGTGACCTTGCACCTGCGTGAAGACGCTTTGGACTATTGCAGCGCCTGGAAAGTCAAGAGCATCATCAGCAAATACTCCGACCACATCAGCCTGCCGATCGTGATGGAAAAGGAAGAGTGGAAAGACGGCGAGCTGATCAATCCCAGTGATGAGAACGGCGGCCGCCAGCCTGGTGGCATGGTCAAAACCGGCGAATGGGAAACCGTGAATAAGGCCAACGCCATCTGGGCGCGTGCCAAAAAAGACATCACCCAGGACCAGTACGACGAGTTCTACAAACAAATCAGCCACGACATGGATGCGCCGCTGGCCTACACCCACAATCGGGTCGAAGGCAGCACCGAATACACCCAGTTGCTGTACATCCCCGGCAAGGCGCCGTTTGATTTGTACAACCGCGAAAAGTCGGCCGGCGTCAAGCTGTACGTCAAACGTGTGTTCATCATGGACGACGCTGAAGCCCTGCTGCCGACTTACCTGCGCTTCGTCAAAGGCGTGGTGGACTCGGCCGATTTGCCGCTGAACGTGAGCCGTGAACTGTTGCAAGAAAGCCGTGATGTGAAAGCCATTCGCGAAGGCTGCACCAAGCGCGTGCTGGGTATGCTGGAAGACCTGGCCAAGAGCGATAAAGTGCCTGCACCATCCGCCGATGGTGTGACCGATGTCATGACGGCTGAAGAAAAGGCCGAAGCAGAGAAAAATGCCGGCAAGTTCACCAAGTTTTACAACGAATTTGGCGCGGTGCTCAAGGAAGGCCTGGGCGAAGACTATGGCAACAAGGACCGCATTGCCAAGCTGCTGCGTTTTGCCAGCTCCACCTCTGACACTGTGGCAGTGAGTTTTGCCGACTACAAGGCGCGCATGAANNGGCACGCCGCTGCAAAGCGTGGCCAAAGGCGCGGTGGACCTGGGCAAGCTGCAGGATGAGACTGAGAAAAAGGCAGCTGAAGAGGCCGCCGAGGCCTTTAAGCCGCTGCTGGCCAAGCTCAAAGAAGCGCTCAAGGACAAAGCCGAAGACGTGCGCGTCACCACCCGCTTGGTGGACAGCCCGGCGTGTCTGGTGGTGCAAGATCACGGCATGAGCACGCAACTGGCGCGCATGCTCAAACAAGCTGGCCAAACCGCGCCAGAGGTCAAACCGGTGCTGGAGGTCAACGCCGAACACGCGCTGGTGAAAAAACTCGACGGTTCGGTGCATTTCCATGACCTGGCCCACATCCTGTTTGACCAGGCCCTGCTGGCCGAAGGCGGCCTGCCAGCCGATCCGGCGGCCTATGTCAAGCGGGTAAATGCATTGCTGGTGTGATCCAAACAGCCTAAATCGCTCTATTATTGATAGCTACCTGCCCGGATTGATTCTGGGCAGGTAGCTATTTTTATTTGGAGACCCACCATGGGCATCATCACCGAGGCGTATCTGGCATCGTTCTGGTCCATCCCGATGATGGAAGTCAACCTGCTGGTGTTCATGAACTTGCTGGGTGCGCTCTTGCTTGGTTTGTTGGTGGGTTATGAGCGCTCGTACCACGGGCGAGCGGCAGGCATGCGCACCTATGGCATCGTGTGCATGGCCTCCGCTGCGCTCACCGTGTTTGCCGGCTACCCCCAATTTTGGTTTGGGGGTGGCGGGCACGGCGGCATGCCGGTGGACCCAACCCGTGTCATTCAGGGTATCGTCACCGGCGTGGGTTTCCTGGGTGCCGGTGTCATCATGAAGGAGGGGATGAACATCAGCGGCCTGACCACCGCGGCATCCATCTGGGCGGCCTCCGCCATTGGTGTGTTGGTGGGCATCGGTTTTTTTGGCGCGGCGATTCTGCTCACCCTCCTGTCAGCTTCCTTGATGATGTGGGGCCCCAAGCTGGAGGCGCGTTTGCCCTCACGTCGCGCCATGGGCGTCAGGCTGGAATTTACCCCGGGCCATGAGCCGGATGAAAACACCCTGAAAAGTACCATTGCCCAATGGGGCTACATGGTGGCAGAAGGTTCGCTGAACATTTCCAGCGTCGGCCAAATGGTCACCTGGAACTTTGTGATGGTGGCCCTGCGAAGTCGCCCCTATCCCAGTTCACTGTTCGATTTGTCGCGCCACATGCGGGCCATCGAGGGTGTGGGTGGTCTGCAAATCACCCACGCCCGCAATTGATTCCACTTCAAAATCATCCGTGTCGTTGTTGCTTCTCCTTGTCGTGCGTCAGCACTGCCTGCGGCTACGCGCCTAGACACAAATGATTTGGAAATGGAATTGGCCGCGCAGCAGTCAAAATAGCGGTCCTTTTGTTTCAATTCCTCGTCTATGAAAACCATCCTGAAATTCGCCGTCACCGCCGCTGCTATGAGCCTCAACCTGGCTTGGGCCGCAGATGCCACACTGGACGCTGCTGCCAAAGAAGCCGGTGCGGTGGTCACGGGCAGTGGATTGGTGTACCTGTCGCTCAAAGACGGCACCGGTGCCAGCCCTGCGGCCACCGACACGGTCAAGGTCAACTACCGCGGCACCTTTCCCGATGGCAAAGAATTTGACAGTTCGTACAAAAGCGGCAAGCCGATCGAGTTCCCGCTCAACCGCGTGATCAAGTGTTGGACCGAAGGCGTGCAGCGTATGAAAGTCGGCGGCAAAGCCAAGCTGACCTGTCCGGCAGCCATTGCCTACGGCTCGCAAGGCGCAGGCGGCGTGATTCCGCCCAATGCCACGCTGCTGTTTGAGGTTGAACTGCTCGGTATCAACGGCAAGTAATTCCATTTCTAAATCATCCGTGTCGTTGTTGCTTC
>DFWT01000189.1 GCA_002381045.1 Rhodoferax sp. UBA4127
CCGACCGCATGCTCGACATGGGATTTCTGGACGATATCGTGACCGTCACGAAGCAATGCCCGCCCGAACGCCAGACCCTACTTTTTTCAGCCACTTACCCCGAAGGCATTGACAAGTTGGCACAGCAGTTCATGCGCAACCCGGTCAAAGTGCTGGTGGCCGCCACGGCCACCCAGGGCGCAATTGAGCAGCGCTTTTATGAAGTCACTCGCAGCAACCGGTTTGAGGTGGTGGCCCAGGTGTTGATGCACTTCAGACCCGTGAGCACGCTGGCTTTTTGCAATACCCGCCAGCAATGCAATACCTTGAACGAGTTTTTGCTGACGCAAGGGTTTAGCAGCAAGGTCCTGCACGGTGACCTGGAACAACGCGAGCGCGACCTGGTGCTGGCACAGTTTGCCAACCGCAGCCTGTCGGTGCTGGTGGCCACCGACGTGGCATCCCGCGGCATCGACATCAAGGAGCTTGAGGCCGTCATCAATGTGGACATCACGCCCGACCCTGAGGTGCATGTGCACCGCATTGGACGCACCGGTCGGGCCGGGGAGTCGGGTTTGGCGGTGAGTTTGGCCTCCATGAACGAGATGGGCGCGGTCGGCAAGATAGAGCAGTACCAAAAGCTGGAATCAAGCTGGCACAAGCTGGAAGAGCTCACCCCCACCGGCTCGGGCAAACTGCTGCCGCCGATGGTGACCTTGCAGATTCTGGGGGGCCGCAAGGAAAAAATCCGACCTGGCGACGTGCTGGGGGCCCTGACGGCAGATGCAGGCTACAGCCGAGAGCAGATCGGCAAGATCAATGTGACCGAGTTCACTACCTTTGTGGCGGTGAACCGAGGCATTGCGCTGGAAGCCATGCAAAAACTCAATGCGGGCAAGGTCAAGGGCAAGGCAGTGAAAGTCCGTCTGGCCTGAGGTGTTTTTACAGGCACGGGCCAAGGGGCTGACGTGCTGTCAGGTATCTTCTTACACCGTGTACAGCCGCAGGATGACTTTAGTTTTTTGAGCGCCGGGCCTACAGTCGCCACAAGCCAGCAACTTTTGTTTGGCCCCTTGTCGAAGGAGTCTGTCATGTCACTGTCAACCGAATCCCTGAACCCGTTCAGTTTGATGATGGAGCCTGAACGTGTGCTGCAGACCATGCAGCAATCCCAACAGTTGCGAGGCCTGCGTCGGCACAAACTGCACCCTTTGGACAAACCTCTGATTCCCTTTACCAGTGAGGCATTGGCAAGCCGCGCTGCCTTTGATGCCATGGTGGATGCGCAAGCCTTGGATGACGAAGGCGACTATCTGGTGAATTGAGTTTTCTGAGGTGATTTCCGTTCAGCCGATCAGCGACGCCGACTGCTGAGATAATGCACGGTTTTATTCACCCAATGGAGTTCGTTCATGGCAAGAGAACCGCGCACCGAAGCTGAGCGCAAAGCTACCCCCCGTCCCGCGGCCCCCAAGGGCGTCTGCTACACCGCCCCGCACGGCCAGTTGCGCAGCCTGGAGCGTGGCGTGTCCACCAACAACAAGAAAAACCCGGGCAAACGCTGCAAAAAAGGCGGCTGATTCACAGCCCAAACAAAAAAGGCCCTCTAAGGGCCTTTTTTGTTGTTAAATGCAGCGTTAGCCCTTGCAGAATGGGCGTTGGAAGCTATTGATTTTGTATTACATATTGCGCCGGTACTGGCCGCCCACCTCAAACAGGGCGTTGGTGATCTGACCCAAGGAGCAGCAGCGCACCGCATGCATCAGCACCTCGAACACGTTCTGGTTGTCGATCACCGCTTGCTGCAGCTTCTTCAGCATCGCCGGTGACTCAGCCGCATGTTTGGCGTGGAAGTCAGCCAGGCGCTGCAGTTGGCTTTGCTTTTCTTCCTCGGTGGAACGGGCCAGTTCCAGCTTGTCGTTGACCGGGTCACCATGCGGGTTGCGGAAGGTGTTGACACCAATTATGGGCAATTCACCTGTGTGTTTGAGCATCTCGTAGTGCATGGATTCGTCCTGAATCTTGCCACGTTGGTAGCCGGTTTCCATCGCACCCAGCACGCCGCCACGCTCGGTGATGCGTTCGAACTCTGTTAGCACCGCTTCTTCCACCAGTTCTGTTAGCTCTTCGATGATGAACGCGCCCTGTGACGGGTTTTCGTTCTTGGCCAGACCCCATTCGCGGTTGATGATGAGTTGAATGGCCATCGCGCGACGCACCGAGTCTTCGGTGGGCGTGGTGATGGCTTCGTCAAACGCGTTGGTGTGCAAGCTGTTGCAGTTGTCGTAAATGGCAATCAGCGCCTGCAGCGTGGTGCNNGGCTGCGTTCGTTGGCGCCGTACTTTTCTTTCATGGCCACCGCCCAGATGCGACGCGCGACGCGGCCCATCACGGTGTATTCCGGGTCCATGCCATTGCTAAAGAAGAAGCTCAGGTTGGGCGCAAAGTCGTCAATGTGCATGCCGCGCGCCAGATACGCTTCAACAAAAGTGAAACCATTGGAGAGCGTGAAGGCCAACTGGCTGATCGGGTTGGCACCGGCTTCGGCAATGTGGTAACCGCTGATGGACACGCTGTAGAAGTTGCGCAC
>DFWT01000261.1 GCA_002381045.1 Rhodoferax sp. UBA4127
TCAACCGCGAACGCCGCGAAATTGAAGGCCACATGCGTGAACAGGCGCTGGCTGTGGCCGAGTCTCTTTTTGAGGATGCACACGAAGCACCCCCGGCGGTGTGTGTGTTTGACCCGGAGTTTCACGAAGGCGTGGTCGGCATCGTGGCCGCGCGCATCAAGGACAAATTCCACCGCCCCACTTTTGTGTTTGCCAGCAGTGGTGCCACTGGCCACACCCATGAGCTCAAGGGTTCGGGCCGATCAATTCCTGGGTTTCATCTGCGTGATGCGCTCGACCTGGTGGCCAAGCNNGCGGGCTGCACCGTGCCCGAAGACCAGTTCGAGGTGTTTGAACAGGCACTGGCCCAGGTGGCGCGCGAATGGCTGGACGCCGCCACCCTGACCCGCCGCATAGAAACCGACGGCGCACTCAAACCCGAATACCTGCGCGCCGATCTGGTGGACACACTTCACCACGAAGTGTGGGGCCAGGGTTTTGCGCCACCCACCTTCAGCGAAGAACTCGAAGTGGTGTCACAGCGCCTGGTGGCTGAGAAACACATGCAGCTCAAACTCAAACACTGCGGCAAACCGGTGGACGGCATCTGGTTTGGCCGCACCGAGCCGCTGCCTGCCCACGTCAAACTGGCCTTCCGGCTGGACGTCGACAGTTGGCGTGGTGAACGGCGGGTGCGCTTTTTGGTAGAGGCGGCTGAGCTCTGAACCTCGCAGCCACGCAAGGCCTCAGCCCATCAGGTCGGTATCGCGTTTGGGTGCCCGATCCAGGTGGAACATGAAGTACAGCATGGCCAGTGTGGCACCCAGCATCCAGGTAGGACCAAAAAGCCAGAACAGCAGCGGCACGGTGAAGTAGTAGGCGCGCATGCCAATGCGGTAGTAGGTGCCGGCCCGATTGATATGCGCCACGACTTGGCGAATCTGAGTCGCCTCAACGGCCTTGTCCAAAGGCACGTTGATCAGGTAACCAATGTGATGAAAAATCCGCACTGCCATGGCAAACGAGAAGAAGGCGAAAAGCAAATCGAACAGCATCATCAGCAGTTTGAACATCCACATCTCGGTGCTGGTTTGCCCCAAAAAATTAAGCGCATGCCAGGTGCCCGAGAGCTTGTCGCCTTGGGCGCTAAGCGTAAGCACCCCGATGATCAGCAGCACGGCGGTGGACGCCATGAAGCTGGCCGACATGGTGGAGTTGCGCAGGGTTTGCACTGCCAGAATGTCACGGCGCTCGCGCATCACGCTGGCCACCCAGGCCGCGCGTGCTGCCAGCATGATGTCCTGCGCGCTTGACGCCGGATCTGTTCGGGTGCGCCAGCCCAGGTAAATCTGGTAGGCCAGCACCAAACACGCCGATCCCCCAAAAGTCAATAGATCGGTGGCGTGCAAGGTCATGAATTCAAACATTCCTCCATTTTGCAGCCAACCCTAGAATGGCCCAATGACTTCCACCCTGAACGCTGACCTCCATTGCCATTCAGTGGTTTCCGACGGCACCCTCACCCCCGAAGCACTGGCCCGGCGCGCCAAGACCCAGGGCGTGGCACTTTGGGCTTTGACCGACCATGACGAGATTGGCGGCCAGGCGCCTGCTGCTGCCGCGGCGGCGGCCTGTGGGCTGGACTACCTGACGGGCGTTGAGATTTCAGTGACTTTTCTCCATCAGACCGTACACATCGTCGGCTTGGGGTTTGATCCCACCGATGCGCAACTGATTAAAGGCCTGGCACAAACGCGCGGTGGGCGTGCCCAACGTGCGCAAGAAATGGCGGCTGGCCTGGCCCAGGTTGGCATCAAGGGCTGTTATGAGGGCGCCCTCACTTTTGTGGGCAACCCCAACCTCATTTCTCGCACCCATTTCGCCCGCTATTTGGTGGAAACCGGTGTGTGCAAAGACACCTACGAGGTGTTTCGCAAGTACCTCACCGAAGGCAAGCCGGGTTACGTGGAACACCGCTGGGCCAACCTGAAAGATGCAGTGACCTGGATCACCCAGGCCGGCGGCGTGGCGGTGATTGCCCACCCTGCACGCTACAAGTTCAGTGCCAATGAGGAGTTTGCTTTGTTCAGCGAGTTCAAGGGCCACGGCGGCCAAGGTGTAGAGGTGGTGACCGGCAGCCACTCAGTGGCCGAAGCTGCCAGTTACGCCAATACGGCGCTTGAGTTTGGCTTGGTGGCCTCACGTGGCAGCGACTTCCACAGCCCCGAAGAAAGCCGCACCGAGCTTGGCGCCTTACCCGATTTGCCCGACCAGCTTACCCCGGTATGGTCCATATTGGCCGGGCGCATTCAACGCGCCAACCAAACGCCTGCGATGCTGGCCTAAGCCACTTTCACTTTTTCACATCCATGTCATTTTTGAGGAGCCACCAGGGTGGTGGGGTTTTGTTGATCATGGTGGCAGCCATGGCATTTGCCCTGCTGGATACCGCCACCAAATACAGCACGCAGTTCGTTCCAGTTCTGATGCTGCTTTGGTTTCGTTACGCGTTTCAGGCGGTGGTCACGTTCGCATTGCGCTATCCCGTTCAAAAAACGCATTTGTTTACCACGCCCAACCCGCGGTTTCAGACCCTGCGCGGCGTGCTGCTGCTGTGCACCAGTGCCTGTTCCTTTTTTGGCTTGCAGTTTTTGCCAGTGGGTGAGTTCACCGCCATCGCCATGCTCTCGCCCATGGCAGCCACGGCCCTGGCTGCCATGGTGCTGAAGAACCATGTCTCCAGAATGCGCTGGCTGTTGATGGTGGTGGGGCTGTTCGGTGTGTTGTTGGTGGTGCGTCCCGGCGGCCAGGTGTTCGGCTGGGCCCTGCTGTTTCCGGTGGTGCTGGTCACCACCTATGCCTCGTTTCAGGTGCTTACCAGCCGCCTAAGTGGCGATGAAAACCCCTACACAACCCACTTTTACACCGGACTGGTCGGCGCCTTGGCCATGACACCCACCCTCTTTTGGAGTTGGCGCACCGAGGCACTGGCAAGCCATTGGCCGTGGTTTGTGGCCGTGGGCTTTTTCGGCACCTTTGGCCACTTGATGTTGATCCGTGCCTTCAACCGTGCCAGCGCCGTGGTGCTCACGCCCTACCTGTACACCCAAATTGCGTTTGCCACCTTGCTGGGTTGGTTGACTTTCCGCCATGTGCCTGATGCCTTGGCCTGGGTCGGCATTGCGGTGATTGCCGCCAGCGGCATTGGCAGTGGTGTGCTTACTGCACGTGAGACCACCCTAAAGCCGCTGTAACGGCGCTTTGCGGCTGACTAGAAGCGACAATAGCGCCATGCCGCAACTGTTTGAAATTCATCCACTTAACCCGCAACAGCGCCTGCTCAAGCAAGCCACAGACTTGCTGGACAAGGGCGAGGTCCTGGCCGTGCCTACCGATTCCAGCTACGCGCTGGTCTGCCATCTCGACGACAAGGCGGCGGTCGAGAAGCTGCGGCGCATCCGCGGCGTNNGCTACGCGCTGGTCTGCCATCTGGATGACAAAGCGGCAGCCGACAAACTGCGCCGCATTCGCGGCGTGGACGACAAACACCACTTGACGCTGTTGTGCCGCGATTTGTCAGAACTGGCCACTTACGCCAAGGTAGACAACCAGCAATACCGTCGCATCAAAGCCGCCACACCAGGCGCCTACACCTTCATTCTGGAAGCCAC
>DFWT01000293.1 GCA_002381045.1 Rhodoferax sp. UBA4127
GCCAAGTCAGATCGGCTTGTGGCATGAGGCTGAAGGTCATCAAATGTTCTGTATCGCGGGCCGCTTGTAGCGCAATCAGGCTGTCGGACAAATCAGCCAGCGCTTGATTCAATGCCGCTTCCTGGCGTGATTGCGCAGCCGCCAGCATGGCTTCGGACTCGCGGTCCTGTGCACGCAGCACGTCGCCCTGAATCGGCAGATTCATCTCGAACATCAAGCCCCATTCGTTGATCGCTCCACGGCGCTGCATGGCGTTAATGCCCACCGTGAAGTCGGGATAACGGTTCTTGTAGGCAAGATCACGCGACTTGGCCGCAAACTGCACGCGTGCCAGTTCCACCGTCAGTTGTGGATTTAGCAAACGCAGCCGCTCAGACAGTGCGTAAAGGTTCAGTTTGCCAGTCTCGGGCACGGTACGCAGTGCTGCAGGCGCCGCCAAGGGTGCATCCATTGGCCGCGCCAGCAAAGCATTAAGCCGGCTCTGCGTTTGCCGAAACTCGGCCCCCAGCGCCACCAGTTCAGCACGCATACCCGTGTGCTCCACATGAATGCGGGTTATGTCCTGCTGCGCGGACAGGCCTCCGGCGTAACGCACTTGAAGCACCTTTTCGAGCTGCAACATCAAGTCCAAGTTCTCGCTCACCAACTGCTCGGTGGCTTTAATCAAATAGCGCTGGGCAAACAACGCCTTGATGCGGGCGGCCATGTCCACCCATGTTTGCCGCACACGGCTGCTGGCCACCTGGCTGTCTTGCGTGGCAATCTCGCGTTTCAGGTCACGTTTACCGGCCCAGGGAAGGTCTTGTGTGAGGGTGTAACGGGCACTGCCTACGTCGGACGGCAGCAATGTTGGGTCTTGCTGGCCGGCTTTGGTGATGTCTTCGAGTTCCAACTTGAAGCGCGGATTGGCCCAGGCACCCGCTGGCAAAGCGCGCTCTGTGGCCGCCAAAACTTCATGGCGCATCGCCGCATAGTCCGGATTGCGTTCTTTAGCGATAAGCAGCAGGCTCTCAACAGTGGCGCCAGGCGCAGCATCGTCAGCCCAAAGGGTCGTTGACATCCCTAGGAGCAGCAGGGTGGCAAACGCTGAGGCCACCCACCTGGGTTTCATGACCAGACTATTTGGCATTGGCCAGCGCCTCGTTAACCAGGCCTTGGAGTTCTGCAAAACCAAACTGAGGCAGTGGCTTGCCATTGACAAAGTATTCGGGTGTCATGGTCACGCCCATGGTGTTCGCATCCTGCATGTCACGGGCAATGATGTTGGCCACTTCCGGGGCTAAGGCATCCAATTGCAACTTTTCCAGATTCATGCCCAGCGTTGCGACGGCCGGGCCAATCAACTGCACATTGGCCTGGTGGTTTTTCACCCAACTGTCTTGCGATGCAAACAAAGCTTCAAGGGTGGCTTCAAACTTTCCCTGCTTGCGCGAGGCTTCCAGCACTTTCACCACCGCGTCAGATCCAGGGTGGAACGGTGCGTAGCGCATCGACAGACGAATCTTGTCCGGGTTGGCCGCCATCATGGCCTTGACCAGTGGATAAAAGTCACGGCAGGTGCCACAGGCCGGGTCAAAAAACTCAACGATGTGCACCGGCGCATTGGGGTTACCAAAAGTGGGCGAATCAGCGCGTACCAGTACGGCTTGGTTCTGGGCGGTGGGTTGTGAGGCTTGGCCAGCTTGCTGTTTTTTGTACATGAAGGTGCCCGCCGCGGCCACAAGAACCAGTACAGCCAGCACAGCGATAAAAAGATTTTTTTGCTTCATTTAATAGAGCTCCAATAGGCCGCAATCAGCAAGCCAATTTATTTAACCGTTTCAATGCGTGACACAGTCATGCCACCGTCAGTGGAGTCCGTGGCAAAGCGGATTTTTTGACCTGCTTGGAGTGTGTCCAGCCANNCATCTTTCACCTTGTAAGCCATGGTCATGGGAGGCATACCGTTGGGCAATGCACCGTGTGCGAGGGTGACCGTGCCTTTGGCTTTGTCAACCTTTTTCACCACAGCGTCGCCCAATGCGGCGTTGCTCGCAGGTCCATTCGTCTTCGGAGTGGCAGGCTGACCCGCAGGCATGCCGTGCATGCTGTGATCAGTTTGTGCCATAACGAATGTCGTAAGAGCAAAAGTAATAGCAGCCACCGCTGATTTAATATGGGCTTTCATGGAATTTTCTTAAGCGTGGGTGAGGAAAAAAACAATCCAGAAATTGGACTGATGCCATTTTTTCCGGGTAGCCCCCACATCAAGGTGACAAGCAGATTACTTTTTTGTTATCTAACGCGCACAAGGTGCCAGCCATGCAAAATGCTCCGCCATGCGAGTTTTGAAAATCTGCCATGAAAATCCTCATCGTTGAGGACGAGCCCAAGACCGGGGACTACCTCAAACAGGGCCTGACCGAGGCCGGTTTCAGCGTGGACCTGGCGCGTGATGGCCACGACGGCCTGCACCTGGCCTTGACCGAAAGCCATGACCTGGCCATTCTGGATGTCATGCTCCCTGGAAAGGATGGCTGGGCGGTTTTGGCAGGCATACGCCGCGCTGGCAAAGACCTGCCNNAGGTGCTGCCGCGCTCGCTGATTACCTCGCAGGTGTGGGACATGAACTTTGACAGTGACACCAACGTGATCGAGGTCGCCATGCGACGCCTGCGGGCCAAAGTTGATGATGCCTTTGAGCCCAAACTAATTCGCACCGTGCGCGGGATGGGGTATGTGCTGGAGGACCCCGCGTGCAGCCCTTGAGCCGTATGTCGCTGACACGGCGCCTGACGCTGATGTTTGTGGCCGCGACCACCACGGTGCTGTTGCTTCTGGGTTTTGTGGTGGCCAGGTCGGTCGAGCAGCATTTTGAAGACCTTGACATGATGGTCTTGTCCGGCAAGATGGAACTGATCCAGCAAGGTTTGGCAGGTGTCAAGTCGACCGACGAACTGACGGCATTCACACATCAGTTGGCCCGCTCGCTGGTGGGGCATCACGGCCTGGAAGTGATGATGCTGGACACTGATCACGCGGTGATGTTCGCCACTTCCCATGCGAACTTTTTGCCGAGTCAAGTTGCAAATTTGGCGACTCAAACATCGGGTCAGCCCGCACTTTGGCAACAAGGTGGTCAAACCTTTCGCGTGCTTGCAGCCCAGCTTCCCACTGCAACTTTAGGCGGCACAGGACAGGTTACCAAACTAGTGGTGTTGACAGCCACCGACACGGGCCACCACCAGACCTACATGCGAGGGTTTTTGCATACATTGTGGCTGTTTGTGGCGTGCGCCGCAGCTGGCATGGCGCTGCTCGGCTGGGCCCTGGTGCGTCGCGGTTTGGCGCCGCTGCATGCCATACGTGCGCAAGCTCAAGTGGTCACTGCGCAGCAGCTCAGTCACCGTTTGCCGGTCCACAGCATGCCCGTTGAGCTGGCGCAATTGGCGCAGACTTTGAACGACATGCTGGCCCGGCTAGAGGAAGCGTTTGCCCGCTTGTCAGACTTTTCCAGCGATATTGCCCACGAGTTGCGTACACCGGTCAGCAATCTGATGACCCAAACGCAGGTTGTCTTGTCCCATCCGCGTGATGCAGCTGAGTACAAAACCACGCTGGAATCCAATGCCGAGGAGCTTGACCGCATGGCCCGCATGATTGCCGACATGCTGCTGCTCGCCAAAGCCGACAACGGTTTGGTACTGCCCAACCGCGAGACGGTAGATCTGGCCGATGAAACCCGCGCCCTGTTTGATTTCTACGAGGCGCTGGCCGCAGACAAGGGCTTGCAGCTCTTTCTGGAGGGAAACGCACTTGTACTGGCAGATCGGCTCATGCTGCGTCGCGCCATTGGCAACCTGCTCTCCAACGCAGTCCGACACGCCACTCCCGGCAGCTGCATTTTTGTCAACTTGGCGGACCTTCCCGACGCAGTGAGCCTATCGATTGAAAACACTGGCGATTTGATTCCCCCGGAGTACCTGGACCGCGTCTTCGACCGCTTTTTCCGCGCAGACAGCGCGCGTCAGCGCAGCGATGGCACCGGGCTGGGCCTGGCCATTGCCAAGTCCATCGTCACTGCGCATGGGGGCAACATTGGTGCGAGCTCATCAGAGTCGTTAACCCGATTCACCATAATGCTGCCCAGGCCAGCGAAACCCCTATTCGCCTCAGACGTTTAGCGCTATCTGAATGTCAGGCACGGGCTTTGCGCGCGCGCCAGGCACCCAGCAGCACCAAAAGGCCGGGCACCAAAATCATCGCCCAGATGATCTTGTCCAAGTGCTCTTTGACCCACGGAATGTTGCCAAAGAAATAGCCCACCGTCACGATGCCACCTACCCAAAGCGTGCCGCCCAGGACGTCAAAGAAAGTGAATTTGCTGCGCGTCATTTGAGCCACACCGGCCACAAACGGTGCAAAGGTGCGCAAAAACGGCATGAAGCGTGCCGCCACGATGGTGATGCCACCGTATTTTTCATAAAACGCATGAGCTTGGTCAAAGGCTTTTTTGTTGAACCAGCGGGAGTCTTCCCAGCCAAACACCTTGGGGCCGAAGTAGCGCCCGATCGCGTAATTTGACTGGTTGCCCAAGATGGCGGCGGCCAGCAGCAGTCCCACCACAAGCGGGNNCCGCACATGGCGCCCACCACAAATAGCAGCGAATCCCCCGGCAAAAATGGCATGACCACCACGCCGGTCTCCACAAAAATGATCAGAAATAGCAGCGCATAGACCCAGGCGCCGTAATTTTGTACAAACAGTTCCAAGTGTTTGTCTACGTGCAAGATGAAGTCCAGAAGTGCTAAAAGAATGTCCATGGGAATGAATTATCGCCAGCAATGTCCTGCAGCCCGACTGTGGGGCATTGGATAAATGTGGTGATTAATTAAAAATTAATTACAAATATTCAGCGCTTGCTTGATGTTTGTCAACCAATTGGGGCGTCCATGTCTAGACCGAGCCTGGCTCAAAAAATAAAATTCAAATAACTAAAAGGAGTTGAGTTATGGACATTCTGTTGCAAGTTGCCGTCATTCTGATTTGTCTGTTTTACGGCGCCCGAAAAGGCGGTGTCGCACTGGGCTTGCTGGGAGGTATTGGCATCGTCATCATGACGTTTGTGTTTGGTTTGCCCCCCGGCAAACCACCAGTAGACGTGATGTTGACCATCATTGCGGTGGTGGCGGCCTCGGCCACCCTGCAGGCATCAGGTGGGCTGGAAGTGTTGCTGATGGGCGCTGAAAAGGTGCTGCGCCGCAACCCCAAATATGTGTCGATCCTGGCGCCCTTTACCACCTGCCTTTTGACCATTCTTTGCGGCACAGGCCATGTGGTTTACACCATGTTGCCGATCATTTACGACGTGGCCATCAAGAACAATATCCGGCCCGAGCGTCCCATGGCGGCTTCGTCCATTGCCAGCCAAATGGGCATCTTGGCCAGCCCGGTGTCCGTGGCCGTGGTGGCTCTGGTGGCCTTTTTGGCCAAGGCCCCGGTCGGTGACCATGTGATTGACTTCGTTCAAGTGCTCTCCATCACCGTGCCGTCCACCCTGGCAGGCGTGTTGATGATCGGTATTTTTAGCTGGTTTCGCGGTAAAGATCTCGACAAAGATCCCGAGTTTCAAGCCCGGATTGCCGACCCAGAACAACGCAAAAACATTTATGGCACCAGCGACACCTTGATGGGCAAAACCCTGACCAGCAGCCAATGGACCGCGATGTGGATCTTTATTGGTGCGATTGTGGTGGTGTCCATCTTGGGCGCTTACCCCGCTCTGCGTCCGCTGGTAGGTGGCAAACCACTGTCCATGGTGCTGTGCATCCAGATGTTCATGCTGCTGGCCGGTGCGTTGATGATCATGTTCACCAAGACGGATCCCAGCATCATTGGTAAAACCGAGGTGTTTCGCGCTGGCATGATTGCGGTCGTGGCCGTGTTTGGTATTGCCTGGATGGCTGACACCGTGTTTGAAGCCAACCTGCCCGCACTCAAAGCGGCGTTGACAGACCTGGTCAAGACCCAGCCTTGGACCTACGCCATTGCCCTGTTGCTGGTATCCAAACTGGTTAACTCGCAAGCCGCTGCGGTAAGCGCCATGGTGCCTGTCGGCCTGGCCATTGGTGTGCCCCCTGGTTATGTAGTTGCGTTTGCCGCTGCCTCTTATGGCTACTACATCCTGCCGACCTATCCCAGCGACCTGGCCGCCATCCAGTTTGACCGCTCGGGCACCACCCACATTGGCAAATACGTCATCAATCACAGCTTCATCCTGCCGGGTTTGATTGGCGTGGGCACCTCCTGCCTAGTTGGCTTCCTGCTGGCAGACGTGTACGGGCTGATTTGACACCTCCAGTCAGAAATGGAGGTCAACGCCTGCCGGGAGTCGACCTCTAAAATGGTCTTGTGACCTCCTCCTACCTCGTCCCGGCTCCCTCCCAACTCAATGCCCGTCGCCCCATCCTTGAACTGCCCGATGAGCTGATCAGCCAGATTGCCGCCGGCGAAGTGGTGGAACGGCCAGCCTCGGTGGTGCGCGAGTTGGTGGACAACGCCTTGGACGCTGGTGCCACGCAGGTCACCGTGCGGCTACTGGCAGGCGGTGTGCGCCTGATCAGTGTGGAAGACGACGGCTCGGGCATCCTGCCTGAGGAATTGCCGATTGCGCTCAAGCGCCACGCCACCAGCAAAATTGGCAGCCTGGCTGACCTGGAATCGGTCGGCACCATGGGTTTTAGAGGCGAGGCACTGGCCGCTATCAACTCAATAGCTGACTGCGCAATCTATTCCAGGGTTAGCACCCAAAATCATGCATATTGCCTGGAAGGTCAAACCGGTGAACTCAAACCGGTAGCGCGCGGCATCGGCACCACGGTGGAAGTCAAAGAGCTGTTTTTCAGCACCCCTGCACGTCGCAAATTCCTTAAAACTGATGCCACCGAACTCGCGCATTGCGTAGAAGCGGTGCGCCGCCACGCGCTGGCCCGACCCGATGTGGGTTTTGCCATCTGGCACGAGGGCAAATTGGTGGAGCAATGGCGCCGCTGCGGCGACCTGGGCAGCCTGCCCGCCCTGGAGCAACGCCTGTCCGATGTGCTGGGCAGCGACTTTGTAGAGCGCTCGGTGTGGGTGGATTTTTCCAGCAGCGCCACGCCAGGCCGGCCAGACTACGCCCCACTCGTCAAGGTCTGGGGTCGAGCGGGCATTCCGGACGCCGCAAGATCTAGAGCCGACCAACAGTTTTGCTACGTGAACGGCCGCTTTGTGCGCGACAAGGTCGTCACCCACGCGGCCCGCAGCGCCTATGAAGACGTGTTGCATGGCCAGCGGCAGCCGGTGTATGCGATGTACATCGAAATCGATCCCACTCGGGTGGATGTGAACGTGCACCCGACCAAGATCGAGGTGCGGTTTCGTGACAGCCGAGACGTGCACCAGGCAGTACGTCACGCGGTGGAAAACGCCTTGGCCGCACCACGTGCCGGTCAAGATATGGCCATTGGCGTAGCGACTGCCTTCCAGCTGGCACAGCTTCCCGGCGGCTCACTGGCCAATGCACCAGAACCAGGCTTTGAAGCTTATATAAAAAATTTCCCTCCAGCCCTCTATCCATCATCGCAAGCAGCTATGCATTTCGAAGCAGCTGGTGGCCACTGTGTGAGCGACCTGGCTGCGCTGTGGCAGAGGCCAAACAGCCCTACGGCCGATGCGACCTTTCAAGCTGGCACGGCGGCACAGACGAATTTCGTCACTCCCACCTCAGCGTTGGCGTCAGGAGAACTCGGCACGACAAGCTTGCCTGAAGGTGATTGGCCACTGGGACGTGCCTTGGCCCAGTTGCAAGGCGTCTACATCCTGGCCGAAAACGCCAAAGGCTTGGTGATCGTGGACATGCATGCCGCCCATGAACGCATCGTGTACGAGCGATTGAAAGCACAATGGGCGGCCCACGCTTCTGACAGTGCAAACCTCAGCCTAAGCGGTGACCTCAAGGGCGGAGCGCCAGCCGCACTGCCCCGCTTGCAAAGCCAACCGCTGCTGATTCCCGCCACCTTTGCCGCCACACCGCTGGAAGTGGCCACCACAGAAGCCCATGCCGCAGCCCTGCAGGTGCTGGGCCTGGACATCACGCCGTTTTCTGGCAAAACCCTGGCCGTGCGCGCGGTGCCCACCCACTTGATCCAGGGCGATGCAGTGGAACTGGCGCGCAGCGTATTGGCAGAACTCAGCCAGCATGAGGCCAACACCGTGATCCAGCGCGCCCACAACGATTTGCTGGGCACCATGGCCTGCCACGGCGCGGTGCGCGCCAACCGACGCCTGACCCTCGAAGAAATGAACGCACTCCTGCGTCAGATGGAAGCCACCGAACGCTCAGACCAATGCAACCATGGCCGCCCGACTTGGCGCCAGATCAGCATGCGGGAATTGGACGCTTTGTTCATGCGGGGGCGTTGAGCCGAAAAGGCGCCTGACGATTGGCCTCGTCGTCATCGGTTCCGATCAAACCTGACCCATACTTGCCGACCTGCGGCAAAATCTGCCGCTGTTCAGGCTCGAAGCGCCTAATCACTGCTTTCCATGTTCGAGACAAATAGGGCTGCAGCCCATATAAAACAAGCGTAAAGCGCTATTGATTTTGACAAATCCAATTCGACACCTGATGCGCCACCCGGCATCGCGCACCCGCCTCACGACTGAGCTGTCAGGATTGTGGCAATTGGCCTGGCCGATTCTGGTTGGCCAGTTGGCCTACATCGGCATGTCGGTGGTCGAAGTCGCCATGGCCGGGCATGCGTCTGCTCAAGATTTGGCCGGCGTATCCTTGGGCGTGTCGATCTGGAACATGATGATCATTACCCTGATGGGCGTGATGATGGCTATCAACCCGGTGGTGGCGCACCAGGTAGGTGCGGGCGACACGGCAGGCGTGCCGCATATGGTGCGCCAGGGTCTATGGAACGCCCTGGGGCTGGGTCTGCTGATGGCGGTGTGCGCCAACGGGGCGGCGCAGCTGTTCAACCACATGACTCTGGAGCCTTACGTGCGGGATCTGGCCATCAATTTCACCCGCATCACCAGCGTGGCCATGCCCTTTTTTGCCTGCTACCGTGTACTCTACGGCTACAGCACCAGCATCAATCAGACCAAGCCGCTGATGGTGATAGCGCTGCTGTCCTTGGTGCTGAACATCGCCGTCAACAGCGTGTTGGTCTTTGGACTGTGGGGCGTCCCACGACTGGGTGGCCTGGGTTGCGCGTTTGCCACCTTAGTCACTGTGGTATTCAATTTAATCGCGCTGGTGTGGTGGATGCACCGCTCAAACGCGTACCGCAGCACCTGGCCTTTTAGCCACTTTGAGCCACCGCATTGGCCACAAATCAAGAGCTTGCTCAAGCTCGGCTTGCCCATTGGCGTGACCTATTTCGCCGAAACCAGCGCCTTCAGCTTGATCGCCTTGCTGGTTGCTGAGTACGGCAGCACGCAAGTGGCGGCGCACCAGATTGCCCTGAACTTCACCGCGCTGTTGTTCATGGTGCCTTTGAGCATTGGCCTGGCGCTGCTGACCCGGGTGGGGCAATCGCTGGGCGCTGGCGACCCGGTGCATGCCCGCTACCAGGCCTGGGTTGGGGTGGGACTTGGGCTAGGTTTCGCGGTGGTGTCTGCCGTGTTCATGGCCTTGGCCAGGGACGAAATTGCACGCGCCTACACCAGCGACCCCGCAGTGATTGCGCTCACCGCGCAGTTGTTTGTGCTGGCGGCGATTTTTCAGCTGTCAGATGCCACCCAGGTCATCGCCAGTTGCGCGATTAGGGGCTACAAGGTGACGCGCTCGCCGATGGTGATCCACCTGACTGCGTTCTGGGTGTTCTCGTTGCCGCTGGGGTATTGCCTGGGCCTGGCCCCCAGCTGGTTACCCTGGGCACCGGCAAAGCCGATGGCAGCCCAGGGTTTTTGGATAGCCTTGGTGGTGGGGTTGACGATTGCTGCGCTGGGCTTGACAGCATTGCTGCGTCACGTGGCTCGCAGTCGACTGCCAGCTCGGGCGGGTTGAATCGATTTTTAGCTGGCGGGTCGGCGTTCCTAACGCTTGAGTTTTCTCCCGCTCGCTCAAAAACAATCAGTGCAGGGCGACACCCGTCTTGGAAGCCAACTCATCCATCGTCACCCCCGGCGCCCGCGCCACCACCTTCAAGCCGTGCGGTGTGATGTCCATCACCGCCAGATCGGTAATGATTCGGTCAACCACGCCCTGACCAGTCAGCGGCAAGGTGCATTTAGGCAAAATTTTCAGGTCAAACGTGCCGTCTTTTTTCTTGGCCACGTGTTCCATCAATACCACCACACTCCTGACGCCACCCACCAGGTCCATCGCGCCACCCATGCCCTTGACCATCTTGCCCGGAATCATCCAGTTGGCCAGGTCGCCGGTTTCGCTCACCTGCATGGCACCCAAAATGCTCAGGTTGATCTTGCCGCCTCGAATCATGGCAAAACTGTCATGGCTGCCAAAAATGCTGGAGCCTGCAATCGTGGTCACGGTTTGTTTGCCAGCGTTGATCAGGTCGGCATCCACTTCGTCTTCAGTGGGAAACGGGCCAATGCCCAGCATGCCGTTTTCACTTTGCAACCAGACCTCAATGTCGGCCGGCACAAAGTTGGCCACCAAGGTGGGCAGGCCAATGCCCAGGTTCACATAAAAACCGTCTTGCAATTCTTTGGCGGCCAAGGCCGCCATTTCGTCGTGTGTCCAAGCCATGATCAAACTCCTGCTTTCTGAGTGATGGTGCGTTTTTCAATTCGCTTTTCAGGCGACGCGTTGAGCACAATGCGGTTCACGTAAATGCCGGGCAGGTGCACGCTGTCGGGGTCGAACGTGCCAGTCTCCACAACCTCTTCAACTTCCACCACCGTAACCTTGCCGGCCATGGCAACGGCAGGGTTGAAATTGCGCGCGGTCCGGCGAAACAGTAAATTGCCGCTCTTGTCGGCTTTCCAGGCTTTAACCAAAGACACATCGGGCACCAGCGAGTGCTCCAGGATGTGCATGTGGCCGTCAAACACACGGTGTTCTTTGCCTTCGGCCACCAGCGTACCTACCCCAGTGCGCACATAAAACGCCGGGATGCCCGCACCACCTGCACGCAGCTTCTCGGCCAAGGTCCCCTGCGGCGTGAACTCCAGTTGCAATTCGCCAGCCAGGTACTGACGCTCGAACTCTTTGTTTTCGCCAACATAGCTTGAAATCATCTTGCTGATCTGGCGCGTCTCCAGCAGCTTGCCCAGGCCAAAGCCATCCACACCAGCGTTGTTGCTGATCACGGTGAGGTCTTTGACTCCGGTGTCGCGCAGCGCGTCAATCAATGCTTCTGGAATGCCGCACAGCCCAAAACCACCCACCGCCAACAACTGACCATTGCGGACGATGCCATTCAAAGCCTGCGCCGCAGAAGGATAAATCTTGTTCACAGAAACTTCTCCATGTAGAACCCCAATCAAAACGATGTGCCGAAACAGGTCCCCTTTTCAACACTGGCTGTACGATACTACGTAACTGACTACGTAGTTCTCCCTAGGGTCCAACCCCAATACCCATCTCAACACCATGGACGTTGACTACCGACTCGCATTCGAAATGGCACCAGTGGGGCTGGCCCTGTCACGCAACCGCACCATGGTGGACTGCAATCGACATTTGTGCGAGATGTTTGGTGCGGCGCCCGAACAATTGATCGGCCAATCTTTTCAGGTGCTGTACCCCAGTGCCGACGAGTTTGAGCGCACCGGTGCACGCATCGCCCCCATTCTGAACCGGCGCGGCACCTATTCTGACGACAGGATCATGAAACGGCTGGAGGGACGTTTCAAGGGTGACACCTTTTGGTGCCACGTGACTGGTCGCGCCCTGAACCAAGAAGCACCCCACGAAGCCGGCATCTGGACCTTTGAAGACCTGAGTGCCAGCCGTCCTGTCAAAGCCGAACTCACAGGTCGAGAGCGCGAAGTGGCCGCCCTGCTCCTCGACGGGCTGACCAGCAAAGAGATCGGCCGCACCCTTGCCATCAGCCATCGCACCGTAGAAATCTACCGGGCCGGCTTGATGCGCAAGTATCAGGCCTCCAACACTGGCGACCTAGTGCACAAGCTGATGTCAGGTTGAACAGCAGTGAGCTGACGCCTCGATGGCACGAATTTTGCTGATAGTTTGGCCAGTCTTGACCTCAATCAATCACTGGTTGTACATGGACGCCGAAAATTCGCATTGAGCAACGTTTTTACCAAGGAGTTCTATCATGGTCACAGCTAAGAAACCCAGCGTCACCAAGGCACCCGTTGCGGCACCTGTCAAGACACCCGCTGTCAAAAAAACTGCTGCAAAAAAGACGGTAAAACCAGCTTCACCGGTCGCTGCCAAACCAGCACCGGCGCCAGCCAAACCTGCGGCCAAAGTTGCAGCTAAACCTAAGGCCCCTGCAAAGCCCAAGGTCGCCAAAGCGGCCGCAGTTAGCCTGGAACAGCGCAACCACTATGTGCAAGTGGCCGCGTTTTATATCGCAGAGCGTCGCGGATTCGCCGCGGGTGACCCAGCAGCTGACTGGGCTGCTGCCGAAGAAGAAGTCGACCGCCTGATCGCCAGCGGCCAGTTCAACAACGGTAATAACTGAGCCTAAAAGCCCGGTGCCGGTGCAGCCGGGTTGCTGGTCGCGCTAACTGACGATGGAGCGCATCCAGTCCGGCAAATCAATGGCCTTTTGTTTGGGAAAGTCGACCCAGATCGTGGTGGCGCCCCCGGCGGCGTAAATCAAGCCGGGTTGGTCCACCAACTCCATGGTGGCCCAAGTCTCGAAAGTGGTGCGGCCCGGGTCGCTGGCGTACATCTTTATGCGCACATCGCCCGGATACTCCAGCTGCTTGTAAAAATTGCAGAAGGCGTTCACGATCACTGGCCCTTCGCCCAACGGATTGGGCATGCAACCGGCGGCGCGCATCCAGTCGATACGGCAGGTTTCCAGGTAACGGAAATAGGTGGTGTTGTTCACATGGCCCATGGCGTCCATGTCGCCCCAACGGATCGGGATCACCATCTCAAAGATCAGTTTCTTTTGCTCGGGCAGTTCAAATTTCATCTCAGTTCCTTCCAGACGGGCTGGATTGTTTTCGCAGATACCAACCCCGGCCAAGAGGTGGCTTGGGCAATGAAGACTTCCATGACCAGCAACGTGGCACGCTGGCGCACAAACACCGACTTGCGGGCATGCAAGGCGGTATCAGGCACCCCAGCGCCAATGCCCTTGGCCCATGCCTTGGTGGCATGGCGTAGCACTGGCGAACAGCGCGCCAGACTGGAAAATGAAAGCGGTTGACGGCTGATGCCTGAACGCTTGAAAAGCACATCGGCCAAAGGCCGACTGCCCAATCCCTGCACCGCACGCCAGGCGCCAACGGCGTTGTGCTGCGCGGTCACGCTGCGGGCAAACACCACCGGCACGCCATCAATGCGCAGCAACACTTCGCGGGCATACCCGGTGCGCTGGCGCCCCAGCCCAAGGGCCACCGCTTCTTCGGGTTTCAGCGGTGCCCTGCCTTGGCGCAAAACCTGCACGCTGAACCGCTCGCCTGTGGACGCAAGGCGCGCGCTGAGCGAGCCGTCGGCCGTCAACCAACGTTTGATCGGGCCATGTGCTGCAGGTGTGGTGCGCCAGTTTGTCATGCATGCGCCCTAATCGACGCAATGATGCCCAGGGTGAACATCACCGCCGCAGCCCATTGCAACTGGGTTGGCCAGGCGCCGGACCAAACAAACGCGTAAAGAAGGCCAAACAAGGTTTCACTCACAATCAATTGACCACACAAACTGACGCTCAGGCGCTGGCTGGCCACGTTCCATAAAATGCTGCCGACCCAGGCAGAGCCCAAACCAGTTGCTATGCATACAATAGCTATTAGCGCTTTATCATCAAGAGCTAGAAGTACTTTTGATTCAGAACCTGCGACCAACCACAACAGCATTGCACCCACACCTGTGGCCACGCCCATCCAGTTAGACCACTCGGTGGCACTCACATCCGGATGGCGCTTCAACCATGCCGCGTTCAAAAGCGCAAACGCTGTCCAACTGACCATCGCACAAACAGACAAGAGCACTCCCCACCAGAACAAACCACCATTGGCGGGCAAGCGTTCAGCCTGCGCCAAGGTGGACTGCATCATCAAGACCAGCCCGGCGCAGGTCAGCAGCAAACCGGGCAACAGACCGGACCACTTCAGCCCCTTCGGTTTGCCGAGCATCATTACCCAGATTGGAATGGTGCCAATGATCAGCGTGGGGACCGCGGTGCCTGCCCACATCACGCCCTGGGCCAGCAGCAGGTAGTAACCGGTGGCGCTCAGCAAGCTAAAAGCCAGCACGGTCAAAGCCTGACGCGGTGTCGGCAGGATTTGACTGCGCCATGTCAGCAGCATGGCCAAACCGGCCACCGAGCCATACACTAGAAATCGACCAGCGGACAGGTCAACAGCAGTCAACGCCGGAGCCAGCAGAGGCGCCAAAAACACCAAACCCCACAAGGCTCCTGCCGCCAAGCCGGCCGCGATTCCTATCAGCATGCGCCTGTATCAGATGCCAAAGCCATCGTCCGCCGAGATCACCGCGCCATTGATGAAATGGCTTTGGTCCGAGCACAACATCACCAGCAGGGCATCCAGGTCTTGTGGCTGGCCAATGCGCTTGCGTGGCAGCATCTGGATCAGCTTTTTGCCGCTTTCCGTGTCCCAATGGGCATGGTTGAGTTCGGTGTCGATGTAGCCGGGGCAGATGGCATTGACGTTGATGCCATACTTGCCCCACTCCTGGGCCATGGCCCGGGTCATCTGCACCACAGCAGCCTTGCTCATGCTGTAAACACTGATTTTGGGCAATACCCGCAAACCGGCCACGCTAGCCACGTTCACAATTCGCCCGCCGGTAAAACTGCCGGGTGCCGACCCTTGCGCCCGCGCCAGCATGCGTTTGCCGACCTCTTGCGCCACAAAAAATGCACCTTTGACGTTGGTGTCAAACACGTAATCAAAATCTGCCGAGGTCACATCTTGGACCCGCTGGGTGGTGCTAACACCCGAGTTGTTGACCAAAATATCAATCGAACCCACCTCGGTTTCAGCATGGGCCACGGCTGACCGGATGGAGGCCTGGTCGGTCACGTCCAGTTCAATCACATGGGCGTCGCCACCCTCGCCGTCAATCTGCGCGCGNNTTCTCAACCCGCCGGCTGGCCAGAATCACGGCTGCCCCCGCTGCTGACAAGGTGCGCGCGAATTGCGCGCCCAAACCGCCTGAGGCTCCCGTAATCAAAGCCACGCGGCCCGATAGATCGATGTTGTACGCCATGATGTGATCTCCGTTATAAATAGAACGACCGTTCTA
>DFWT01000134.1:0-13148 GCA_002381045.1 Rhodoferax sp. UBA4127
GCCGACCGAGTCGTACACCACGCGCACCCCTTTGCCACCGGTGATGTCTTTCACGCGGGCCAGAAAATCTTCGGTGTTGTAGTTGATGACATGGGCTGCGCCATTGGCCTTGGCCAATGCGCATTTGGCGTCCGACCCGGCAGTGCCAATCAACTGCAAGCCCATGGCACGCGCCCATTGGCAGGCAATCAAACCCACGCCACCGGCAGCGGCATGGAACAGCACATAGTCCCCCGCCTTGAGTCCGCCCTGGGGCTGAGTTTTCTTGAGCAAATACTGCGCCGTCAGGCCCTTGAGCATCATGGCTGCACCGGTCTCGAAACTGATCGCATCCGGCAACTTGCACACACATTTGGCCGGCATCACCCGCAGCTCGCAGTAGCTGCCTGGAGGTTGACTGGCATAGGCAGCGCGATCACCCACCTTCAAATGCGTGACGCCCTCGCCTACCGCCTCCACCACGCCCGCCGCTTCCATGCCCAAGGTCTGGGGCAGCGGCATGGGGTACAAGCCGCTGCGTTGGTACACATCAATGAAATTCAGCCCAACCGCATGATGGCGGATACGGATCTCACCCGGCCCGGGTTCGCCTACGGGCAAGTCAATCAGTTCCAACACATCTGGCCCGCCATGTTGTTTGATCTGAATTGCGCGTGATGTTTTTGAGCTCATGGTGTCGCCTCGTAAAAAAGTAAATGGTGCCATGAAATGAAGGCGACTGCCCCANNCAAAAACCCGCGACAGGGAAGTGGTGCAAGCTCAAGTGACAATACCCTACTTCAAGTGGCTTTTGCTGTCGCCCGCCACACATCTAGTATTCGTTTTTACCCAACTCCCCATGTCCGGTCCCAAAGTCACTCTGAAAGCGGCGGTACTGCTCACCATCACACCCCTGCTGTGGGCTGGCAACGCGGTGGTCGGCCGGGTTGTGGCACCGCTGGTGTCGCCGATGACACTGAACCTGATCCGTTGGGCCCTGGCTTTTGTACTGTTGCTGCCTCTTGCCGCGCCAGTACTGCGCGCCAACAGCCCGCTGTGGCCGAGCTGGCGTCGCTTTGCCCTGCTGGCAATTCTGGCAGTGGGTGGCTACAACGCGTTGCTGTACCTGTCACTCAATACCTCCACGCCGATCAACGTCACGCTGGTGGGTTCCATCACACCCGTATGGATGCCGCTGATTGGTCGCATCTTCTTTGGCACGCCAATCAGCGCCAAACAGTGGTTGGGCGCAGCCCTGTCGATTGCGGGCGTGATGCTGGTGCTGAGCCGCGGTCAGCTCGACGTGCTGCTGCAAGTGCGGCTGGTGGCCGGTGACCTTNNCTGGTGGCCGGCGATTTGTACATGCTGCTGGCCTCGGCGGCCTGGGCCTACTACAGCTGGATGCTGGCGCACCCGACCACCGAGCCGCCCAGCATCCGGCAGGATTGGTCTGCCTTCTTGCTGGCGCAAATTGTGTTCGGCCTCGTCTGGTCAAGCCTGTTTGCCGGCACCGAATGGGCCTTGGGGCTAGGCCGTTTTGCACTGAGTTGGCCGCTGGTCGGCGCGCTGCTTTTCATTGCCTTGGGGCCAGCCTTGTTGGCCTACCGCGCCTGGGGGGCAGGGGTGGCACGCGCTGGCCCATCGGTGGCCGGATTTTTTATCAACCTGACGCCGCTGTTCACTGCGGTGCTATCGAGTGCGTTCCTGGGTGAGGCGCCGCATGCTTACCACGCGGTCGCGTTTTTGCTGATCGTGGGTGGTATTGCCGTGTCATCGACCCGGCGCTGATTCGGCGCAGCCCATCAAAGCGGTGCCTGCGTTTTGCGCTGCGCCGCCTGCCACACCCGTATGGCTTCGAGCAAGGCCGGTATGGCCGCCTCGCCGGCTTTTTCGCCTTCCAGAATGGCTTGATTTTTTTGCTCGAAATCGCGGCTGCTCATGCCAGCCACATGCGGGCGAATCAGCACATCGGCACGCGCCACTTCCTGCGCCCCCAATTGCTGTCCCATGATCACCAGCGCACGACCCAGCACATCGGCCACACCGCTGGAAGCCATCGGGTTGTTCACGGTGGCGGAGATGTCCACGGCAATCACCAGATCGGCCCCCAACTGGCGCACCGCATCCACCGGGACCGGGCTGACCACGCCGCCGTCCACATAACGTTTACCGGCAATTTCAACCGGCTGAAACAGGCCCGGAATGCTGCACGAAGCACGCACCGCCTGCCCAGTGTTGCCACGGGCAAAAATCACGCGTTGACCACTGTCCAGGTCGGTGGCCACGGCAACAAAGGGCTTGCCGAGTTGCTCCAGCGTGCGCTGGTTGACCAGTTCATTGATGTAGTCCTGTAGCTTCTGGCCCTTGACCAGACCGCGGCTCATACCGAACAAATCCAGGTCCTTTAGGCGGGCTTCATCCAGCGCAAATGAGGTTTCCTGCAACTTGAAACCGGTCATGCCGCTGGCATACAGAGCACCCACCACACTGCCAGCGCTGGTGCCCGCAATCAGGCTGGGCGCAAGCTGGTGCGACTCAAGTGCTTTGAGAACGCCCACGTGTGCGAACCCACGTGTGCCACCACCGCCCAACGCAATGCCCAGGCGCGGCATACGCACGGCTTGAGGCGGCAAAGGCAGCGCAATTGGCGGTGGCGCGCTGGCACAGGCGGCCAAGCCAGAGGCTGCACACCAAGCCAGGAGGTTACGGCGCTGCAAGTGGCGCTTTCACATGAAGAAGTTGCATCGAATCACGCTTTTGATCAAACGCCAGCAAGGTGAACCCCGCCAGCAAAGCGTCCATTTTGCTCTTTGCCACAAGCTGGCATGGAAGCCGTGGCAAGCGAAGGCCTATGCGAAGGGACGCGCCCGGCTGCTAAACACAAAAATGCCGGCCACCACACACACTGTGCCAGCCGCCACCCAAGCGGTGGATGGCTCGCCCAGCAGCAGCACCCCCATCAGGATCGTCGACATCGGGCCGACCATGCCGGTCTGTGCCGCCAAGCCTGCGCCTATTCGCTCTATGGCCATCATCACCATCAGCACTGGCATGGCCGTGCACAGCGTGGCGTTGATGATGGACAGCCAGATGACTTCTGGCGCCACCATCGCCGCGCTCAAGGGCCGCAGCAGCACAAACTGGCCAATGCACAACACACAAGCCACACTGGTGGCCAGACCCACCAAGCGCAGCGAGCCCAGGCGCTGTACCAACTCGCCGCTGAAACTTAGGTATATCGCATAACTGACCGCACTCAAAAACACCAACAAAGCGCCTAGTGCAGCATCTGCGCCCTCCAGCTTGATTTCATGGCCGAAAACCAGCAACACCCCGCAGTAGCTGATGGCCATGCCAAACGCCTGGCGCCGGCTGATGTGCCGCTTGTAAAGCACCAAGCCAAGCAACAACACCAACGTCGGATTGAGGTACAAGATCAAGCGCTCAAGCGATGCGCTGATGTAAGCCAGCCCGGCAAAGTCCAGAAAGCTGGCCAGGTAATAGCCGGTGAAGCCCAAGCCCAGAACGCCCCACATCTCGTGTCTGGTTAACGCGGGTTTGCCACGGCTGGACCACAAGGCCATGACCGCAAAAATCGGCAACGCAAACACCATGCGGTACATGATCAAGGTGACCGCATCCACCCCATGGCGGTAGGCCAGCTTCACGATGATGGCTTTACCGCTGAACGCAATCGCACCCAGGGTTGCCAGAATCAACCCAGTCGCTAGCTCTTTAGGAGCTATATGCGCTTTATTCATAAGGGATAGAAGCCGATTTCTTACGCAATCCGGCAGCCGCGTGCAACGTCTTCAGATCACACCGCTTTACACCCTCTTGCCAAAACGGGCAAGCGGCTGAGCCACCCCACAAACTACTGGACCTTGGCCTGCGCCTTAAGGGCCTGCACCCGCGACTCCAGCGTTTGACGGGCAATGATTTGCATCAGCTGCGGTTTACTTGCTTCAAGGGTGGGCGCGGTGAAGGCGCGTTTGTCTTCAAGCTGCAACACATGCCAGCCACCGGCTGAGCGCACAGCTTGAGGCCAGACCTTGCCTTTTTCCAGTTTCGGCAACACCTCCGCCACGGCGGGTTGCAGGTTGGTGGGTACATTCCAGTCGGTCAGCCCGCCGCGCCCTTGAGTGGCTGGATCCCTAGAGTATTCATTGGCCAAATCTGCCAACTTGGCACCGGCCTGAATCTTGTCGATCAGTAGTTTGGCGGTGGCTTCTTCGGCCACCAGCAGGTGACGCAACTGGTATTCCTGCTTGCCCAAGCGAGCCACCTGACGGTCGTACTCCGCCTTCAGTTCGTCGTCTTTAACGACCACTTCAGACAGCACCTTTTGTTGCCAGATTTGCGCCATGATGGCTTGTCGGGCCAAATCCAATTGCGCTTGCACCAAGGGTTCTTTCTCCAGTCCCGCTTTGCGCGCCTGCTGTGCCATCACGGCTTGGTTAATCAATTGCTCACGCACACCCTGACGCAGCTCCGCGTTGTCGGGCGTGCCACGGCTGAGGTGCTCGCGCAACAGCACTTCGGCGCGGGCATTCGACTGCGCCTCGCCATTGACGGTAACAAACGGCTGGGCCAGTGTGGTGGCCAAGTCCTTGGCTTCCTTGGCATCTTTGGCAGGCGCGGTCTGCGCCACTGCATTGACGGATGCGGCTGCGGCCAGGCAAACAATGGCCAGCTTAAATATCCAGGGGTTACGGGCAATGGGGTTCATGGGTTGGGTCCTCCAGTAAAAAAGCTTAGGGCGAATTTGACAGTCTTGCAAAAAACCGTGCCATTCATTACAAATGCGGCGTGCTTGACAGCACTTCTTCCAACACGGTGAGCCCCTCGGCCACGCGCAGACAACCTGCCAGGCGCAGCGGGCGCATGCCGTCAGTCACCGCTTGGCGCTTGAGCGCATCGGTGTTGGGTTCTCGGTTGATTTTTTCCTTGAATGCTTCACTGACCACCAGCAACTCATACAAGCCCATGCGTCCCATGAAGCCGGTCATGCGGCACTCCACACAGCCGACCGGCTTGAAAGGCTGGTAGTTGCCATTGAGTTGCCAGGGCTTCATCACATCGGCCAAAGCCTCTCGGCTGGCTTGCGCGTCAGGTTGCTTGCAGTTCGGGCACAAGGTGCGCACCAGGCGCTGGGCCAGCACACCCAGCAAGGTGGCATTGATCAGGTACGCCGGCACACCGAGCTCCATCAAACGCGTCACTGCACTGGGTGCGTCGTTGGTGTGCAGCGTGCTGAACACCAAATGCCCGGTAAGTGCGGCCTGCACCGCCATCTCGGCGGTGGCTTGGTCGCGGATCTCGCCCACCATGATGATGTCGGGGTCTTGCCGCATCAGGGCACGCAAGCCTTCCGGGAATCCAAAATCCAGTTGTGTCTGCACCTGGGTCTGGTTGAAGGACGGCTCGATCATCTCAATGGGGTCTTCCACCGTACTCACATTCACCTCTTCGGTGGCCAGTCGTTTTAACGTGGCATACAGCGTGGTGGTTTTGCCGGAACCGGTGGGGCCGGTCACCAAAATGATGCCGGTTGGGCGTTTGACCAGCGCCTCCCAGCGCTGCGCATCATGCGCCGAGAAGCCCAGCGCGCTCAAATCTTTGACCGTGGTGTCCGGGTCAAAAATGCGCATCACCATCTTTTCGCCAAAAGCGGTTGGCAGGGTCGAAATGCGCATCTCGATCTCGTTGCCGGCTGGGTTACGGGTTTTGATCCGGCCGTCTTGCGGGCGGCGTTTTTCGACCACGTCCATGCGACCCAGCAGCTTGATTCGAGCGGTCATGGCACCCAGCACACCCATGGGCATCTGGTACACCGGGTGCAGCACACCGTCAATGCGAAAACGGATCACGCCCTGCTCGCGGCGGGGCTCCAGATGAATGTCACTGGCGCGCTGGTCAAACGCGTATTGCCACAGCCAGTCGACCACCTGGACCACGCTTTGATCGTTGGCATCGAGTTGTTTATTGCTTTTGCCGAGTTCCACCAGTTGCTCAAAGCTGGCGCTGGCGTTGTTGCCGGCTTTGGCTGCCGCTCGCACTGACTTGGCCAGGGCAAAAAACTCAGCGGTGTAACGCTTGATATCTTGTGGGCTGGCCAGCACCCGGCGCACGCTGCGGCGCGACTGGCGTTCCACCTCCGCCACCCAATCGCTCAGGTATGGCTCAGCCGTGGCCACCACCACCTCGTGGGCGGTCACTTGTACCGGCAGAATCTTGTGGCGCTCGGCGTAAGCAGCGCTCATGGCATCGGCCACCTTGCCCACATCCACCTTGAGCGGATCGATGCGCAAGTAATGAAGACCGGCACGCTTGGCCAGCCACTGTGTCAGTGCCTCCACATCCATGGGTTTGCCGTCACTGGCACGGTGCACCGCCACGCTGGCCAAGCGCACCAGGGGATGCTGAACGCTTTCTGCCTGGGCGCATCGGGTGTGAATGCGCTGGGACTCTTGGGCGTTGATGACGCCGTCCGATTGCAACCATTGCACCAACTTGCGCCAATCCAGCGGACCAGATGGCTCGGCGACGGTGGGCTTTGTCACTTGACTCACGGAAGAAAACTCATGGCAACGGGCTCATGGCGCAAGAGGCTTGAACACCCGAACCCACTTAGCAGCTGGCAGGCCCCAGTTGGCCTCGATCAGATTGGCACGCGCCATCAGCAACTCGCGCTTGGGGCGGCTGGATGTGTGCTGGGCGAGCACCACGGTGTTGCCTTCCCGCGTGGCTTTGAAGGCCCATATCGCATCTTTACCAAAGGCGGCTGCCATCTTTTCAACGCTCCGGTCAAAACTGGACGCACGGCCAAACAGGTTCACCGTCATGCTGCCCTCGGGAGTGAGAAGACGTTTGCAATGGTTGTAAAACGGCAAGCTGTCCAACACCGGCGCGGCCGCGTCATGGTCATACAAGTCCACCTGCAAGGCATCCACGGTACCCCACCATTTGGGGTTCTGGATTTCTTCGGCGGCATCGGCGAGCACGACTTGCATACGGGCATTTTCTGCGGGGAGTTTGAACCAGCCCCGACAAGCCACCAACACCTGCGGGTTGAGTTCAATCGCGGTGGTTCTCATGCGCAGTTCTTTGGCGCAGAACTTGGTGAGTGAACCCGCACCTAAGCCCAGTTGCAGGGCACGGCGGTCTTTGACAGATTCGGGTGGCACAAACAGCAACCAGGCCATCATGCGCTGGATGTACTCGTGCACCAAGGCCGTAGGCTTGTCCAGGTACATGGAGCCCTGGACCCAGGGCGTGCCCAAGTGCAGATGGCGTACCGGGCCTTCGTCAGAAAAATCAACCTGGGGAAGAGCGTGCTTGGTTTTTTTCAAAGTGAATGCATTATCCGCAAACCACCACTGAGCAAATGGGTGCCAGTCAAAAGCAAAGGGCGGGACCAGCCCGCCCAAAGGATGTGGCGCTCGGTTACTTTGCGCCGGCCACCGCTTGCTCGGCGTTGACAGGGCCTGAACTGCGGCGTTCAAACCAGCCACCCACGTAGTAAATGGCAACCAAGGATACCGCCAAAACAGCCAGCATGGTGACTTCTGAAACCCCATAAGCATCGGTGAAGTTGTCGCCTTCAGCAATGCTGCCCATGGCCATCATGCTGCGCATGGCCGGACCAAACACCGCCGCAAACCCATAGGTGCCACCAAACAGACCCACAAAAAACACGATGGCATCCAGCCGCCCTGACGACAAGGCCACCACCGAGGTACCAGGGCAATAGCCACCCACTGCGAACCCAGCGCCTACCAAGCCTCCACCAACAGCCGCCGCCATCAACAAAGCCGGTGGCACCGCCAAAGTGTCAGGCGCCATCAGGCCTGCGGCGCGCATGCCCCAGAACCCAAAGGCTGCGACCACAATGGCGGTAAACATCACCTTAAACACCGACCAATCGGTGAGGCGAAACTGCGAAGTCAGCTTGAGCGGACTGCCAAAACCGGCGTTTTCCAGCACATAGCCAAACAACACACCACACAGCAGCCCAGAGGCCATACCTGTTTCATGAAGTGGCAACATGTCAGACTCCTTTGACCAAACGGCTAACGATCAGCCCGGTCGCAAAAAACACACCCAGGAACACAAAGGCAGCCACACCCAACGTGGCTGCGCCCGACAGTCCCAAGCCGCTGGTGCAACCCCCCGCAATGCGGGCGCCAAAGCCAGCCAAAAATCCGCCGATCAACGCCTTGGTGACACGCTGCGGTGTTCCAACGCTGCATTGGCCATCAAGTTGCACCCGAAAACGCCCCGCCATGAAAGCCGCTGCCATGGCGCCAATGACCATGCCCAGCACCTCCCAGGTGATCCATGAACCCATCGGGTTGCCGTCGGAAACCATGGGGCCAAGGTAGGCGTTGGCTTTAGTCGCTTCAGTGGCAACTACCAAACCCGTACCCGCCACCATGTGGGTCACCGCGCCGCTGGCACCAACCCCATGACCAGACAGTGAAAATGTGAGAATCAGGACCAATCCCATGGCGATTCCCGCAACAAGAGGGGACCAAAAGGGTTTGACGGCCGGGTGGCCGCCGGTGGGCGTAGCGCTCATACAAATTTGCCTTTCTTGACATCGGTCTGGCAAATTGGCTGCGCAGCGTGAGCATGGTGGCAAGTAGGTGAACCCGCCTTGTTTCTCACTGTGAACTTAGCTTTTGTACAGCCAAGCCAGATCAAAACAATTGTGTTACTACATCAATGAATGCTTATTGATTAATATCAAGCAAGTTTCAGACATCTGACCTTATCCCGACATGCGGGCATGGTCCACCATCAGACAACGGTTTTGAACCGTCAACATGCCCGCGGCCCGCGCACGGTTTATGGCCGCATCATTGGAAATTCCGAGTTGCAGCCAGACTGCAGACAGGCTCAGGCCAATGGCCTCATCCACCACTGGCGGCACATCGTCGCTGTTGCGAAACACATCCACCAGATCGATTTTTTCAGCCTGCGCTGCATCTGTCAGCGTGGCATACACCACTTCGCCCAGTATGTGCGCCCCACTGGCCGCCACCACAGGATTAACCGGAATCACCCGCCAGCCTTGGGACTGCATGTAGCGACTGACCCGAAAACTGTCGCGTTCAGGTTTGGGTGACAAACCCACCACAGCGACAGTGCGGCAAGTGGCAAGGATGCGGACGATGTCGTCTGGTGGGGTGGATGCGGAGGCTGGATTCATGGGAACGGTTCCTTCGTATGGCGCTGTGGGGTGCCTAACGTTTGGTGGGTATGCAGTGGTTTAAATTAAATCAAGGCTGCTTGACTTCTTCCTTGGCGTGCCATTGCCTGAGTTGTTCACGCCAGGCGGTCCAGTCATAGGCTTGCCCGGTTTCAAATCGGGTCTGCAAGTTTTTCAGCACAGCGGGCCAGGCTTTTTCAAAATAGGCACGCGCCTTTGGCCACTCGCCAGAACTGCCCCAGCCCAAATGCGTCAGCGTCAAATCGGTGTTGTCACCAGCGGAGGAAAAACGCAGGATGACCACCGTTCTTTGCGCCCGCGCCTGAGGCAAATGTGGGGGCGCGTTCCAGGTAAACGACATCATTTTTTCCGGTTCAAGCGCCAGCACCTGCATGGTATCTGCACCCTTCATGCCTGGCTTGCCATAGGGGTCCATATAAACATGAAACGCACCATCCGGACGCGGGTCCACCTCGGCCTCGGGTGCAAAGAAACTGACCAGTCCTTCGCTGCTGGTCCATGCTTTCCAAACCGCACTGACCGGGGCTTTGACTGTGACGTTGAGCACGATGGCGGGCTCAGAGGCTTGCAGCGTTCCGCTAGTGACGATGGCCGCTGATAAAAGCACTTCTTTCAACATGGTGCGCCCCTCAAAGGATGAGAAGGCGGCAGGATAACGCTGATTTGCAAGGCATGCTCGTCAATCTTCTCGACTGTGCTCCTAACGGTTGGAACAGGCGATTTGGTCAAGGCCAAAGCTGCTTGCAGCGGTCAGCCAATGGTGTGGCAAGCGCCTATCACGGCGTAGCCGCGATAAATTCTGCAAATGCCAGAACAACAATGCCGGGATTTGTCCCCCCGATCGTCCGCCACCATTGGGAAGATTTTTGGACGCTACATGGCTACCGCCTGCAGTTTTAGGCGAAATCCTGTACGCTTTATCCGAAAGACTAATGAACTGTGACAACGTGTGCGTTCGCCAGCGCACATAATCATCCGGAAAAGACGGGTTTCAAACTGTCAAGGGAGTGTCGAATGAATTTGCCTACCGCTCAATCATCTGGACAAACGTTGCTAGTCATTTCTAGTGACCGCGCCAACATGCAGCTTATGACGCAGCTGCTGGCCATGCGCAGCGAATTCCTGGTTCTAACTGCGACCAATGGCTTGGACGGCATCCAATTGGCCATGGTGGTTCAACCCGCAGCCGTGGTGATGGACACCGGGCTTTCAGATACCCGGGCCGAAGCAGTGTTAAAAATTTTGAAGGAACATCCCCGGACTTCAATGATTCCAATCATTGCCGTGTCATCCGACGCGCAGGCATCTCAAGTTCTGGCGGGCCTGAAAGTTGGGTTCTACCGTTACCTTACCAAGCCATACAAGTTGTTGAACCTCCTAGAAGCAGTTGATGATGCATTGGGTTACAGCTTGGGAATCAGTGTGGTGTCTTGAATTTTGGCTTGTCCTGGTCCGAACTGTTGGCAACTGTCTGGCGTGGCGCAAACATCCATGCCAGAGTAATACCCATCTAATGACCGAATCGATTAAGCGCCTGCAGTCATCGCTCCACGGCTCTGTAGGCAAACAAATCGTGCCATAGCCCAGACCTAACAGACGGCAAATTGAACTTACTTGGCACACCTGGCTACAGGTCAGGCCGATACCCCAAGTTCAAACATCCCTAGGCAACAGGTCAACAAGTTTTGGCAGGGCCACTTGGGCGTTTCGGGTGGTTGCCCGCGACAGTGCTTGTTCGGTGATGCCGCGCAGCCCCGCCAGTTCTGCCGCAATCCTGGGCAGCTGTGCCGGTGAGTTGACGCTCTGCGGGTGACCAGCCGCTCGCTGCTCGGCGGTGGTGTACAACCAATGCGGGGGCATGTCGGGCGAATCGGTTTCCAAAACGATGGCATCCAGCGGCAACTCGGCTGCCAAGCGGCGCAGTTGCAGCGCACGCTCAAAGGTCAGTGCGCCACCAAAGCCCAGCTTCAGGCCGAGATCAGTGAACGCCCTCGCCTGCTGCGTGCTGCCGTTAAACGCATGGGCAATACCTCGCCATGGCGTGTTGTCGAGGCACTTGCCCGCCCCGACCTGCGCACGTGTGTCCGACTCGGGTCGCCCCAGCTCACGCAGGTGTTTAAGCACCTGATCCACCGCGCGGCGGGAGTGCAACACCACGGGCAACTGGTACTTGTCGGCCAGTTTGAGTTGAGCCCGAAAAAAGTGAATCTGCCGCTCGCGCAACGGATTGATTTGCAACTCGGGGACAAAAAAATCCAACCCAATTTCACCCACTGCGACCAAGCGTGGATCGCCTTGGCAGCGACTTAGCGCAGCATCCAGTTGGTTCAAATCATCATCATGGGCTTGGCCGACATACAGGGGATGAATGCCTAGGCAATAGGCATCGCCGTGCGCATGGGCCAGGGCGCGGACGGCTTCAAAGTTGGCGACATCCACCGCTGGAAAAACACAAATTGCTACATTATTTGTAGCTGCTAACCCTCGTTCTAAATGGGCTGAGTCGCCAAATTCAGAGGCATCTAGATGGCAGTGTGTATCGATCCACTGCATGGCTGACCGGCCACGAATTACGCAGAAACGGCCAGCGCCTGTGCCAGTTGGACGTCATCGGTGGTCACATGCTGCTCTGCCCAGTCGGTCATCACACCCACAATGGCTTTCTTGTTCATGTGGCCTTTGCCCACATCCATGCTGCGGTCACGTAGACGCATCAAGAACTGGTGGTGCGCTTCGGCATGTGCTTTAACTTTGGCTTCAGGGTAGGCCACCTGAGCCATCAAAGCGTCTTCCAGGTCAAATTGTTTTTGCATTTGCTTGAACAGGGCGATGATCTTGGGCCGCAGGGCGATCCAGTCGTCCTCAGCAATGATCTCGTTGGCCAGTTCAAACAGCGCTTTTTTTGATGCGTCTGCCTCAGCGTTGCCGATCTTGTATGCGTCTTGCCATTCGATGCTCATCCAATTTTCTCCAACAATAAAAAATCAATCTGCGCAGCTAACCACTTTCAGCCAGCCGCCCCTGCACCAGGGTGAACTGGCGCGCACAGCGCGCCGCCAGAGCGGCGTCATGGGTAACCACCACAAAGGCGGTTCTCTGGGTGCGGGCCAATTCCAACATCAGGTCAAACACACCGTGCGCGGTACTGCGGTCCAAGTTGCCAGTGGGTTCATCTGCCAGAACACAGGCCGGTTGCGTGACCAGCGCACGTGCAATCGCTACCCGCTGCCGTTCGCCCCCTGAAAGCTCAGCCGGACGATGGTGCAAACGGCCCGCCAATCCAACAGAAGCAAGCATGTTTGATGCCACCTGCGCTGCCTCATCCGACGCACTGCGGCGAATCCACAACGGCATGGCCACATTATCCAATGCGCTGAACTCGGGCAACAGATGGTGAAACTGGTAAACAAAGCCCAGGTGCTGGTTGCGCAGTCGCCCTTGGGCGGCTTGGCTTTGCAATGACAGGTCCTGCCCGAGCAACATCACCGAGCCGCTGGTGGGGGCATCCAACCCGCCCAACAGGTGCAGCAAAGTACTCTTGCCCGAGCCCGACGCACCCACGATGGCCAGCGTGTCACCGGCATACACATCCAGGTCCACGCCCTGCAAGACGGTTACATCCAGCCGCCCTTCGGTGAAGCGCTTGGTTAAAGCCCGTGCACTCAATACCAGCTTCAAAGTCGCATCCTGATCACTCATAACGCAGCGCCTCAGCAGGGTTCACTTTGGATGCGCGCCAGCTCGGATAAAGCGTGGCCACAAAGGCCAGCGCCAATGAAATCAGAGCGATAGGCAATATGTCACCTTGCTGCGGGTCACTTGGCATGCGGCTGATCAGGTACACATCTCGGGGCAAAAATGTGGCTCCCAGCAAACGTTCGAGTGCAGGCACCAGCACATCAATGTTGTAGGCCACGCCCAGCCCCAGCGCCAG
>DFWT01000134.1:13161-17625 GCA_002381045.1 Rhodoferax sp. UBA4127
GCAAACCAGGTGCGGTTTTGGCGCGTCCAATCACGGATCAACACATGGTCGGTCAGCGTACCGGCCAACTGCGTCGCCACCGCGCGGGCAGTGTTCAGGTCACGCAGCTTGACACGCACGCCGCTGGGGCCTTCCAGCCTAAAGATGCGAGCGGCATCGTCAATGTGCATCAGCACCAGGCCCGAGTCGTACTCGAAGTGACCCGAGTCAAAGGTGCCCACCACCGTCATCTGTTTCAGGCGCGGCACCACACCAGCTGGTGTGACCTGCCCGCTGGGAGCTACCAGCGTGACCTTGTCGCCCTGCCCTACACCCAGGCTGCGCGCCAACTCGGCACCCAGAACCACACCAAATTCCCCAGGCACCAGGCGGTTCAGGCCGGTGTTTTTCAACTCCACGGCCAAATCAGTCACTTCACCCTCAAGGGCCGGATCAATGCCGCGCACCATGGTGCCTTTCATGTCCTCACCCCTTGCCAACAATGCCTGAGTAGCTATAAAAGGTGCAGCACCAATTACTTCTGCATTGGCTTTGACCTGGGCCAGGGTGCGGACCACATCGGGTAGCGCCGCACCGTCTGGGGCAAAAATTTCGATGTGCGACACCACGCCCAGCATGCGGTCACGCACCTCTTTCTGAAATCCGTTCATCACGCTCAGCACAATGATCAGCGCGGCCACCCCCAGCGCGATGCCCAGCATGGAAACACCCGAAATGAACGAGATAAACCCGTTGCGCCGGGTTGCACGGCCAGCGCGTGTGTAGCGCCAGCCGAGGGTGAGTTCGTAGGGGAGTTGCATGCTTATTGACCGGGAGACGCAGCTGGTGTTTCCCAGGCATCACCGGCAACGGCCGACTTCACGCCGACTTTGCCCCAGGCCGCATTGGCCAGTTCTGAAGTCGACAGCGCGGAACGCTTTTCAAAGAACTGGGCAGCTTCCATGGCGCTGATCTTTTCGGCAATGGCCACCACAAAAAACTGGTTCATGGTGGTGTCGTCAGCCGCTGCAATGCGCTTGGCGGCTTGCTTCAGAGACTCTGGAAGTCGCAAGGCATAGTTGCTCATGGCACAAAGCTCCTGTTAAGGTGAAATTGTCGAAACGTTTGCTCAGGGTTGAGCACCAAAATACCGAAACGCTCTGCCGGTTTGAAATCTCGCACGTTGTAAGTCACGATCACATTGGCTTGTGCATTGACGGCGGCCTCCAACACCATTTCATCCGAGGGGTCGCGCAATTGCGGGCGCCATTGGTAATGCGTGGTAACCGGCACCAGAAATAACGCCAGTTCGTTCAAAATCGCATCCACGTCTGTTCTTTGTAGACCAGATGCGGTCAACTGGTCCGACCGGGTAAGCACATCTTCATATTCAAGAAACAAAGCCGGGCTGCAGTACATGGCCACCAGCGCCTGCCTCACCAATTGCATCAGGGCGAATGATGGCCCAGCGTTGTTGCGGACAGCAGCCACCAAAATGTTGGTATCAATGACCAATCGTCGCGCTTCCTTCATATTGCCGGAGATATTAACATACCACTAGGCACTGGCACGGGGAACGAACTGCCCCTATGCACGGCGTGGCCGCCGGCGACTCGCAGCGCCACCCCGCGTGTGATTTGGCCCCAAAGCCGCATGCGCCTGACCCGGTCGCCCGGCCTGGGTAACCACTCGCTTCCAGTTTGGTGTAATTAGCGTCCACTCTGACCCGACCCATCGTGCCTCGAAACCTCCTCTACCTTATTGTTTTCATCGAAGGCTTTTGCTCCCTGGGTGCAGAGGTCATTGCCCTGCGCCGCCTGGTGCCGCATGTGGGCAGCGCCATTGTGGTGACGGCACCGACCATCGGCTTGTTTTTGCTGGCCCTGGCTCTGGGTTATGGGTCTGGTGCGCGGGTGTCGGAGCGGTTCACGGCCGTGGTAGCTCGCAACTTTTTGATTTCCGCCCTGCTAGTCGGTTTGGGGCTGGCCCGCGTCACGGTCGATGGCTTGTTTGCCCAGGTTCAACCCACCTGGTTGGCCTACCTGCTGTTTGTAGGCGCCGTGTTGTGCCCTGTGGCCTGGCTGCTGGGGCAAACTGTGCCGGTACTCACCAACCTAATGAAACACCTGCGTACCGGTGAGGCCAGTGGCTACGCTCTGTATTGGTCCACGCTGGGGTCATTTTTGGGGTCGGTCAGTTTGTCGCTGGTGGTGATGCAATGGTTGGGGGTCTCTGCCGCTGTGCTGGTGTGCGCCGTGCTGCTGGCCCTGGGTAGTTTGCTGCTGGCCAGTCCAAGCTGGCTGGCGTGGGGNNAACCCCCGCGGGTTTCTCATCAACAACTCACTGGCCTCGCTGATGGATGACAGCCAGCCTCCCAAGTACGCCCGTTATGTACAGCACCTGCGCCACATCATTTTGGACGAGCTGGGCCTGGTTGGAGGCGACATTTTGGTACTGGGCGCAGGCGGCTTTACCTTGTCACACCAAGAGCCGACTAACCGTTACACCTTTGTGGACATTGACCCAAAAATCCGCGAAATCGCCGAACAACGATTCCTTAAGGAGCCGATTCGCGGCACTTTTATCGTCGACGATGCCCGCCGCTTCGANNGCTTCGTGCGCACCACCGACCAGCGCTTTGACGCGGTGGTGGTCGATGTGTTCAGCAGCCACACCTCGATTCCGGGCCATCTGGTCACGCAGGAATTCTGGAAGGACACGCGCCGCACCCTGACACCCACTGGCGTCTTGTTGATCAACCTGATTCTGGATGGTCGGCTTGAAACGCCTTACGCCCGCAACCTGCTGGCCACCATTGACAGCGTGTATGGCCGCTGTGCGGTCGAGGTGCTGCACAAGTCCCAGCCCCTGAGCAATGTGATCGTCAGTTGTTATGGCAGCAGCAGCCCAGGTGCAGGCGCGTCATACATCGACGAACGCAACAGTGCAGACCTCGATTTGGCAAGGTCACATTGATCCGACAGCCACCCCGGTTAGTGGTTTCCCGCACAATCCTGCCATGCACCTGCTGATTCCCTACGCTGCCAGCCATGCGTCAGGCTGCCAAGCCGCACTGTCCACCCTTAAACTGCCCAAACTGCAAAAGTTGCTCCCCATGCTGGTCGCGCAGCCGCTGGATACCGGGGACAAACTCAGCTGGTCACCACCACACGAGCGCGCCTTGGCGAAGGCGCGCGGTTTGCCNNTGCCACTGGCAGGCCAGCACCTTTGAGGTCAGCATGCGGCAAATCCCGATGCAAGACCTTACAAGGGATGAATCTGACACCTTGCTGGCTGCCATGGCACCGTTCTTTGAGCAGGACGGCATCAGGCTCTACCCGCTGGAACCTGGGCGCTGGCTGGCCCGGGGCAAGGTGTTTGCGAATTTGCGCACCGCCTCGCCCGACCGCGTGCATGGGCGTAACCTGGAGCCGTGGATGCCAGGCACGGCCGAGGCTGGCGGCCTGATCCGTTTGGTGAGCGAAATGCAGATGCTGCTTTACACCCACCCGGTGAACGATGCCCGCGAGGCACGTGGTTCCTTGCCAGCCAATGCCTTGTGGTTCAGCGGTGCCGGCATGATGCCCAAAGAAAGTGCGAAGCAGCCGTCACCCCAAGGCCTACAAGTCATCGATGCCTTGAAAGAGGCCGCCCTGAATGAGGACTGGACGGCCTGGGCGGGTGCTTGGCAAACGCTGGATGCCACGGCAATGGCGGACTTGCTGGCAGCGCAAACCGGCGGCGAGCCGTTGCAATTGACCCTGTGCGGTGAACGCCATGCCCAGACCTGGGTGGCACAACCGCTGGGTCTGATGCAAAAGATCAAGGCTAAATTTGCCTCACAGCCATTATCAAGTCTATTGAGTTCACTATGAAATTGATTGTGAGAGACGCGCCACCGCGTAGCGTCTGGGCTTTGGAGCAAGCGGGTATTCACCCACTGCTGGCGCAGCTTTACGCCGCGCGTGGTGTGCACAACCCGCAGGAAATGGACGACGCCTTGGGCAAGTTGCTGCCACCCAGCAGCATGAAGGGGCAGGATGCTGCAGCAAAGCTCTTGGCAGACGCTATTGCGGCGGACAAAAAAATCTGCATCGTGGCCGACTACGACTGTGATGGTGCCACCGCCTGCGCGGTAGGCGTACGAGGTCTGCGTTTGCTCGGCGCCCAGCACGTCACCTACTTGGTTCCAGACCGCGTACAGGACGGCTATGGTCTGACGGCCCCGATTTCCGAGCGCGTCAAGGCCAGCGGCGCTGACCTGCTGGTCACCGTGGACAACGGCATTGCCAGCTTTGAGGGCGTGGCGCGGGCACGTGCTTTGGGTCTGCAGGTGCTGGTTACCGACCACCATTTGCCAGCCAGCATCAACGGGCAGATTGAGTTGCCGCAGGCCGATGTTATCGTCAACCCGAATCAGCCGGGCTGTGGGTTTGAGAGTAAATCCATCGCCGGTGTCGGCGTGATGTTTTATGTGCTGCTGGC
>DFWT01000271.1 GCA_002381045.1 Rhodoferax sp. UBA4127
GTGATTGTGGCCACGGTGTCGGCCATCTACGGCATTGGTCAGCCCGAGGCGTACCACAAGATGGTGATGACCTTGCGCGCGGGGGACAAGTTGGGCCAGCGCGACATGATTGCCCAACTGGTGCGCATGCAGTACCAGCGCAATGACATGGATTTTTCACGCGGGGCGTTTCGGGTGCGCGGCGACACCATCGACATCTTTCCAGCGGAGCATTCCGAGATGGCGGTTCGAGTGGAGTTGTTTGACGACGAGGTCGAGTCGCTACAACTGTTTGACCCGCTGACCGGGCGCATCCGGCAAAAAATCCCGCGCTTCACCGTGTACCCCAGCAGCCACTATGTGACGCCGCGGGAGCAGGTTTTGTCGGCGGTGGAAGCCATCAAAATTGAGTTGTCTGACCGGGTCAAGGACTTCGTCAGCCAGGGCAAGTTGGTGGAGGCGCAGCGCATTGAGCAGCGCACCCGCTTTGATTTGGAAATGCTCAGCGAGGTAGGTCATTGCAAAGGCATTGAAAACTACAGCCGTCACCTCAGCGGCAGCGCACCCGGTGAGCCACCTGCCACATTGACCGACTATTTGCCCAAAGATTCTGTGATGTTTTTGGACGAATCCCATGTGTTGATCGGCCAGTTTGGTGGCATGTACAACGGCGACCGTTCGCGCAAGACCACCTTGGTTGAATACGGTTTTCGACTGCCCAGCGCCCTGGACAACCGGCCTCTGAAGTTTGAAGAGTTTGAGACCAAGATGCGCCAGGTGATTTTGGTGTCGGCCACGCCGGCCCAATGGGAGTTGGACCACGCCGGTCAGGTGGTGGAGCAGGTGGCACGTCCCACCGGTCTGGTTGACCCTGAGGTTGAAGTGCGCCCAGCAACAAGCCAGGTGGACGATGTGCTGCAAGAGATTCGTATCCGCGTCGACAAACATGAACGTGTGCTGATCACGACGCTCACCAAACGCATGGCCGAGCAACTCACCGATTACCTGAGCGAGAACGGTGTGAAAGTGCGCTACCTGCACAGCGACATTGAAACAGTGGAGCGGGTCGAGATCATCCGTGACTTGCGCCTGGGCGCCTTTGATGTGCTGGTGGGCATCAACTTGCTGCGTGAGGGCCTGGATATTCCCGAAGTGTCTTTGGTGGCGATTCTGGACGCCGACAAAGAAGGCTTTTTGCGCTCCGAGCGCAGCCTGATTCAGACCATTGGCCGCGCCGCGCGCAATGTGCAGGGTAGGGCGATTTTGTACGCCGACAAAGTGACCGATTCAATGAAACGCGCCATGGGTGAAACTGAGCGCCGGCGCACCAAACAGGTGGCGCACAACCTGGCGCACGGCATCACGCCTCGCTCCATCGTCAAGCAGGTGCGTGACTTGATCGACGGCGTGTACAGCGAGAAGGCCGGTAAGGAAGCCGAGAAGCTGGAGCGCGACGCCATGCAGCGTGCCCAGGTGGAAGACATGAGCGAGAAGGATGTCTCACGCGAGATCAAACGCCTGGAAAAACTGATGATGGAGCACGCCCGCAACCTGGAGTTTGAGAAGGCGGCACGGGTGCGGGACCAACTGGCGATTTTGAAGGAGCAGGCTTTTGGTGCGCCTGGTACAGACAACCTGGTTTTTCTGAGAACAAACCAAAAGAGCTAAAAAAATACCAAACAGTATTTGTACTTGACAAAAATACTCGGCTTAATGCTATACTTGACTGCGTTAGTCGGCTTATTTGAAGCCAAGTCGTCCACCACAGTGTTCAATTTAGAGCGTTCATGTGCCCTGTAGTGTGACATTCGTCTTGCAGTATTGACAGGAGTTCGCCATGCGTCTTACCACCAAAGGCCGTTTTGCGGTCACCGCGATGATCGATCTGGGTTTGCGCCAATCGGCCGGCCCTGTGACCCTGGCTGCCATCAGTCAGCGCCAGCAAATTTCGCTTTCCTACTTGGAGCAGTTGTTTGGCAAGCTACGCCGCAACTCGCTGGTGGAGTCCACCCGCGGTCCCGGTGGCGGCTACATGCTGGCACGCGCACCATCAGACATTACGGTGGCTGAAATCATCAGCTCGGTGGACGAACCGATTGATGCCACTCAATGCGGTGGCAAGGAAAACTGTCTGGGCGAGGGTGCGCGCTGCATGACGCATGAGTTATGGGCGTCACTGAATGTGAAAATGGTGGAGTTCCTGGATTCCATCAGCCTGCAAAAGCTGGTGGATGACCAGTTGGCCAAAGGCTTTGAAATGGAAGAAAAACCCAACCTGAAGCGGGCGATCTCCAGCATGCCTGTGATGAAGCCGATTCGTATCAACGCCCCAAATTCGGTATTTGCACTCGGCGCTTCTTTTGCCAAGTAGTCCCTTGCCCACCCGCCAACCAACGAGAGTTTGAAACATGGACAGCACTCCGCACTTCCCGATCTACATGGATTACAGCGCCACCAATCCCTGCGATGAGCGGGTGGTGGACGCCATGGTCCCGTGGCTTCGCGCACATTTTGGAAACCCAGCCTCGCGCAGTCACGCCTGGGGTTGGGAGGCTGAAGCGGCGGTAGAAAAAGCCCGTGAACAGGTGGCGGCACTGATTGGCGCTGACCCGCGAGAAATTGTTTGGACATCGGGTGCCACCGAGTCCAATAACCTGGCTTTGAAGGGCGCGGCGCACTTCTATCAGTCCAAAGGCAAACACATCATCACGGTCAAGACTGAACACAAGGCGGTACTGGACACCTGTCGCGAGTTGGAGCGCCAGGGATTTGAGGTCACCTACCTGGATGTGCAGGCGGACGGTCTGGTGAATTTGGATGCATTCAAGGCAGCCATTCGTCCTGACACCATTTTGGCCAGCGTCATGTATGTCAACAATGAAATCGGAGTGATTCAGGACGTGGCAGCCATTGGTGCCATCTGCCGCGCAAGCGGCGTGATTTTCCATGTTGATGCGGCTCAGGCCACTGGCCGTGTTGCGTTTGACATCAGCAAGATGCCGATTGATTTGATGAGCCTGACGTCCCACAAGACCTATGGACCCAAAGGTATCGGTGCCTTGTTTGTCCGGCGCAAACCCCGTATTCGTTTAGAAGCACAAATGCACGGCGGAGGCCATGAGCGTGGCATGCGTTCCGGCACCTTGCCGACTCACCAGATTGTGGGTATGGGCGAGGCCTACCGGATTGCCAAAGAGGAAATGGCGGTAGAAAACATGCGTATCCAGGCGCTGCATGACCGCATGCTGGCTGGTTTGAAAGACGTGGAGCAAGTGTTCATCAATGGCCACCTGACCCAGCGTGTACCGCACAACTTGAACATGAGCTTCAACTATGTGGAGGGCGAATCGCTCATCATGGGCATCAAGGGACTGGCGGTCAGCAGCGGTTCAGCCTGTACTTCTGCCAGTCTTGAGCCAAGTTATGTGTTGCGTGCCTTGGGCCGCAGCGACGAACTGGCCCACAGCAGCCTGCGGATGACGATTGGCCGCTGGACCACTGAGACAGACATCGACTACGCGGTAGAGACCATCAAGCTCAATGTGGCCAAGTTGCGCGAATTGAGCCCGCTGTGGGATATGTACAAAGAAGGTATCGATATCAGCACCATCCAATGGGCTGCTCACTAGTCACGCTGCACCCCTGTGTCGGCTGTCGCCGCCTCCCCCCAAGGGGGCGATGCCAGTGGCCCGGCATAGCCGGTTCCACGGCATCTCTGGCGAAGGTAGCGTTTTTGTGATTTATTTGAAGGAGAACGAATATGGCTTATTCTGAGAAAGTAGTGGATCACTACGAAAACCCCCGCAACGTCGGTTCTTTCGACAAGGGCGATGACTCTGTGGGTACTGGCATGGTGGGTGCGCCGGCCTGCGGAGACGTGATGAAGTTGCAGATCAAGGTCAACCCGGAAACGGGCGTAATTGAAGATGCGCGTTTCAAAACCTACGGCTGTGGTTCGGCCATTGCGTCAAGCTCTTTGGTGACCGAATGGGTCAAGGGTAAGACACTGGCGCAAGCGGCGGAGCTAAAAAACAGCCAGATCGCTGAGGAATTGGCTCTGCCGCCTGTCAAAATCCATTGTTCGATTTTGGCAGAAGATGCCATCAAGGCGGCAGTGAACGACTACCGCCAAAAGCATGCCGAGGCACAAACGCACTGAAATTCACCCGGCAGTGGCCCACCCCGGCCATTGCCTGACTGCACCGATCTGGATTGAACCATGGCTGTGACCCTGACAGAAGCCGCTGCGCGGCACGTAACTCGCTACCTGACCAAACGCGGCCAGGGGGTGGGCGTGCGCTTGGGTGTTAAAACCACGGGGTGTTCCGGCATGGCCTACAAGCTGGAGTATGTGGATGAGATTGGGCCTGAAGACATGGTGTTTGAAGGACATGGCGTCAAAGTATTGATTGACCCCAAGAGCTTTGCTTACCTTGACGGGACGGAACTCGACTTTGTGCGCGAGGGTTTGAATGAGGGGTTCAAGTTCAACAACCCGAAAGAGCGTGACCGCTGCGGATGCGGCGAATCGTTTCGCGTGTAAAGCTACTGCGGAACGGTCATGCGTTGTTGCCTCAGATTGGAAAGGAAGGGCCCCATCTCCCTTCCTGTCGAAATCCTCACGTACCTTGAGTACGTTCCGGCTCCTGCGCGCCATGCGCCTAGCTTGACTGATCCTCGCGACGCTTTCCATCACGAAACTGGGTGCTTGAGTTGCTGTCCTTGAGCGCCAATGATTTTGAGCTGTTCGGCTTGGAGCAGCGGTTCAAGCAAGACCGTGCGGAGCTTGATGCGCGCTGGAAAGACCTCCAGCGCGAGGTACACCCGGATAAGTTCAGTGCCCAAGGGGCTGCGGCGCAACGCATTGCGATGCAGTGGTCGGTGCGCATCAACGAGGGCTACCAGCGCCTCAAGGATCCATTGAAGCGCGCCGCGTACTTGTGCGAATTGAATGGTGCGCCGATCAATGCCGAAAACAACACCGCCATGCCGGCTGCGTTTCTGATGCAACAAATGCAATGGCGTGAAGACCTGGACGACGCGGTGAGTTCAGAGGATTTAGAGAAACTCAGCCTTGACTGCAGCCGCTTCAAGCGTGAGTTGCTTCAAACCATTGAGCACCTTCTTGATGACACCAAAGACTACTCGGCTGCTGCTGCACAAGTCAGAGCCTTGATGTTTGTGGAGCGCTTTGCCTCGGATGTGGAGCATCGGCTAGACCAAATTGAACAGTGATTGACGACGACCGGCAGCGTGGCACACTCGGCTTATAAAAACACAACATGGCTTTACTCCAAATCTCCGAACCCGGGCAAACCCCCAACCCACACGAGCGTCGCATTGCGGTCGGTATCGACTTGGGAACCACCCATTCTTTGGTGGCCTCGGTGCGCCACGGTGTGGCCGAATGTTTGCCTGATGCGCAAGGCCAGGTCATCCTGCCATCGGTCGTACGATATTTGCCCGGCGGTGGCCGACAAATCGGATTTGAGGCCGTAGCTGGTGGTGTCGGTGACCCGGAGAACACAGTCGCTTCGGTCAAGCGCTTTATGGGCCGCAGTCTCAAGGACGTGGCTCTGGCTTCAAAGCTGCCCTACCAATTTGTGGATCATCCCGGCATGCTGGGCATTCAGACGGTGCAGGGTGAAAAATCTCCGGTGGAAGTGAGTGCAGATATTCTGGCCACGCTACGCTACCGCGCCGAAGACACCTTTAACGACGACCTGTATGGCGCGGTGATTACCGTGCCGGCTTACTTTGACGATGCCCAACGCCAAGCCACCAAAGACGCAGCGCAACTGGCCGGCCTCAACGTGTTGCGCCTGATCAACGAGCCCACCGCAGCGGCCATTGCCTATGGCTTGGACAACGCCAGTGAAGGCACCTACGCGGTGTATGACTTGGGCGGTGGCACCTTTGACATCTCGATTCTCAAGCTCACCCAAGGTGTGTTTGAGGTGGTTGCCACCGGTGGCGACTCGGGTCTGGGCGGTGACGATTACGACCATGCGTTGGCTGACTGGGTATTGGCCCAAACTGCCAAGGTGGTGACCAGTGCGACAGACAAGGCTGCGCTGAAGGCCGCGGCGCGGGCCTGCAAGGAAGCTTTGACCGATACAGATTTGATAGCGTATGCTGCAGATTTGACGGGGACTAAGCTCACATTTCCTGTAAAGCGCTCCGATTTTGAAACTGCCACCCAAGCACTGACTCAGCGCACTTTGCAAGCGGTAAAAAAGGTCATGCGGGACGCCAAACTTAAGCCCGACGAGGTCAAAGGTGTGGTCATGGTGGGCGGCTCGACGCGCATGCCACATGTACAGAAAGCAGTTGGCGAGTTTTTTGGTCAAACCCCGTTGACCAATCTGAATCCGGACGAGGTGGTGGCGCTCGGCGCAGCCATTCAGGCCAACCAGTTGGCGGGCAACAACCCAGGTGGCGATTTGTTGCTGCTGGATGTGATTCCGCTGTCCTTAGGCATCGAGACCATGGGGGGGCTGGCTGAGCGCATCGTGCTGCGCAATGAGACCATTCCCACCGCCAAGGCACAGGACTTCACCACCTACATTGATGGTCAAACCGCGCTGGCCTTGCATGTGGTGCAGGGCGAACGTGATCTGGTGGCGGACTGCCGCAGTTTGGCAAGGTTCGAATTGCGTGGCATCCCGCCCATGGCAGCCGGCGCAGCGCGCATTCGTGTCACTTTCACGGTGGATGCCGATGGACTGTTGAGTGTGTCCGCGCGCGAGCAGGGCAGCGGCGTAGAGGCGCAAATCTCCGTCAAGCCTTCTTACGGTCTGGCCGATGACCAGGTGGCACGCATGCTTGCCGAGAGCTTCACCACCGCCGAGGCCGACATGCAAGCGCGTGCGGTGACTGAGGCGCGGGTCGATGCCGACCGTATGATTCTGGCCACCGTCAGTGCCCTCGATGCCGATGGTGATCTGCTCGACGACGCCCAACGCGCCGAGATCAATCGCCTGATGCTGGATGTGCAAGCGGCCCGTACCCTGGAAGACGCCAAAGCCATTGAAGACATCACCTTGAAGCTGGCCAAGGGAACCGAAGCTTTTGCGGCGATGCGGATGAACCGCGGCATCCAGAAAGCTTTGTCAGGTAAAAACATNNTAGACCATGCCCATCATCAAAATCCTGCCCCATGCCGAGTACTGCCCTGCGGGTGCTGAAATTTCGGCACCCGCCGGCACCACCATTTGCGAGGCACTGCTCGAGAACCACATCAATATCGAACACGCCTGCGAGATGAGCCGCGCTTGCACAACCTGCCACGTGATCGTGCAACAGGGCTTTGAGTCGCTGGAAGCCTCCGAGGAAGAAGAAGACGATTTGCTGGACCGTGCCTGGGGTCTGCAACCCAACTCGCGTCTGAGCTGTCAGGCCATCCTGGCGCAAAAAGACCTGGTGATCGAAATTCCAAAATATTCAGTGAATCACGCCAAAGAGAATCACTGATGCGTCAAGTATTCCTGGACACCGAAACCACTGGCCTGTCCGCCGACAACGGCGACCGCTTGATTGAAATCGGTTGCGTGGAGATGCTGCACCGCAAGCTCACTGGCAACAACCTGCACATTTACGTCAACCCCGGGCGTGACAGCCATGAGGAAGCGCTCAAGGTGCACGGTTTGACCACCGAGTTTTTGAGCGACAAGCCCAAGTTTGCCGAGATCGCCCAGGAGCTGTTGGACTACCTGAAAGACGCCCATGTCGTCATTCATAACGCGCCGTTTGATTTGGGTTTTTTGAACATGGAACTGGCACGGGTCAGTTTGCCGCCAGTGAAAGCCGTGGTGGCCAGCATCACAGACACCCTGGTCATGGCCAAGGAGATGTTTCCGGGCAAACGCAACTCACTGGACGCCCTGTGTGACCGCCTGGAAGTCGACAACTCGGGCCGTACGCTGCATGGCGCCCTGCTGGATTCCGAATTGTTGGCCGACGTCTACATCAACCTGACGCGGGGGCAGGAGGCGCTGCTAATCGACGAATCCTCGGGTGTGGATGGCGATGGTCATCGCGCGTCTGTGTTGGACTTAAGCGGCTTTGTGTTGCCAGTGATTCAAGCCACCGAGCAGGAGCTTAGTGCCCACGAGGTAGTGCTGACGCAAATCGACAAAGAAAGCAAGGGCAAAACTGTTTGGCGGGCGCTGGCAACTTAGCGTGCAGCGTGCCACATTTCTGTGCCCCGCCAAGGTGCGCGCTACGGTCTGCTTTGCGCTGCGCTAAGTCTGGGTTCTTTCGAAAGCAAATGAGATGAATGATTCACAATTTGAGGCCGGCCTGGCCATGCGCAAGCAGGTCATGGGTGAAGACTTTGTGGCGAAGGCGTTCGCTGGTGTGACCGACTTCACCGCCCCTTTGCAGCAGCACATAACCCGCAACGCCTGGGGTGATGTGTGGCAGCGTCCCGGGCTGGATGTGAAAACCCGCAGCTTGGTCACTGTGGCCATGCTCACCGCGCTGGGCAAGCAGAATGAACTAAAAGGCCATGTGCGCGGTGCACTCAACAACGGTGCCACCGTACTGGAGATTCAGGAAGTGTTGCTGCACGCCACGGTGTACTGTGGTGTGCCAAGTGCAGTGGAGGCATTTCGCAGTGCGGCGGAGGTGGTGGGGACATCGACCGCCTGAGACATACCTCTCAGGCAGGCGTTTTGCCAATGGCGGCGGCGCCGTTGCGCGCTACGGCCAGCTTGAAGGAGCATTTCGATGTGATGATTTGTAAAGCTTGGCGCCCACAATGCACATCGGCAACAGCAGAGTCAAGAAAGCAACGTGGTACCACAGGGGCATCAGTTCCCACAGACCGAATTGAACCACCCCACCCACAGCGATCAGCAAACCAGCCAGAATCAGCACCGGGCGCTGTAGGTTTTGCGGTTTCAGCAAGGCCACCGAGTAGCCCGCAGTGACCGTGGCGACCACGGCATTGGTGAGTAACGCCAACAAGCTGCCAGCATATTTGATAGGCGTACGTGAACCATGCGGAATCGCATGGAGTTCTACCAGCAGCTGGTTGCCAGCCAGCCAGATGGCTGACCAAGCCAAAAAACCAAGAAGCACTGCCAAACTTTGCCGCAGCATTGCTCTCTCCTAGACGTCTGTCTATTTATTGCTAAGTCTCCCTGCGTCTTCTTTGTGATTTCACAATGATTTTATGAAAATTCGCGATCCCCTTGTGCTGGTGCTCCTCCAAGCACACCCAACGAAAATTCATTGAAGAATTGAGCGGTAGCCAGGGGCACCACGCCGGTTGCTGCGCTTTGCCGGGTCAAGCCGATGTACCCCAGCGCTCGGCGAGGCGCTAAGCTGATGCCATTTGTCGCAGATCACTAAGCTTTTAGGAGTCACCCTATGTCCTGCTGCCACACCCAATACGCGGTCACTAAGGGCCACGAGCATATTTTTTCGGTTGATATCTCGGCCATCAGTTTTGGTCATGGTGTGCTCAAGGAATCGGGTGAACATGCCAAAGCCTTGGGTATGACCCGTGTCNNGATCAAACTCTGGCGAACCTTCCGTATGTGGCTGAGGTGAGGATGTCGCTAGTGGCCGCAGGCGTGGATGTGGTGGTGTTCGACGCAGTGAAGGTGGAGCCCACAGACCAGTCTTTCAAAGCCGCCACCCAGTTTGCCACCGAGGGTCGATTTGACGGCTATGTATCGGTGGGCGGTGGCTCGGTCATCGACACCTGCAAGGCTGCCAACCTCTACGCCACCTGGCCCGCCAGTGATTTTCTGGATTATGTGAATGCCCCCATTGGTGCGGGCAAAGCCGTGCCCGGACCGCTCAAACCCCACATTGCCTGCCCTACCACCTGCGGCACTGGCTCCGAATGCACTGGCATCACCATCTTTGATTTGCTGTCGCACCAGGTTAAGACCGGCATTGCCTCCAAGCGCCTCAAACCCTCCATGGCATTGATCGACCCGGCCACCACCTACAGCTTGCCTAAAAACGTGGTGGCTGCCAGCGGTTTTGATGTGTTGTCGCACGCACTGGAGTCTTACACCGCACGCGCATTTACCCGCCGTGCAGCGCCGGCCATACCCGCGCTGCGACCCATGAGCCAGGGCGCGAACCCGTGGAGCGATATGGGCTGCGAAGCAGCGCTGAAACTTTTGGGTAAATACCTGGTGCGCGCGGTGAACGATGCGACTGATTTGGAGGCGCGTGACCAGATGATGTATGCGGCCACACTGGCTGGCATTGCATTCGGTAACTCGGGTGTGCATGTGCCACATGGCATGGCTTATTCGGTGGCGGGTTTGGTGCGTGACTTTCAACCCAAGGGTTACCCCACCCATGAGCCGATGGTGCCACACGGCATGAGTGTGATCGTGAATGCGCCTTCAGTCTTCCGTTTTACCGCCTGCGCCTGCCCCGAGCGCCACCTGTTTGGTGCGGCTTGTTTGGGGGCTGATGTGCGAGATGCTCGTGAGGACGATGCAGGCGACATTCTGGCCAAGCACTTGATCACACTGATGCAAGCCACCGGCATACCCAACGGTGTGGGTGGTGTGGGTTACGGAGAGGCCGACGTGCCTGGCCTGACCAAAGGGGCTTGGGCACAGCAGCGCCTGCTGACCAATGCCCCACGTGAGGTCAGCCAGGGTGATCTGAGTCAGCTCTACATGGATGCCATGCGCTATTGGTAGCCTTGCTTGGCGGGTTAGGCAAATGGATTGACGCGCTGGATGGCTTTAAATGTGTCAAGCGGCCAAGCATTCCATTCAAAAGAAAACTCAGCGCTTGCTCAAACCCCCAGCCGCTGTTGCAGCAGCGCGCTGCTGGTGGTGTAAAGCAACACCTCAGGCGTTTGCGGGTTGATGTAGCTGGCAGCAGCAAAGGCCGCCAGGGTGGCTTCGTGGAAGCCGCAGACGACAAGTTTTTTTTTGCCCGGGTAGGTGTTGATGTCACCGACGGCGTAAATGCCCGGCGCGTTGGTGGCAAAGGAGGCGGGGTCAACGCTCAGTTGTTTGCGTTCCATGGCCAACGACCAGTTGGCAATCGGTCCCAGCTTGGGGCTGATGCCTTGGCACACCAGCAATGCGTCTAAGGGCAGGGTGCGGCTCTGGTTGTCGGGGGTGTCGACGATGACGGCGCTGAGCCGCTCGCTATTGACTTCAATGCCTGAGACCTGACCGGTGACGAATTCAATGCGACCACAGGCGCGCAGCTCGGCCAGTCGTGCCAAGGCATCGGGGCCGGCCTGTAGGACATCACGCCGGTGGACCAGGGTCACGCTGTGGGTCAGTTGCGCGTCTTGTATGGCCAGGGCAATGGCACTTTCCACGGCTGCTTCTTCACCGCCGATCACCACCACGCGCTGAGCTGGGCGACTTTGCAGCAGAGTGCTCTGCTCCGTGTCCCCCGCCCTTCGGCCTTCGCCTGCGGGCTCCTCCTTGACCTGCGCAGAACACTCTGCCGCCAAGACCCCTGGCTGCCGGCCCAGTGTCTTCAGCCGGTAATGCAACTGCGTCCCTGTGAAGCGTGCAAGGCCGTCAATCTTCAGTTCTTTGTGTACAAAGGCGCCGACACCCGCCGCAATGAACAGGGTACGTGTGAGGAATCGCTGCTCAGCAGTCGACACGAGCCAGCGCCCATCCGGTTGGTGGTTCAGTTCGCTGACCTGCTGGTTGAAATGAAAACGGGGTTTGAAGGGGGCGACCTGCTGCAGCAGGCGCTGGGTCAGTTCGCGGCCGGTGCTGTGGGGCAAGCCGGGGATGTCATAAATCGGCTTGTCCGGGTAGAGCTCAATACATTGCCCGCCGGCTTCATCCAGCACATCCACCACGTGGGCATGAATGCCTTGCAAGCCCAGTTGGAACACCTGCCACAAGCCTACTGGCCCGGCACCAATGACCAGGGCATCGGTCTCAATCACGCCGGGGTCACGCATAGTGGCGTTGCCAGGCGAACTCAACACGCAGGTGCGTTTTAGCGAATCAACTCGGACAGCTTGCCGGTTTTGTCTTTCCACGCATCTGCATCAGGCAAAGGCGCCTTGCGTTTGGTGATGCTGGTGAAGCTGGGCAGCAAGGCCAGTTCGGCGTTGAGTTTGGTCATGTGGCGCTGGTTCTTTGGCAGATCTTCTTCCGCAAAAATGGCGTCCACCGGGCATTCGGGAATGCAGACCGCGCAGTCGATGCATTCGTCCGGGTCGATGGTCAAAAAGTTGGGGCCTTCGCGGAAGCAGTCCACGGGGCACACATCAACGCAATCGGTGTACTTGCATTTGATGCAGGATTCTGTGACGACATGGGTCATTTTGGGTTTACTGAAGTTTGAACGGGAGTCGGCATTTTAATGGGTCGGCCAAGGGGCGGCACCAGTCTAGTGCATGCCCCTTGCGCCAAGCGTGACAACGGTCAACGGATCAGCAATGCCCCAGCCGTGCGGTGGCTGGCGGTGTCCACCAGTACCAACGCGCCGAGCACGCGGGATTGCTCATACGGCCGGGCGGCAATCCCGTCTTGCAGCAGCAGTTCCACATGGCCGATGCTGTTGGCCGGAAGGGTGCCCGCGTCTTCTTCGGCCAAGGTGTTGATGTCTAGGCGGTGAATGACACGTTTTACCCGTGCCTTGACCCAGCGGTGGCCATGCAGCGCCCAATACACCCGTCCGCCCACAAGGGGTTCGTCATCCATCCAGGCCACCGTACCAGAAATCTCACGGCTGGCCGCCAAGCCAGCGGGCGGGGGTGATGATTCAAAGTGGTCCTCTGTGGTCACCGCGTCGGGCAAGGCAGGCTCGACCGCCAGCAGCCAATCTCCGCGTGACACGTCCACCTCCCGGTCCAGCACGATGCCGGCGCTATGACCCGCAGGCACGGTGCGTGGTGCGCGTGTATGACCCAGCACCTGCGCCACTGTGGCGGTCTGGCCGCTGGGCAGCACTTTGATGGTCTGGCCAACCTGCGCAATGCCAGCACCGACCCGGCCCCAGAACACCCTCCGGCCTTGCGACGTGTCGCTGCTGTTTGAGAATTTCTCGACCCATTGCACCGGGAAAGCCAAGGGCAATTCCGTCTCAGAAGTGGTGACTGGGAGCAGTTCCAGCACATCCAGCAAGCTGGGGCCGGTGTAGCCGCACCAGCCATCCACCGACTCCACCACGTTATGGCCCTTGAGGGCGGAGACCGGGACGATGGTGGCGACTTCGATGTCGGCGGCCTGAGCAAAACTTTGAAGTGCCGTGCTGATGTTGGTGAAGGCTCGCGTGGCGTCGTCGCCCAGGGCGTCGAGCTTGTTGACAGCAAACACGATGCTGGGCACCCGCAGCAGGTGGCACAGAAGCGAGTGGCGACGTGTTTGCGGAAGCAGGTTCATGGCCGCGTCTTGCCACTGGAGTTTGGTGGCGTCGACCAGCACCACCGCTGCATCTGCGCTGCTGGCGGCGGTGACCATATTGCGGGTGTATTGCTCGTGGCCGGGTGCATCACCGATGATGAATTTGCGATTGGCGGTGTTGAAGTAGCGGTAAGCCACGTCGATGGTGATGCCTTGTTCNNCTGCCGCAGGTGATGAAGCGCAGTGCAGACTTTGTGTCAAATTGGCCTGTAGCCCTTGTATCAATTGTGTTAAAAGCTATTGAAGTTGTAGTATTCATGAGTTTCTTTTGTGTCAACCGCCAGGAATGCGTGGCGTGGTGATCCGGCCATGTGACCGGGCTTTGGGGTGAAAGGCGAGCGTAAACGGTAGTTGGTGAACTGCACCCTCAATCTCGCGTGTGTTTTCACCCCAATACCGCATGCACATCGCCCGGTCGCCGCGCCGGGTTTGAAACCACGCCGAAATCATCAAAAGTACCCGTCCTTCTTGCGCTTCTCCATCGAAGCCTCAGAGGTCTTGTCATCCATGCGCGTTGCACCGCGCTCGCTCACGTCAGCGGCCAGAGTTTCCAGCACGATCTGCTCGGGCGTGGCGGCTAGGCTTTCTACTGGGCAGGTGCAGGTGATGTCGCCCACGGTACGGAAACGTACATCGCGCAGCTCGGCCACTTCACCGAGTTTCAACGGGGTGAGTTCAGTCACGGGAACGAGCAGGCCTTTGCGCTCAACCACCTGACGCACGTGCGAGTAGTACAGCGACGGCAGGGCAATGCTTTCGCGTGCGATGTATTGCCACACATCCAGCTCGGTCCAATTGGAAATCGGGAACACGCGGAAGTGCTCACCGGGTTGCAGTTTGGTATTGAACAAGGTCCACAGCTCGGGGCGCTGGTCTTTGGGTTGCCATTGGCCAAAGCTGTCGCGATGGCTGAAGATGCGCTCTTTGGCGCGGGCTTTTTCCTCGTCGCGGCGGGCGCCGCCAATCAGGGCGTCAAAGTGGAACTCTTCGATGGCTTCCAGCAGCGTCACCGACTGATGCACATTGCGGGATTCACCCGGATGTGCCAGGCGCACTGTGCCACGGGCCATGGAGTCTTCAACGCTGCGCACGATCAAATCGGCACCGAGTTCTTTGGCGCGTGCGTCCCGAAAGTCGGTGACTTCCGAGAAGTTGTGGCCGGTATCGATCATCAGCAGCGGAAAAGGAATCTTGCCGCTAGTCGCAGGCGTGCCAAAGGCTTTTTCGGCGCACTTGAGCATCACCAGCGAGTCTTTACCGCCCGAGAACAACAGGGTGGGGCGCTCGAAGGCGGCGGCNNGTGCAGCGGGTTGTAGTCAAGCTTGTTGTCGGCTATGTAGAACCACACGTCGCCCCAGGTCCAGTTGGCCAAGGGATTTAATTTGACGCGGGCTGCGTCGCTGGTGTCGATCAAAGGCACCTCGGCGCGAGCACCGGATTGCTCTCGGCGCAGGCCGGTGATCCAGGCGGCTTTGCCAGCCAGGGCGCGGCTCAGCGGCTCCATCTTGCGAATCTGGCAGCAGGCTTTGCGCAAGGCGATGCTCTTAAACATCGGGTCTTTGCCCTCACGGGCGACAAATTGCACGACGGATTCGTTGTCCGGAGTGAACACCCTGACCGGTGCGCGGGATGTGCCCTTGAACCGAAACATCAGCGCCAGCGTCTCGGCGTGCAATTGCCCGGTCTCCAGCACAAAGATGCCAATGTTGAGTTTCAGATGGTTGATCAAGTGGGCCAATACCATGTCTTCTGCCCCCAGGCTGCAGGCCAGGGTAATGCGTGGTTCGGTGCCAAGTGCGTTGGGTGCGTAGTCCAGTGCGGCCTGCGTCAGCAGCGCCTGGGTTTCGGCCAGTTTTTTCGCAAAGGTCCCAGACGCACGGGCGTTGAGGTCGATGGCGTTCATGCTGTGGCCTCCTCGGCTGCAAACTGGGGCATGGCGTTTGTGGCGTCACCTTGGTAAAAGTTGGCGAAGTGCGCCAGTTGGCGCTGGGCATGAAACAGGTTCTGATCCGCCCGCAACACCGCAGAGCTGAACCCGCTGCGCTGCATTTGCAGAAGCTGGTCCACCAGCACATCGCCCGTGGCGCGGATGTCACCGGTAAAGCCCAGGCGGCGGCGCAACAAATAGGCTTGACTGTAGGCTCGGCCATCGGTGAACTTGGGGAAGTGCAGGTGGATGCGGTCCACGCCTTGCAGGGTTTGTGTGGCGGGGTTGGTGTCGTTTGCGAGTTCAAGAACATTTAGGGTTGAAGCCCTTGTATCTATTGCGCTAGAAGCTATGAATTGGATAGTTTTCGTCATTTTTTTTCCTTCTTAGTCGCTCTCGGTTTCGGCTGTTGCCAAGTGCACGTGCAGCACTTTCCCGCCGTCGCGGGTCTCATGCCGCACCGCGTTGGCGGCTTGCTTGAACGGCTCCAAGCCGATGCGCTGCACCGTGGCAATGAATGTCTCTTGAGCCGCACGCTTAGCACGGTAGGTGTCCAGCAAAGCTTCCACTACGTCGGTGACTTCGGACGCCGCAAACGACGGACCAAGCACCTTGCCCGGTTTAGGTGTGCCGCTGAGTAGGCTGCCGTCAGAGCCACCCAATGAAATCTGGTACCACTCACGCCCGTCCTTGTCCACGCCCAGCACACCGATGTGGCCGGTGTGGTGGTGGCCACAAGAGTTCATGCAACCACTAATGTGCAGGTCCACCGGGCCAATGTCAAAAAGTTCGTCGAGGTCTTGATAACGCTCGGTGATCGCGGCGGCCAGTGGAATCGAGCGGGCGTTGGCCAGCGCACACAGGTCACCACCCGGGCAGGTGATCATGTCGGTCAGCAATCCGATATTGGCCTTGGCCACGCCCAAACTGCGGGCCGCCAGCCACAGGGCGGGCAGGTCGGTGGCATGCACCCAGGGCAGCAGCAGGTTTTGCTCGTGGGTCACGCGCACCTCGCCGGCGCTGAAGCGGTCTGCCAAGTCGGCGGCGGCGCAAAGCTGATCGGCCGTGGCATCACCGGGCGCGAAGCCTAGCCGTTTGAATGACAGAGTCACGGCGCGCAGGGCCGGATTTTTGTGGGCGCGCACGTTCTGAGCCAGCCAGCGCTGGTACTCGGCGGCGTCTTTTTCGCTGAGCTCAGTTGCTACATTTTGTGTAGCTACTTGCGCATATTTCACGAGGTCTGGAGCCGAAAAATGTTTCGATACCCGGTCCAGTTCCGCTTGCGGAATGGTGTGGGCAGCGCCATCGTGGGTTTGAATTGCCTGGAACTCGGCTTCGACCTCGTCCACAAAGCGCTGGCCTTCGGCCTTCACCAGGATTTTGATGCGCGCCTTGTACAGGTTGTCACGGCGACCAAAGCGGTTGTACACCCGCACCACGGCTTCCAGGTAATTCAGGATCTGGTCCCAGGGCAAGAACTCACGCAGGGTGCTGGCAATCACCGGGGTGCGGCCCATGCCACCACCCACCAGCACCTTGAAGCCGATGTGCCCCAAGGCATTGCGCCGCAGGTGCAGACCCACGTCATGCCAGGCTGTGGCGGCACGGTCTTCCAAAGCACCGTTGATGGCAATCTTGAACTTGCGCGGCAAAAAAGCGAACTCTGGGTGCAGCGTGCTCCACTGACGCATGATTTCGGCATAGGGCCGCGGGTCAATGTCTTCGTCCGGGGCAATGCCGGCCAGGGCGTCGCTGGTGATGTTGCGAATGCAGTTGCCGCTGGTCTGGATGCCGTGCATATCCACCGTGGCCAGCAGGTCCATCACGTCGGCGCTCTTGGCCAGAGGAATCCAGTTGAACTGCACGTTTTGCCGGGTACTGAAGTGGCCATAGCCCACTGGCAAATGGGATGTGCCGAGTTCGGCCTGGGTGGCACTGGCGTGCTGGTAAACGGCCGCGCTGGGTTGGTCGTAATCACGGGCAATTTTGGACAACACGCGTAGCTGGCGGCTGGCCAATTCGCCATAGGGCACTGCCACGCGAAGCATCGGGGCGTAGCGTTGCACATACCAGCCGTTTTGCAGGCGCAGTGGGCGAAATTCGTCGTCAGTTAGTTCGCCACGCAAGTTGCGATCAAGCTGGTCGCGGTGCTGGGCCGCACGCTCGCGGATGAACTGGCGGTCAAAGTCGGTGTATTGGTACATGGCAGATTTCAGATGGCAATTAATTTGGTGCCGGCGTAGGCCAGCAAGACCGACAGCATCGAGCGGATCACGCGCTCAGGCACCCGGCTCATGAAGTGCGAGCCCAGCCAGATGCCCGGCAGTGAACCCATCAACAACAGGCTCAGCATGCGCCAGTCCACCGAACCCATCGTGGCGTGGCCGGCACCTGCCACAAGGGTCAAGGGCACGGCATAGGCAATGTCGGCGGCCACAATGCGCGGCAGCGGCAGCAAGGGGTAAAGCAACATCAGCACCGTGACGCCAATGGCGCCGGCACCCACCGAGGTCAAGGACACCAGCACGCCAATCAACGCGCCAAACAGCAGGGGCAAACTCCAGTGGCGCGGCGTGGTGGCTTGAATCTCTTGACCCGCCACTACGTTGCGCGGTGCCGCTTTGCCGCGCGCAGCCTTGTACAGCGTGGCCCCTGCGGTGAGCAGCAGGGCCAACCCGAGGGTGGTGGTCATGATGCGCTGCACCGCAGCGTCTGCCGGGCCAATGTTTTTCAGCACCCACAGGGTGGCCAGCGCCGCCGGAATACTGCCCGCCGAAAGGTGCAACACTACACGCCAGGGCACCAGGCCGGACCGGGCCATCTTTACCGTGCCACCCATCTTGGTGAAAGCGGCAAACAGCAAGTCGGTACCGACCGCCAGATAAGGTTTGACACCAAAGAAGAAGATCAGGATGGGTGTCATAAGTGAGCCGCCGCCCACGCCCGTCAAACCGACCACGATGCCGACCACAAAACCCGCCAAAATGAATGCAATTTCGTTCATAGGGCCGGACTGTACGGGTCAATTCATATATTTCAAACTACATTGTGGCGATGTACTTATTCATTTTTAGATATATAAAACCAATTGAAATTGGTTTTCAGCCTTGGGTTTGTTGCCGGACGCGTTCCGGGCAGAAAATCCACCATTTGCCAATGTTGTGAGAAAGCCCATGAAACCCCGCTTGTTGAATGCCATAGGTGTTGGGATATGCCTGATTGGTCTGCTTGCGTGGCCGCAGTCCGGGTGGTCGCAGGGCGGCACGGTGGCCCAGCGCTTGAAAGACCGGCTAGTCCAGCGTCAGCCGGCCAAAGCCGAATCTGGCAATGGCACCGAAGTTCAAATGGCGTTGATCAAACCGGGTGAGTACCGCTTTAACTTTCAGCACGACGGCCTGAATCGCATGTACCGGTTGCACCTGCCAGCAAGCTACAAGCCCGCCATGCCAGTGCCGCTGCTGTTTGCCCTGCATGGTGGGGGCGGCAACATGGATTTGCAGGCCGACGATGCCAAATACGGGTTGATCAGCAAATCCGAGCAGCAGGGTTTTGTGGTGGTGTTTCCCAATGGTTACAGCAAGTTGCCCGGTGGCAAACTGGCCACCTGGAATGCCGGCAATTGTTGTGCTGCGGCCCGTGACGCGCAAGTTGATGACGTAGGCTTTATCCGCGAAGTATTGACCCGGGTGACCCAGCAGGTGAACGTGGACTACAAGCGCATTTATGCCACTGGCATGTCCAATGGCGCCATGATGGCCTACCGGTTGGCATGTGAGATGTCTGAAGTGTTCTCTGGCATTGCGGCAGTGGCCGGTACCGACAACACCCGCAGTTGCGAGCCCGAAATGCCGGTGTCGGTGTTGCACATTCATGCCAAAAATGACAGCCATGTGCTGTTCAACGGCGGTGCCGGGCCGGACTCGGTGCGTGCGTCACAGGTCACTGATTACGTGTCGGTGGCCAACACCATTGTCAAATGGACCAAAAAAAGTGCCTGCAGCTTGCCACCCAAGCGCACGCTGGATACCCCAGCGGCCTTTTGTCAGGTGTATGCCCCTTGCTCGGGTGGGTCGGAAGTGCAGTTGTGCGTGACCGAGACCGGTGGACACTCGTGGCCGGGGGGAGAAAAAGGTCGTGGAAATGAGCCGCCTTCTCAGGCCATTTCGGCAGTGGATGTGATGTGGGATTTTTTCAATCGCATCAAACCCCCTTTGCCTCAAACCCAGCCCATGACGCCAGCAAGCGCCCCGGCGCCCAGCAGCCAGAGCAAATGAATTTGGGTGCGCCACACCAGGATGGCTGTAGCGGCAGTTAGCAGCCACAGTGGCCAATGTGTCCAGGCCGCACCGTGTGCCGCGGTCAAAATCCATCCCGTAGACATCAGCAGCGCGACCACCACCGGTGCCAGGCCTTGCTTGAAGGCACGTACCGCACGCATTTCGCGGTTTTTGTGACCCCAACGCGAGGCCACAAATGTCAGGGTGGTACTGGGTAAAAGAATGCCCAGCATCGCCAGCACGACGCCCAGCAAGGCGCTTCCCCAGCCAACCCAGCCAGCACCCAAGCCACCGCCCGAGTTCAGCCCTACATGCCAGCCCATCAGGGCCACAAACAGGACGTTCGGACCCGGCGCGGCCTGAGCAATGGCGATAGAGGCATTGAACTGGCCATCGGTCAGCCACTGGTGCTCGTCCACCAGGCGGCGGTGCATATCGGGAACGGTGGTAATGACGCCACCCACCGCCAGCAAGGAGAGCGACAAAAAGTGAGTCAGCAGCGCCAGCCACTCAGACGCAGTCAAGTTCAGGGCTGTGGTCATGGTGCGTTTCGCTCCAGTCGGCCCAACTGCCGGAAAGCCCACAGCGTGCCCAAGCCGCCCAGCACCAGCAGCACCCAAATCAGTGGCGTTCGTAAAAATGCGATTGCTACGAACGTCATAGCTGCTAGCCCCCAGCATACGGGGGCTCCAAGCACATTATTCTTTAAGGCAGCAAAAAGCCTCAATCCCGTGGCCGCAATCATGCCGGCAGCCACTGCGCCCATGCCACGCAGCGCACCTTGCACCGCAGGTGAGTCTGACACGCCTGCAAACAGCCCGGCCATCAGCAGCACGATCAGCATCGGTATCGTCAGCATGCCAGCCAGCGCTACCATGCCGCCACGCATGCCGAAGTAGCGGTCACCAATCATGAGTGACAAGTTGACCACATTGGGGCCGGGCAGCACCTGGGCCACAGCCCAGTCTTCGACAAATTCTTCGCGCGTCAGCCACTGCTGTTTGTCGACCAGCTCGCGCTGGGCGATGGCCACCACACCACCGAAGCCCTGCAAGGCCAGGCCATTGAAGGCCCAGAAAAGTTGCCGCAGGGACTGAGGTGCGGGGCGGGGCAGTATCCTGTTGGGTGTGGCTTGGTCAGCGTTGTTGGGGGGAGGTTCAACCATCTGGCGATTATCGAATCTCTGGTGGTGTGATTTCTGCAACTTCCAGCAACAGCCACCCAATCACCGCTGCATCCAGGCACATCTGCAGATGCCCGATGCCACTGAATTCAGTCGCCTGGGCGCCTTCCAGCAGTTGCTCGCGCTGTGGGTAAACAATGTTGTCGTGCTGTGAGAACGCCAGGTGCATGCGCTGGCGGGTGGCGGGTGTTTCGGCCTGTGCCAGCGCGTGTAACCAGGCGCTGCCCCAGGCCATTTGCGCGCCGTTGGGTGTGCTCACCCATTGCGGCGCACGGGTGCCTTGGTGCGGCGTGCCCAAGGTGATGATCTTGGCAGCGCGGGTACTGCCATAAGCACGTAACCAGGCCCGAATCGCCAAGCCGCCCATGCTGTGCCCGACCAGAATCACCTTTTCTGAATGGGTTTGGGTACAAAGCTGGGTGACCGCGCTATCTATCGAGGTTGCATAGTCATCAATCGAGGTGAACAGCGGTTCTAGGTCAAGCGCCAGCACGCTGTGGCCCTGGGCCCGGAGTTGGGGCGTCACGACATCCCAAACCCGGTGATTGCAGACAAAGCCGTGGACCAAGAGCACTGGCAACGCGTTCTGGCCCGGTTTGGCAGTGCTGGTAGGAGGTAAAACACCCGGGTTGCTTCGCGTCCATGGCAGCCGCAAACCATAAACCAGCAGCGCGGCCATCAGCTCGCCCCAGGCCGCCTTCAACCAGGGTGCCAGCGGCCCGGGGGAACGCGACAACAGCATGGAACTTGCAATGATGACTGCCTGCAAAAAAATCACCCATCCCAAGGCGATCAGCAGGATCAGAATGAGCGCGATGGCACCCCACCGTGGCGCCATCTGTACCGCTGCCCAGCTGCCGATCAGGCCGCCCACCAGCAGTTGCACTAGGTAAGTCCAGCGAAGAAGTCGGGCAAGCATGGTGGGCAATTGGGTTGAGGTCGACGGTTGAGCGGGAGGCAGAACCTGCGTCAGAGTATGCCGCGTGTCGGGCAGCCATAAGCGCTGCGCTACTGGACTTGCTCACCTATAGTTGGCCCAACCCAATTCTCTGCTCTCGTCGATCCAACCATGCCCCACCTCCTAAGCATTCAAGTCGCCCAGGCCCGACCCGCCCTGATCAACGGCCGCCGCGTGATGACCGCCATTCACAAACGGGCCGTCACTGGCGAGGTGCTTGCCAAGCCATTGGGTTTGGTGAGTGATGAGCAGGCGGATTTGTCGGTGCACGGTGGGCTGGACAAAGCTGTGTATGCCTACCCCAGTGAACACTACGCGTTTTGGCGTGCGGCGCGATCTGAGGCGGGCGTGAGCCCCATGGACGATGCCTTGCCTTGGGGCAGCATGGGCGAGAACCTGAGTCTCTCAGGTTTGTTAGAGGCGGATGTGTGGGTGGGTGATGTGCTGCGTTTTGCGAACTGTGCACTGCGGGTGACCCAACCGCGTGAACCTTGCTACAAGTTCAATGCGGCCATGGGCTTTAACACCGCCTCCAAACGCATGGCACAGGCAGGCTGCTGTGGTTTTTACTTAGCGGTACAGGAACCTGGCAAATTGTGCGCAGGTGATTCATTTGAACTGGTGCCCGGCTCGCGTGGACTGGGGATTCCTGAGAGCTTTAACGCCAAGATGTTCAAGCACACGCGCTGAACCTGAGCAATCGCTGCGTTGCGGTGCTGTAAAACTGCAGGGCGGTATGTAGGAAGGCCAGCATGAATGCTGGGCAGTAACCCGGCACGGCGACCGGGTCAGGTGCATGCGGTTTTGGGGACAAATCACGCGCGGGGAGGCGTTGTAAGTCGACAGCCGCTTCAGGCACGCGCCTTTGACCCCAAAGCCCGGTCACCTGACCCAATCACCCTGCCTCACGCCGCTTGCATTCTGACCCAGTCGCCACGTCTGGTACTACTGTTGAATGCTTTGTCAATCAATGGAAAATGCTGCGCTAATGATAGCTATTTGCCCTTTATTCATATGGGCTATCGCTTGTTTTCTCTTGAAAGTATGTTCGAGATCAGCGCATCTTTGTCGGCCCACAACTGGTTGACCCAACGCTGGCAGCTCTCGCGCAATGCCTGCTCCGGTGCCTGACCGGATGTGGTCTCGGCTTTTGGCACTGGCAGGGTGCGAACCTGCACCACGACGCGGCTGACGCGGCCCATCAAAAAATGGGTAAACGTGGGCTTACCGTCCGGGTAGACGATGGTCACGTCCAGCACCGCACCAAACTTCTCGCCCATGGCCTCCAGGGCCAGCGTCACACCACCGGCTTTGGGTTTGAGCAGGTGTTTGTAGGGCGATTGTTGGCGTGCCTGCTTCGCTGGCGTAAAGCGCGTGCCCTCCAAGAAATTCATCACACTGGTGGGCACCAGAGCATACTTTTCGCAGGCGGCGCGGGTGGTGGCGGCG
>DFWT01000283.1 GCA_002381045.1 Rhodoferax sp. UBA4127
CGTACGTGTATGACGAAGATGGCAAGTTTGCAAAGCGTTGCAACACCGCCATGGTCTCGCTTGAAAAGGTGTTGACAAGTGCAGAGCAAAAGGAAGCGGTGAACGAGAAGCTTTGGCACCGTGGCTTGAGCGATGAAGAACAGCTCAAGCAAATGCTGTCCGAGCACAACCGCTGGACGGGCAGCCGCCGTGCCCGCGAACTGCTGGACAACTGGGATACCGCACGTGGCAAATTTGTCAAGGTGTTCCCGCTGGAGTACAAGCGGGCGCTGGCCGAGCTTCATGCAAAAAAAGGAGCTCTAGCCCAGGTAAATCGGGTGCAGGAAGCTACTAAAAAAGAAGCAGAAAAACAATCTGTCGCTGCCAAGTAATCGGCATTAGACGTACACAAGGAAAAATGTCATGGGAAAAGTTACTGGTTTCATGGAGTACCAGCGGGTGGAAGAGGGNNTACAAGCCCGTGCCCGATCGTCTGAAGAACTACAAGGAATTTGTCATTGGCCTGGATGACCAGGCAGCCAACGTTCAGGCGGCACGTTGCATGGACTGCGGCACACCGTTTTGCAACAACGGTTGCCCGGTCAACAACATCATTCCTGATTTCAATGACCTGGTTTACCAAGGCGATTGGAAAGAAGCCATTGATGTGCTGCACAGCACCAACAATTTCCCCGAGTTCACCGGCCGCATCTGCCCCGCACCCTGTGAGGCTGCCTGTACCTTGAATGTGAACCAGTTGCCGGTGGGCATCAAAAGCATCGAGCACGCCATCATCGACCGGGCTTGGGAACACGGTTGGGTGACACCACAACCGGCCAAAATCAAAACCGGCAAAAAAATCGCCGTCGTGGGTTCTGGCCCGGCGGGCATGGCTGCCGCTCAGCAACTGGCGCGTGTGGGCCATGACGTGACCCTGTTCGAGAAGAACGATCGTGTGGGTGGCTTGCTGCGTTATGGCATTCCCGACTTCAAGATGGAGAAATCCCACATTGACCGTCGCGTCGAGCAACTCAAGGCCGAGGGCGTGACGATCCGCACCGGCGTTTTGGTCGGCACCATGCCCAAGGGCAGCAAGGTCACCAACTGGGCCAAAGAAACCGTTTCGCCAGAGCAATTGCAGGCGGATTTTGATGCTGTGCTGTTAACTGGTGGCTCCGAGCAGTCGCGTGATTTGCCAGTGCCGGGGCGTGATCTCGATGGGATCCATTTCGCCATGGAGTTTTTGCCGCAGCAAAACAAGATTAATGCCGGAGACAAGCTAAAGAACCAGTTGCGTGCAGATGGCAAACATGTCATCGTGATTGGTGGCGGCGACACCGGTAGCGATTGCGTGGGTACCAGCAACCGCCATGGTGCGGTCAGCGTGACCCAGTTTGAGGTGATGCCCCAGCCGCCCGAGCAAGAAAACAAGCCCTTGGTGTGGCCTTATTGGCCCATGAAGCTGCGTACCAGCTCCAGCCATGAAGAAGGCTGCGTGCGTGAGTTTGCCGTGTCCACCAAAGAATTCATTGGCGAAAAGGGCAAAGTCACTGGCTTGAAGACGGTGCAAATTGAGCTTAAGGACGGCAAGATGGTGGAAGTTGCCGGCTCTGAGAAGTCCTACAAAGCAGATTTGGTGCTGCTGGCCATGGGTTTTGTGAACCCAGTGGCCACCATACTGGACGTGTTTGGCGTTGAAAAAGATCCCCGTGGAAATGCCAAAGCCAGCACCGACTTTGTCGGCGGCTACGCTACCAATGTGCCCAAGGTGTTTGCCGCCGGTGACATGCGCCGTGGCCAAAGCCTGGTGGTTTGGGCCATTCGTGAAGGCCGCCAGGCGGCACGTTCGGTGGATGAGTTCTTAATGGGTTTCAGCGACCTGCCTAGGTAAATTGTCTGTAAACCTTGGGTTGTCGCAACCCCTGTAGGCGCTGGCATTGGTGTTTTCCCCTATGATTGAGGCGCCGGATCAGTCTTCCGGCGCTTTTTTTTATGCCCCAATCCCTTCCAGTTGCCGCCGCTGACGCGCTTATCGAGATCGATCATGTGTCGTTCGGGTACGACGCACGCCGCACTATTCTGAAAGACGTCACCCTGAACTTTCCGCGCGGAAAGGTCACCGCCATTTTGGGTGGCTCAGGCTGCGGAAAGACCACCTTGCTTCGACTGATTGGTGGCGTGCACGAGCCAAGCAGTGGGCAGGTGCGCTTTGATGGCAAACCAGTGAACACCAGCAACCGAGCAGAGCTGTACAAGTTCCGGCGCCGCTTGGGTATGCTTTTTCAGTTTGGCGCTCTGTTTACCGATTTGTCCGTATTTGACAACGTCGCATTCCCACTGCGCGAACACACCAACCTGACCGAAGACCTGATTCGCGACATCGTGCTGATGAAGCTTGATGCGGTGGGACTGCGTGGTGCGGCTCAGTTGCGTATTTCGGAAGTTTCTGGTGGCATGGCACGGCGCGTAGCACTGGCGCGTGCCATTGTGCTCGATCCGGAACTCATCATGTACGACGAGCCGTTTGCTGGTCTTGACTTGGTGTCTTTGGGCGTTGCCGCCAAGCTAATCCGCACACTCAATGACATTACGGGAGCGACATCGCTGATCGTGTCGCATGACGTTCCCCAGTGCATGGCGATCTGCGACTGGGTTGTGCTTTTTGCAACCCAGGGTCGTATCGTGGCGCAGGGTACGCCTGCTGAATTGATGGCGTCCACCGATCCGGAAGTGCGTCAGTTTGTGCGTGGCGAGCCTGATGGGCCCATCAACTTCCATTACCCCGCAAAGACCGTGGCGGAAGACTATGGAGTGGGTGTTTGATGGAATTTTTTCTCACACCCCTGTCCCGTTTGGGGCGTTTCACGATCGATCTGCTGGCTTCGTTGGGGCACGCGGGGCTTTTCTTCGTCAGTTTGGTGCGTGCATTGGGCCCGGCCCTGCGTCGCCCCTACTTGATCGTGGCCCAAATTCACGCGGTGGGTAACCGGTCTCTGATCATCATCATGGCCTCCGGTCTGGCGGTGGGCTTTGTGCTGGCACTTCAGATGTATTACGCTTTGGTGATCTATGGCGCTGCCGAGTCGCTTGGACTGATCGTCAACCTGGCCTTGGTGCGCGAACTCGGGCCGGTAGTCGCTGGCTTGCTTTTTGCAGGTCGGGCTGGCACCTCGTTGACCGCAGAAATCGGACTCATGAAAGCCGGAGAACAAATCGCGGCGATGGACTTGATGGCGGTGGATCCCATGCAACGTGTGCTCGCGCCGCGCTTTGCAGGTGGGCTGGTGTCAATGCCTATTCTGGCCATCCTGTTCTCGGCGGTGGGCATCATCGGAGCCTATGTGGTTGCCGTGCTGCTGATTGGTATCGATGCCGGGAATTTCTGGTCAATCATGCAAAGCAGGGTGGATGTCATCCGCGACGTAGGCAATGGCGTTATCAAGAGCATTGTGTTTGGGCTGATCTGCACCTTTGTTGCGCTCTACCAGGGCTATGAGTCAGAAGCGACACCCGAGGGGGTGGCCTATGCCACGACGCGCACCGTGGTTTTCTCGTCCTTGGGCATCCTTTTTATGGATTTCATCCTGACGGCCCTGATGTTCACGACCGCGTGAAACAGCCGCTCCGCAATTGATTGGAACTGGGTATGCAAAAACGAAACATTGAAATTCTGGTTGGTGGCTTTGTCCTGTTGGGATTTATCGGGCTGGTCTTTCTGGCGCTCAAGGCCGCCAACTTGGGCAGCCTCTCAGGCTCTGCAGGCACCTACACCGTCTCTGCCAAATTTGACAACATCGGCGGGCTCAAGCCCAAAGCGGCGGTGAAAAGCTCCGGCGTGGTGGTGGGCCGTATCGAGAGCATTGACTTTGATGACAAAACCTTTCAGGCCAGGGTTACCGTTGGTATGGACAAGCGCTATAGCTTTCCAAAAGACAGTTCGTTGAAGATTCTGACCAGTGGGTTGCTGGGTGAGCAATACGTGGGGATCGAGGCTGGTGCCGCTGACCAAAATCTTGCCCCTGGTGACGTGATCAGTAGCACCCAATCTGCGGTGGTTCTGGAAAATCTGATCAGCCAGTTTCTTTTCAGCAAAGCGGCAGAGCCCGCTGCTGGCGCCACCAGTGAGGTAACAAAATGAGCATTCCAACTTCACCAAGAATTTCTGTCCACTGCAGCCTGTGCATAGCCGGGATGGCATTTGCGTCGGCACTGCTGAGTGGCTGTGCCACTGGACCAGCGGCCAACCCGCACGACCCAATCGAACCCTTCAATCGCGGGGTGTACAAATTCAACGACACGGTGGACCGCGCGGTGGTGAGGCCAGCTGCCACCGTGTATCGCGATGTGCTGCCTTCTCCAATTCGAACTGGTGTGAGCAATTTCTTTTACAACCTGCAAGATGCGTGGTCAGTTGTCAACAACACATTGCAACTCAAACCTGAGCAAGCGGGCAACAGCCTGATGCGTTTCGGTGTCAATACCGTTTTTGGTTTGGGTGGGGTGCTGGATATTGCTTCCGAGATGCGCATTGAGCGTTCTACCGAAGATTTTGGTCAGACACTGGGCCGATGGGGAATCAACACCGGCCCCTACTTGGTGCTGCCGCTGCTGGGGCCGTCGACCCTGCGAGACACCCTGGCCATGCCGATTGACACCAAGGGCAGCCCGGCTTCCCACATTGACAATGTCGCCACCCGCAATTCGGTTACGGCACTGAACCTGCTAAACCAGCGTTCGCGCCTGCTGCAAGCCAGTGAGATGCTGGATCAGGTGGCTTTGGACCCCTACACCTTCACGCGCGATGCGTTCATGCAGCGCCGCCGAAATTCTGTTTATGACGGCAATCCCCCAGATGAGGGGGATGATGCGCCCACCACTAACAATGCGACAAAGGCAAAGGAGTAAATATGAAACGACGATTTTTAACCCAATTTGTGATGGTGTTAGCAGTCAGTTTTGCCACCATGATGGCACCCGCCTATGCGGCGGACGAGGCGCCTGAGGCCCTGATTGAGCGCCTGACCAAAGAGGCACTTGACACCATTGAGAAAGACCCCTCGGTGCAGGCCGGTGATGTGGGCCGCATCATGCAATTGCTGGACGAAAAGGTGATGCCCCATTTGGACTTTCAGCGCATGACAGCGTCGGCGGTCGGTCCAGGTTGGCGTCAAGCGACGCCTGAGCAGCGCAAACGCCTGGAAGCCGAATTCAAAAAGCTTTTGGTACGCACCTACGCCGGCGCTATGAGCCAGGCAAAGAACCTCACCTTCAGTGTCAAACCTCTGCGCGCCTCGCCAGAAGACAAGGAGGTGGTAGTACGTACGCTGATCAAAGGTCGGGGCGATCCGGCGCAGTTGGACTATCGTCTCGAAAAGACACCAGGGGTAGGCGCTGGCTGGAAGATCTTTAACTTGAATGTTCTGGGGGTCTGGTTGGTTGATACCTACCGTAGCCAGTTCGCCGCAGAGATCAACGCAAAAGGTGTGGATGGTTTGATTGCGACCTTGACGGAGCGCAACAAATCCAATGCCGCAAGTCCTGCAAAAGCTGCCAGCAAGGGGTGACATGCTGACTCTGCCCGGTGAACTGGTGCATGCCACGGCCAACGAGGCACTCCTTGTCCTGACGCCTGCACTGGAGGCAGCGGCAGAGACACAAGTGACCGTGGATGCAAGTGCTTTGACTCGGTTTGACTCCACCGCGCTGGCCGTTTGTCTGGCTTTGCGTCGGGTGGCCGAGCGGGCAGGCAAGTCGCTGGTCTGGCAGGGGGTGCCGCCCCGGCTTGCTGATTTGGCCAAGCTGTACGGCATTGCGGAGTTATTGCCGGCGCCGGCCTGAGCCCCCGTTAAAATGCCGGGCTCCCATGCCCGCGATCTCCTTCCAATCGGTTTCCAAACGCTACGCTTCTCCTCGCGGTCCGCAAGGTAGCAGCTTTTTGGCGCTCGATGAGGTGAGTCTGGACATTGCCCAAGGCGAGTTCTTTGGCTTGCTTGGCCCCAATGGCGCAGGCAAAACCACCATGATCACCATTTTGGCGGGCCTGGCCAAGGCCACCGCCGGGCGTGCCAGTGTGATGGGCCATGATGTGCAAACTGACTTTGCCGCCGCCCGCCGCGCGTTGGGTGTGGTGCCGCAGGAATTGGTGTTTGACCCCTTTTTTAATGTGCGCGAGGCCTTGGTGTTTCAGTCCGGCTATTTCGGTGTGCGCCGCAACGATGCCTGGATTGACGAGTTGCTGGACAGCCTGGGCTTGACCGAGAAGGCCCATGCCAACATGCGTGCGCTGTCAGGTGGCATGAAGCGCCGGGTGTTGGTGGCCCTGGCCTTGGTGCATAAACCACCGGTGATCGTGCTCGATGAGCCTACGGCGGGTGTCGACGTGGAACTGCGCCAAACCCTGTGGCATTTCATTGCCAAGTTGAACAAACAGGGCCACACGGTGCTGCTGACCACTCATTACCTGGAAGAGGCCGAAGCCCTGTGCGGTCGCATTGCCATGCTCAAAAGTGGCAAAGTCGTGGCGCTGGATAGCACCAGCGCATTGCTCAGTGCGGCCTCTGGCAGTGTATTGCGCTGCAGTGTGGATGGTGAGTTGCCAGCTGACCTGGCGGCCCAGGCACGTGTCACAGGGCGGGTGGTGCAGTTGCCAGCCAAGGATGCCGCCGCGGTGGAGCAACACCTGATGCGCCTGCGCCAAGCTGGCTTGCAGGTGCAGGACGTTGAAATTCGTCGGCCTGACCTGGAAGACGTGTTCCTGCAAGTGATGCACCAGCATTCAACCAAATTGCAAGAGATCAGCGCATGACCGGCTGGCAAATGCTTTTATACAAAGAGGTGCTGCGCTTCTTCAGGGTGGCGGCGCAAACCATCACCGGGCCGATTCTGACGGCCATGCTGTACCTGCTGATTTTTGGTCATGCGCTCGAAGCCCATGTCAAGGTGTATGACCAGGTCAGTTACACCGCGTTTCTGGTGCCGGGTCTGGCCATGATGAGCTTGCTGCAAAATGCCTTTGCCAACAGTTCGTCGTCCCTGATTGCCAGCAAGGTGATGGGTAACCTGGTGTTTCTGCTGCTGACGCCCTTGTCGGCTTGGCATTGGTTTGTGGCCTATGTGGGTGCCGCCATTGTGCGGGGTCTGGTGGTTGGACTGGGTGTGTTGCTGGTGTCTTTGTTTTTTGCCGTACCACCATTGGCTGAGCCATTGTGGGTGATCGCTTTTGCTTTGCTCGGTGCAGGTTTGATGGGAGCTTTAGGCGTGGTGGCTGGCTTGTGGTCAGAAAAGTTTGATCAGATGGCTGCCTTCCAGAACTTTGTGGTCATGCCCATGACGTTTCTGAGTGGCGTGTTTTATTCCATTCATTCTTTGCCACCGTTCTGGCAAACCGTGAGCCATTTCAATCCGTTTTTCTACATGATTGACGGTTTTCGTTATGGCTTTTTTGGCGTCGGCGATGTGTCGCCCTGGCTGAGCTTGGGCGTTGTAGTAGCCGCTACTTTGGGCGTAGGTGCTTGGGCACTGGTGCTGCTGCGCATGGGCTACAAAATTCGATCGTGATTTATATGACTGCTGATCAACTCAAACAACTCATTTCATCAGGCTTGGCCTGCGATTTCATTACCGTGGACGGGGACGGCCGCCATTGGTTTGCCACGATTGTGTCCCCAGAGTTTGAGGGCAAGCGGTCCATTGCCCGCCATCAACGGGTCTATGCGACCCTGGGCAGCAAGATGAAAACCGACGAGGTGCATGCCCTGTCGATGAAGACATTTACCCCCGCCGAGTGGGCGCAGCAGAAAGCCTGAGTCATGGATAAATTATTGATATCTGGCGGCAAGACGCTGCATGGTGAAGTGGCCATTTCTGGTGCCAAGAATGCGGCATTGCCGGAACTGTGTGCGGCATTGTTGACCGATGAACCGGTCAACCTTCTGAACGTGCCACGTTTGCAAGATGTGGCCACCATGCGCAAGTTGCTAGATCACATGGGTGTGCAAACCCAGACGCACGGTGAGCGTGGTGGCATGAGTCTGTGCGCACCAACTGACCTGAACCCGGTAGCGCCATACGAATTGGTGAAAACCATGCGTGCGTCGGTACTGGTGCTGGGGCCGTTGCTGGCGCGTTTTGGCCATGCCAAGGTGTCGTTGCCGGGTGGCTGTGCCATTGGTTCACGCCCGGTGGACCAACACATCAAAGGCTTGACTGCCATGGGCGCAGAGATCGTGGTGGAGCATGGTTACATGGTGGCCAAATTGCCAGCTGGTCGGACCCGGCTCAAGGGGGCACGCATTGCCACCGACATGGTCACTGTCACGGGTACCGAAAACTTCTTAATGGCAGCTTGTTTGGCAGAAGGCGAAACCATTCTGGAGAACGCTGCCCAAGAACCCGAAATTCCTGACCTGGCAGAGATGTTGATTCGCATGGGCGCACGCATTGAGGGTCACGGCACCAGTCGCATCCGCATTGAAGGTGTGCATAGCCTGCATGGTTGCACCCATCAGGTAGTGGCAGACCGTATTGAAACCGGCACGTTTTTGTGTGCGGTTGCGGCCGCTGGGGGTAATGTTCTGGTGCGCCATGGCCGCATTGAGCATCTGGAGGCGGTGGTGGACAAGCTGCGTGAGGCGGGCGTCACCATTTCATCTGAGCCGGGAGGCATCCGTGTGCAATCGCCTAGCGCAACTCAACTCAAGGCACAGAGCTTTCGCACCACCGAGTACCCTGGTTTCCCGACCGATATGCAAGCCCAGTTCATGGCGCTCAACACGGTGGCGCAAGGCACAGCCAAAGTGACCGAAACCATTTTTGAAAACCGCTTCATGCACGTCAACGAACTAGTGCGCCTGGGCGCCAACATTCAGATCGACGGCAAAGTGGCCATGGTCGAAGGTGTGCGTCAACTCTCTGGTGCGACGGTGATGGCCACCGACCTGCGGGCCTCGGCCAGCCTGGTGATTGCTGGCCTGGTGGCCGATGGCGAGACGCTGGTGGACCGCATCTACCACCTGGACCGTGGCTACGACCAGATGGAAGCCAAACTGCGGGGTTTGGGTGCCCACATTGAAAGGGTCAAAGCATGATCACGCTGGCGCTGTCCAAGGGACGCATTTTTGAAGAAACCCTGCCACTGCTTAAATCCGCTGGCATTGAGGTGCTGGAAGACCCAGAAAAGTCCCGCAAACTCATTCTCACCACCAATCAGAGTGACGTGCGGGTGCTGGTTGTGCGGGCTACCGACGTGCCCACCTATGTGCAGTATGGCGGGGCCGATATGGGTATCACTGGCAAAGACACCTTGTTAGAGCACGGAAGCCAGGGTCTTTACCAGCCGCTGGATTTGCAAATTGCCAAATGCCGCATCAGNNCGCCTGACGGTGGCCACCAAGTACGTGGCGATTGCCCGTGAGTTTTTTGCGGCTAAGGGTGTGCATGTGGACCTGATCAAGCTCTACGGCAGTATGGAGTTGGCACCATTGGTGGGCATGGCCGATGCCATTGTGGACCTGGTGTCCACCGGCAACACACTCAAGGCGAATCATCTGGTCGAGGTCGAGCACATCATGGACATCAGCTCGCGTCTGGTGGTGAATCAGGCGGCCCTCAAACTCAAACAGGCGCGCATTCGCCCGATCATCGACGCGTTTGAGGCGGCCATTGGCAAGTAACGAATCACTATGAACTTAAGAGCTACTCCCGCCCGTCTGTCAACGGCTGGCAGCCAATTTGATGCTGAATTCAAGGCGCGGCTGCATTGGTCGGCTGAAACCGACGCGGGCATTGAGCAGCGCGTCGCCGACATTTTGTTGGACGTGCAACAGCGTGGCGACGCCGCCGTGCTGGACTACACCGCTCGCTTTGATGGTTTGCAGGCCAATTCCATGGCGGAGTTGGAGCTAACTCAGTCTGAACTCAAAAGGGCATTTGATGCCCTGCCAGAGGTTCAGCGTGAGGCCTTGCAAGCCGCGGCCGCCCGTGTGCGCAGCTACCACGTGGCACAACGCAAAGCCAGCGGCGAGAGCTGGAGCTACCGCGACGCAGATGGCACGCTGCTTGGCCAAAAGGTGACGCCGCTGGACCGCGTTGGCATCTATGTGCCAGGCGGCAAAGCGGCTTACCCCAGCAGCGTGTTGATGAACGCCATCCCTGCGCATGTGGCAGAGGTCGGTGAAATCATCATGGTGGTACCGACCCCCAAGGGCGAAAAGAACATGTTGGTGTTGGCGGCTGCTTATGTAGCCGGAGTCACCCGTGCCTTCACCATAGGCGGCGCCCAAGCCGTAGCCGCATTGGCCCACGGCACGGCGACGGTGCCGAAGGTCGACAAGATCACCGGCCCNNATGGATTTGTTCAGCCAGGCCGAGCATGACGAGTTGGCGCAAAGCATATTGCTGTGTCCCGATGCCGCGTACATCGATCAGGTGCAAGCCAGCATTGACCGCCTGCTGCCGGAGATGCCACGCCGCGAGATCATTTCCAAGTCGTTGAACGACCGCGGCGCGCTGATTCTGACCCGCAGCATGGAAGAGGCTTGCCAGATCAGTAACACCATTGCCCCCGAACACCTGGAAGTATCCAGCCGCGACCCGCACCGCTGGGAGCCGTTGCTCAAACACGCTGGAGCCATTTTTCTGGGTGCCTACACTAGCGAATCTCTGGGCGATTACTGCGCCGGCCCCAACCACGTGCTGCCCACCAGCGGCACTGCCCGCTTCTCTTCGCCGCTGGGCGTCTACGATTTTCAAAAGCGCAGCAGCCTGATCGAAGTCAGTGAAACCGGTGCCCAGACGCTCGGCCAAATTGCCTCGGTGCTGGCCCATGGCGAAGGACTGCAAGCCCATGCGCGGGCAGCCGAGATGCGTTTGCAAGCCAAGCCATGAAAAGCCCGGCGTTGCAGGTGGTTGAGCGCATTCGCCCCGACGTGCGCGCCATGCACGCGTATGTGGTGCAAGAGGCGCAGGGCATGGTCAAGCTTGACGCCATGGAAAACCCGCACAGTCTGCCACTGGACTTGCAGGCCAAATTGGGTCAACGCTTAGGTGCCGTCGCATTGAACCGCTACCCGGCCGGTCGCATCAACGACCTGCGTGATGCGCTGGCAAGCTACGCTGGTTTGCCTGAAGGTTTTGGTCTGGTTCTGGGCAATGGCTCAGACGAACTGATCAGCCTGCTGGCGCTAGCCTGTGCCATCCCGCCCGATCCGGGCAATGGGTTCAAAAAGCCTGTGGTGTTGGCGCCGCTGCCGGGGTTTGTGATGTACGCCATGAGCGCGCAACTGCAAGGCCTTGATTTTGTGGGGGTGCCACTCACCGCAGCGTTTGAGTTGGACGAAGTCGCCATGCTGGCGGCCATTGCTAAGCACCGACCCGCCATCACCTATCTGGCCTACCCCAACAACCCCACGGCCAACCTGTGGGATGACGCGGTGATGGCGCGCATTGTGGAAGCCGTGGGTGCACAGGGCGGCCTGGTGGTGATTGACGAGGCCTACCAGCCCTTTGCCGCCCGCAGCTACCACGACCGCTTGAGTCAGCACGGCCATGTGCTGCTGTTGCGCACATTGAGCAAGTTTGGCTTGGCCGGCGTGCGACTTGGTTACCTGATTGGTCCCGAGGCCATCACCGCCGAGCTTGACAAGGTGCGCCCACCCTACAACATCAGTGTGCTGAATTGCGAGGCGGCGTTGTTTGCGCTCGAACATCAAGATCTTTTTGAAGCTCAAGCCCAGGATGTGTGTGCCCAGCGCGCTCTGATTTTTGAAGCATTGGCGAAATTGCCTCAGGTGCAGGCTTTTCCCAGCGATGCGAACATGCTGCTGGTGCGCGTGCCCGACGCACAAAAAGCCTTCGATGGCATGGCCGCCCGGGGTGTTCTGGTGAAGAACGTTTCTAAAATGCACCCCTTGCTGTCCCAATGCCTGCGCCTGACAGTTGGCACAGCCAGCGAAAATCACTTGATGTTGACCGCCCTGAAAGCCTCGTTATGACCCAATTCGCTCTGACTGAACTGCCTGAAAATCATGCGGCGCGGCTCCCGCGCACGGCGGAGGTCACGCGCAACACCGCCGA
>DFWT01000064.1 GCA_002381045.1 Rhodoferax sp. UBA4127
CGCGCGACGCCGACGGCTACCTGTGGTACCAGGGCCGCAGCGACGATGTGTTCAAGGCCGCTGGCTACCGCATTGGCCCGGGGGAGATAGAGAATTGCTTGGTTAAACACCCCGCCGTAGCCAATGCGGCGGTGGTGCCCAAGCCGGATGCCGAGCGCGGCGCAGTGGTCAAGGCCTTTGTGGTGCTTGCACCTGATTTTGTAGCTTCCCGCGAAGCTTATACGGGGGCTAGAGCTCAATTCGATGCTGAACTTGTGGCACAGCTGCAAGCCCATGTCAAAGGCAAACTGGCCCCCTACGAGTACCCCAAAGAGATTGAATTCATCGATGCCTTGCCGATGACCACCACTGGCAAGGTGCAGCGTCGGGTGTTGCGCCTGCAAGAGGCCACGCGGGCAGCAGGTTCAGGCGCTAGCTGACCTGATCAAAGAAAAACCGCAACATCTCACCCGTGGCGTCTGGCCCATGGCGGTCGGTGTAGGAGCCTGTGGGCGACCCGCCCGACCACGCATGGCCGCTGCCATGCACCAGCCAATACTCGGCAAGCACCCTCTGATGCAGGTCGGTGTAGATGTGGCGGGTATAGGGCCGCCCGTTGCCAGAGACGCCTGGTTCCAATTGCACAAGGTGAGGCGTGTCGCCCAGAACGGCCCGCACAAGCTGTTCGCCATTGCTGCGGTGAACCATATCGTCCTGGTCACCATGGAAAACGATGATCGGCTTGTTAGTGGGTTGGGGAAGCGCTTGGTCAACTGCCGGGCTACCGTGGTTCATAACGCGCATGGCCTCGTCCATGTTGCTTACTGAGCCGGTATGCAAACCGGAATGCACGCCGACAGCCGCAAACAAATCGGGGTAGGCCTGTGCCGTGAGGGTGGCCATCACGCCACCGGCTGACATCCCGGCGATAAAGACACGCCGTGGGTCAATGCCGTACTGCTGGACAACAGCAAGCGTCAGGCTGGCCAGTAGGGCAGGTTCGCCATTGCCACGTCGCTGGTGCTCCGGCAGAAACCAATTCCAGCACCCGGTGGGGTTGGCCCGACGTGACTGCTGCGGGAACAGGGCAAAAAATCCGTCATCCCGGGCACGTTGGTTCATGCCGGATCCAGTCGCAAAGTCGTCGGCGCTCTGGCTGCAGCCATGCAGCATGATCACCAGGGGCAAGGCTTGGTCAGCAGCGGCGGCCGGCACATAGAGTTTGTAGCGGCGCGTCTGATCTGCATGCGTGTGTGTGCCAGAGGTGAGTTCGCCAGCGGCGCGGCGCAGTAAGGTAGATTGGAAAGGCATGGGGCGCAGGAATGCTAACACTGCCAATCGCATAAAGCCTTGTTGAATCACGCGTGCGCCCCCAGCCCGTAAACTTTGCACCAGACCATCAACCGGGTGAAACCCGTTGCCCTATGAAAAACGTTCTGCTTGGCCAAAGTGGCCTGTCTGTTACCCCCATTTGCCTGGGCACTATGACCTTTGGGGAGCAGGTGGACGAGCCCACTGCGTTTGCGATTTTGGATCGCTCGCTGGAGCGGGGTGTGAACTTCCTTGACACCGCCGAAATGTATTCAGTGCCGCCGCGCGCCGAGACCTTCAACCTCACCGAAAAAATCATCGGCAACTGGTTGGAAAAGCGCCCCGGTGCGCGCGAACAGCTGGTGATTGCCACCAAGGTCGCAGGGCCGTCACGCGGCATGCCATGGGTGCGGGGTGGCAGCGTTGATTTGACGGCGAATGACATCATCACCGCGTGTGACGGTAGCCTCAGGCGTTTGAAGACGGACGTGATCGACCTGTACCAGATTCACTGGCCGGTGCGGTCGGTGCCAGCATTTGGTGGCATCTACTACAAGCCTGCCTCTGGCAGCGAGGGCACGTCCATTCACACGCAATTGGAAGCCCTGGGTACGCTGGTCAAGGCGGGCAAGGTGCGGGCGGTGGGCTTGTCCAATGAAACGCCCTATGGCGTGCACGAGTTCGTGCGCTTGGCCGAGCAGCATGGCCTGCCACGGGTGGCTACCGTGCAAAACCCCTACTGCCTGGTGAACCGGACGCTTGAGAACGCACTGGACGAAACCCTGCATCGCCTGGATGTGGCCTTGCTCGCCTATTCGCCTCTGGCCTTTGGATTGTTGACGGGCAAGTACGACGCCCAGGGTTTAACGGGGGCCGATGTGCCAGAACATGCCCGCTTAAAAAAATACGAGTCTTCGCGCAAGCAACGCTGGGGTCGGCCGCTGGCCCTTGCGGCCGCCCGGCGCTACAACCAACTGGCGCATGACCACGGCATGACCCCCACCCAACTGGCGCTGGCGTTTTGCTACACCCAGTGGCGAGTGGCCAGCACCATCATTGGCGTCACCTCGCTGGTGCAGTTGGATGCGTGTCTGGACGCTTGGGGTACCACGCTGTCGCCCGAGGTGTTGGAGCAGATCGACACCATTCGCTGGGAGATGCGCGACCCGGCGCAATAAGTCGACCAAAACAATTGGAATCTGGCCCCCATTTATGGCAAAAAAGGAACACGTCTCGGAAACGCCGGCCACGCAGTTGCTCAAGGCCAACAAAGTGGCGTTTACCGAGCACCCCTATGACTACCGGGAGCATGGTGGTGCGTTGCACAGCGCGGCGGAACTGGGGTGGGACCCATCCCATGTGGTCAAGACGCTGGTGATGCAGGATCAGGACGCCAAACCACTGCTGGTGTTGATGCACGGCAACCGCAAGGTGTCAACCAAGAATCTCGCGCGGCAAATCGGGGCCAAGTCGGTGGAGCCCTGCACGCCGGAAGTGGCCAACCGGCACAGCGGCTACCTGGTGGGTGGCACCTCGCCATTTGGTACCCGCCGGGTCATGCCGGTGTTCGTTGAGTCGACCATTCTTGGGCTAGACAAAATCTTAATCAACGGTGGCAGGCGCGGGTACCTGATCGGCATTGAGCCGCAGGTCTGTGTGACACTGCTGCATGCCAAGCCGGTGCAGTGCGCCTTGGCCGAGGTCTTGGGCTGAGGATCAACCGTAAGGTCCGCTGGCTGGCAAAATAGCGGCCTTGCAGGGGCATGCTGCCCAACAGGAGCTGTATTGGAATCTTTGTCTGCGTTTTATCCGGTGCTGGCCGCGGTGGCCGGTTACCTCTTGGGGTCCTTGTCGTTTGCGGTGATCGTCAGCCGGGTCATGGGCTTGAGCGACCCGCGCACCTTTGGCAGCAAGAACCCGGGCGCCACCAATGTGTTGCGTTCGGGCTCCAAGCTTGCGGCCATCATCACCTTGCTGCTGGATGCTGCCAAGGGCTGGCTGCCCGTGGCTCTGGTCAATGGGTACGGCGCGCCCTACGGCTTGGCTGAGGGCACCATGGCCATGGTTGGCCTGGCGGCTTTTCTGGGTCATGTCTACCCGGTGTTTTTCAAGTTTGCGGGTGGCAAGGGTGTGGCTACCGCGCTTGGCGTATTGATTGGTTTGAGTGGCTGGCTCGGTCTGGCCACGGCTGGGGTCTGGTTGCTGATGGCTGTGGTGTTTCGCTACTCGTCGCTGGCGTCGCTGACGGCAGCCGTGCTGGCACCGGTCATCTATGTGCTGGGTGACGGCGGACTCTGGATCAAGAGCAACAGCATTGCCTTGAGCATGACGGTGATGGCTTTGTTTTTGCTTTACCGTCATTCGGAGAACATCAACCGTTTGATCAAAGGCACCGAATCCAAACTCGGCAAAAAAGCCGGTCCTCAGGTGCCGCATGCAGCACACCATGGTCACGGCCATCATGGTCATGCCAATGCGCACCCGCACAAGCCGGACGCCAAGCACGACACGTCGCATGACGCCAAACACGCGCAACCCCACGGCAAGCACCACCCATGAAACTTTGCATTCTCGAAAACGACTCGATTGACCCTGCGGTCGAACATCTGTACATCGGCTACGGTGCCATGTTCGAGCGCCTCCTGCGCGACGCAGGTGCGACTGGCACGTTTGATGTGTTCAATACGATGAAGGGTGAATACCCAGAATCCTTTGAACCCTACGACGCGGTGCTGTTGACAGGCAGCCGGGCCGACTCGTTCTCGCAGGAACCCTGGGTGTTAACGCTCAAAGGCAAGATAGAAGAATTACTCAAGACCAAGAAAAAACTCGTTGGCATCTGTTTTGGCCACCAGTTGATTGCCCTGTGCATGGGCGCCAAAGTGGGCCGTGCGCCTCAAGGCTGGGGTGCCGGGCGCATGCAATATGAGTGGACCCAACCTGACTTGCCGCAGGCGGATGGGCGCAGCGACATTGCACTGCTGGCCAGCCATCAAGACCAAGTGTTTGAACTGCCTAGCGGTGCGCGTTTGCTGGCCACCAGTGCGTTTTGTCCAGTGGCGGCGTTTGATGTGCCGGGCCAGGTGTTTTGTGTACAGCCCCATCCAGAGTTTGTGGAAGACTACAGCGCCTTTTTGCTCAACAAGCGTCGCACTATTCTGGGTGAAGAAAACTACCAACGGTTTACTCAGAGCCTGAACAAAGGTCATGATGGTGCTGCGATGGCGCGCATGATAGTTGACTTTATCAACAATTGATGCGCTTGGGCGGGGGCCGCCCTATCCTCGGTGCTCGGGGCGACTTACAGGGGTCTGAGCAGCGCCGAAATGTCTTCTGCCTCCACAGGGCGCGCGGTGCCAAATCCAGCGACCTGGCGTGCCGAAACCGGTTCAATCGCCACAAAGCTGAAGTCACCCAATTCGGTCATGGGCTGGGCTTCGGGGAAGCGGTTCAGGTACACCTCGCGTGCCAGCAGCCATCCCCCGCTTTCTGGCTTCAGGCGCGCCGCCGTACCCACAATCGACACCCGCGGCAAATCATGCACTGGGGCACCCACCACCTCCGGCTGCATCACCATGAGGGACACCGCCGGGTTACTGAGCAAGTTGCGGGTGTGCACCGCCAGCAAACTGACGTGAATGATCAGGCAGGCCGACTCTGGCTCGATGGCGAAAGGCACCATGGACACAAACGGCGAGCCGTCAGCGTTCAGCGTACCCAGGCTGGCCACCCGTTGGGTGTTGAGCATGATTCGCAGCGCGCGGCTCAGACGAGGTTCATGCGTCATGCAAGTCCCCCTGCCTGAAACCACTCTGCAGGTCGGGCCACCTGCACCATCGAAAATGCAAAAAAATCGGATTCATCAATTGCCAGATCCAGGTGGCTAAAGTTTCGATACCACAAGCCCTTCGTGAACCAATGTCAACGACTCCATGGCTAGGTCGCTGCCCAGCGCGTTGAGCGGGGCATAGTCCAGCCGTGAGGGAAATGCACGAATCAATCGCCAAATCATCACCGCCTCGTGCCGACTGTTGAGCAATGAAATCGTCACATCTCGGCGTTCAACATCACCCATTTGTGCGGTGTTGATCCATGCATAAAAGTCATTGTCACCAGCCACCATGGCACGCTTTAACACCACCGATGAAAAATGCGTTTGCCCAGGGGTCAAGGTGGCAATACTTTCCTTGTAATTGCCGTCTCGGTAGGGTGTGACATCCACACCCATACCGAGCCCAGTGACTTCCAAAAAGCTGGTACGGTTACCGCCCCATTCCACCTGGAAATTGAAGTTTGAAAGATAGGAATGCATGGATGACCTCCTGATAAGTTTCTGCTGTGGGGGTGCTTGGGATGATTCGAAAACTGTGCAGCCAAAGTGGCCAACGTTGACCATCACGGCGTGCGCTGGGTCAGCGTGGCAGTAGTGACTCTACTTGATTTCAAATTTGGCGTAGTACTTTGCCACAGCCGGCATCTGGGCAATGCGCTGCATGTGAGCGTTCAGCAGTGGCGCAACCTTCTCGACCAAGTCGGTTGGAATGTGGTCCAGGCGGCCGGAGTTGAGTCCGCGCACGTCGACGAATACCTTTAGGTCTGCCACGGTGAGGCGGTTGTCGGCAAAGTACTGGCCGCCGTGGGCCACCAGTTGACGCTGCAGCCAGGCCAGGTACACCGGTATGGACCCGTTGACCAGAGCCAGTCGCGCTTCTTTCTGGGCATCACCCGTCAGTCGAAACGATGGCCCCATTTTGACCCCCGCTTCCTCCACCACGTACGTCACTTCGTCGCACAGCAAGGCCTGAAAGGGGTCAGTTGGGTACAGGCCAGCGAGCTTGCCCGCATAGCGCAGGATGGCGTCGCATTGCGTCACCCGAACCCCGTCTACATCCAGCGTAGGCACCTGGTTAAACGGGGTGGTTTTGCGCACCTCTGCAAACTCGGGGAAGCTGAATCGGTAGTCTTCAAAGACAACGTCGCCAATGGCCAAAGCCAGTCGCACAGGCTCGGCCCGGCCGCCGTGGAAATCGAAATAGGTCAGTTTGAGTTGAGGCATGGGATTCTCCAATTGAAGTGGTGTATTTTGCTTGAGGGCAATGCTCATCGTAGCCCTCGCTGAGCCTATTGTGAATCTGCAGAGGCTTAAAGCCCACGCTGCCAACTTGGGCGCAGTTTGGCCAACTCCGGGTGTTGCATGGCCGCGTTCACCTGGGCGAGCAGACGGTCCTTGTCGGCACCCAATGTGCCTTTTAGCACCAGCCAGTTGGACGCATGGTCGCTGCGGAACACGGTGCGCTTGAGGTCCAGCGCTTGCAGAAATTGCTGCATTTCCGCAAACAGCGCTTGTTGGCCCAACGGTTCCCAATTCGGGAAGTTCTGGCGAAAGCGCGCTTCACCTTGCGGGAAACTCACCACCAAGGTCGCCAGAAATTCCGGCTGTGTTTGGTTGATCAGTCGGGCCGAGTTGGCGGCATGCTGACCTGACAGCACCGCGCCGCCCAAGCCATTGAGCAACATCACCGAGCGGCTGATGCCCGCCGCGCCCAGCTTGTCCAAAGCAACTCGCGTGGATTCGAAGGTTTCACCTTTGCTGACGCGCGCTAGCACCTCGTCATCGCCCGACTCGGCACCAACGTAGGCAAGGGATAGACCCGCTTCGCGTAGCTCTTGCAGTTCTTGGACCGTCTTGTGGCGCAGGTTGCGCGGCAGGCAGTAGCTGGAAATGCGCCGCACCGCCGGCAGGTGGGTGCGGATGGCCGCGAGAATAGTCAGCAGGCGCCGGGTCGGCAGC
>DFWT01000111.1:0-2094 GCA_002381045.1 Rhodoferax sp. UBA4127
CCATGGGTACCACTTGAACAGCTGCACCATGGGCCGCCAGCAGGGCCGCGGCCAGGGTCGATTTACCTGCGCCTGGCGGCCCAACAATCCCCAACATGCGCCGCTCTCCAGTGGCCAAAAGTTGCGAAATGCGGTGCAGGCAGGCGTCAGGCAAGGCGACTGGGGTGGCTTCAAACATGGCGAGTGCGCTCAGTGGTCATGGTTTTGGGAAACTGACTTGCACCGATGCAAGCCGCGCTGTGACTTGCTCGCGCAGCGGTGGCACACAGCCCCGCTGCGTGACGCAAAAACTCGCACTGGCCACCGCATTGGCCAGCAGTTCAGCGGCGACTTGAGGAAGTACCGGTGCCGTGCCCCAATCGGCCTGCAGTTGGTGTGACTGCATAGCCACCACCAGCCCGGCCAGAAAGCAGTCACCTGCACCCACGGTGTCGACCACCGCAAGCGCTTCGCTTTCCTGTGCAAGAACCACCAAACCATGGCGCATGATCAGCGCTGCACCGTTGGCACCCAGCGTCAAGGCCAACACGCTGGCACGGCTGCCGGCCAGCAGCGCTTGCGCCTGTGCAAACGCATCTGGGCCAGGCAGGTTCAGGCAAGCCAGATCTTCATCACTGGCTTTGATCACATCTGCGTACTGCAGGGCCGTCAGAACGTGGCGCCGGTATTGGTCCAGATTGGGCATCACCGACGGCCGCAGATTGGCGTCGATGACGACAGTGCGGCCGGCTTGGCGCTGCGCTGCCAGCCATGGTAGGCAGGTGTCCGCATCGTCAGGCGACAGGGCCAGCGCCCCGGTGCAAACCAGGCTCAAGCCCTCAGCCTGCTGGCAGGCTTGGGTCAAATCGGCCACGGTAATCGCGCGGTCAGCCACGCCCTCACGGTAGAACGCATAGTCAGGATGTCCCTGCGCGGTCACGCCCACCACCGCCAACGAGGTGACCTGATGCACCGGCTCGGGCCGCGCGAGCGTAACGCCATCGGCCACCAGCGCCTGCGCCAGTTGGCGGCCAAATCTGTCACGGGACAAAGGGTTCAGATACAGCGTGCCCACACCCTGTCGCGCCAGCGCGCGAGTCAGGTTGAAAACCGCGCCCCCCAAGCAGGGTTCGAACCGCCCATCTGGCTGGGCAATCAGATCGATCAAGGCTTCACCCGCGGTTGCGACCTGAATGGGGAGATTTATTTGCATCATGTTAGGGTTTTCCATAACTAAAACAACTTGATTTATTAATTCAATCTCAACTATAGTTCATCCACGCTGCGACAACAAGCGTAATTTCCCGCAGAACCAGCGGCTTTGCCGCAAACCCAACCATCGGCCCCACACGGCCACAACGAACGAGGAGCAATTCATGAAACTGTCGACCACCCTGATCCTGAGCACCCTGTCCATGGCCACCAGCGCCGCCTTTGCGGCCGAACCCGTTATTGGCCTGATCACCAAAACTGAAACCAACCCCTTCTTCGTCAAGATGAAGGAAGGCGCACAAGCCGAAGCCAAAAAGGCCGGCGCCAAGCTGCTGACCGCCACCGGCAAAAAAGATGGCGACACCGCCAGCCAGATCACCGCCCTGGAAAACATGGCTGCAGCCGGTGCCAAGACCATTCTGATCACCTCCACCGGCGATGCGATCATTCCCACCGTGAAGAAGGTGCAGGCAAAGGGCGTGCAAGTGATTGCCCTGGACAGCCCGTTTGACGGGGCCGATGCCCTGTTTGCAACCGACAACTACAAGGCGGGCGTGCTGATTGGTCAATATGCCAAAGCGGCTCTGGGCGGCAAACCCGCCAAGATCGCGATGCTGGACCTGTTCCCCGGCCNNGGCAACCAGGCCAAGGGCCAGACCGCGATGGAAAACTGCCTGCAAAAGAACCCAGACATCAATGTGGTGTACACCATCAATGAGCCAGCGGCCGCGGGTGCGTTCAACGCCTTGAAGAAAGCCGGCAAGGAAAAGGGCGTGATCATCGTGTCGGTGGACGGTGGCTGCCAGGGCATCAAGGACACTGCCGAAGGCAAGATTTCCGCCACATCGCAGCAGTACCCATTGAAGATGGCCTCCATGGGCGTGGCAGCGGGTGTGGAATACG
>DFWT01000111.1:2104-3374 GCA_002381045.1 Rhodoferax sp. UBA4127
CACCGCGACACATTCCCTGGGGCGCACTCGGCCCATGGATAGCGCTTGCTGTCACCTGCCTGTTTTTCGCCACTCAATCCGAGCGCTTTTTAAGCGGCGAGAACCTCTCGCTGGTGCTGCAACAGGTGATGGTGGTTGGCGTTTTGGCCATTGGCCAGACCCTGATCATCCTCACCGCTGGCATTGACTTGTCTTGCGGCATGGTGATGGCTTTAGGCGGGGTGGTCATGACCAAGTTCGCGGTCGATTTTGGGCTTAACGCTTACGTCGCCATTTCCTGCGGCCTGGCCGTGACCACCGGCTTTGGTCTACTCAACGGCATGCTGGTCACCAGGGTGAAATTGCCACCCTTCATCGTGACACTTGGCACTCTCAACATCGCGTTTGCCATCACCCAGATTTACTCTCAATCCCAGACCGTTACCAACCTGCCGGATGCCATGACGACGTTGGGTAACACCTTCAACATTGGCAGCACCGAAGTGAGTTTGGGCACCGTCACTATGCTGATTTTGTATGCCCTGGCCTGGTTTGTGCTGCGCGAAACCGCACCGGGTCGTCACCTTTACGCAGTGGGTAACAACCCCGAAGCGGCGCGTTTGACCGGTATCAGCGTGGACCGCGTCCTCCTTTTTGTTTACGCATTGGCGGGCCTGTTTTATGGTATCGCCGCGATGCTGTCCGTCGCGCGCACGGGTGTGGGTGATCCGAATGCCGGGCAGACTGAAAACCTGGACGCCATCACCGCCGTGGTGCTGGGTGGCACCAGCCTGTTTGGTGGCCGCGGCATCATTTTGGGCTCGCTGGTCGGCGCGGTCATTGTGGGCGTATTCCGCAATGGTCTGACCTTGATGGGTGTGGCCTCGGTTTACCAGACGCTGATCACCGGCATATTGGTTATTTTGGCCGTGGCAGCCGACCAAATGTCGCGCAAAGGAGCACGGTGATGAACAACACAATCAATCAACCCTTGGTCATGCAGACCAAAGGCATCGTCAAACGTTTTGGTCAAGTCACTGCACTCGACGGAACCGACTTCGAGTTGCGCGCCGGTGAAATCATGGCCATCATTGGTGACAACGGCGCGGGAAAATCCTCGCTGATCAAAACGCTTTCTGGCGCCTCGGTGCCCGATGAAGGTGAGATCTTTCTTGACGGCAAATCCGTGCACTTCAAGTCCCCCATTGATGCCCGTCGCGCTGGCATTGAAACGGTGTACCAGGACCTGGCCGTGGCGCCCGCGATGACCATCGCCGAGAACCTGTTCCTG
>DFWT01000052.1 GCA_002381045.1 Rhodoferax sp. UBA4127
GAGTAGCCCAGCATGATGTCCTGCTCGCAGTACTGGTCGCCGGCACCACGCCGAATCATGTCCAGCATGCCGGGCAGGGCGTAAAACTCGCGCATGATCTTGCTGGCGTGGCGAAGGTCGTCAATGGTCTCAAACAAGGGCACCACGATCAGGTCGCAAGTGGCCTGGTTGTCCAGCGTGCCTCGCATCAGGCCTACTTCTTTTTGCAGCAGCAGCACCTCCAGCAAGTCGCTCACGGTTTCGGTGTGGCTGATGATGTAGTGGCGGATGGCCTGGGTGCCGTACTGTGCGCGCATGTCCAGCGCGGCTTCAAAAATACCAATTTCGCTCAGCGCGTGGGCGCTGTAGCTGGCACCCATGACACGCAGGGGCCGTGCCTCGCACAGCAGACGCATCAACAGCGCGCGTTTGGCGCTTTCGTCCAGTGCCGCGTAGTCAGGTACCAAGCGGGCCGTGGCCAGCAACTCCGCCACCACGGCCTCATGCTGGTCAGAGCTTTGGCGCAAGTCCACCGTGGCCAGGTGAAAGCCAAACACTTCCACCGCGCGAATCAGCGGGTGCAGGCGCGGCGTCACCAGCGCTTGGGCGTGCTGGGTTTGCAAAGAGGCTTCGATCACGCGCAGGTCATGCAGCAACTCCTGCGGGCGTAGGTAAGGGTTTTGCGGTGCCACGGCATGGCGGGCTGCGTCGCCCCCACACAGATTTTTCAAGGTGGCGGCCAAACGTGCGTACATGCCAACCAGGGCGCGGCGGTAGGGTTCGTCCTTGCGGTGCGCGTTGCTGTCGGGCGAGCTTTCAGCCAGTGCCTGCATGTCCAAGGGGAAGTCCACCAGCATGGCCGACAGTGACAAGTCGCCACCCAGGTGATGCACTTCGGTCAGGTAAAAACGCAGGGCCACATCGGCCTGGCGTTTGAGGGCGTGGATCAGAGTTTGGGCGTTGACATTGGGGTTGCCATCGCGGTCGCCGCCGATCCACTGGCCCATGCGCAGAAAGCTGTGCACCGGCAAGCTGCCGAGTGCCTGTTCCAGCCCCGCGTAAAGCTTCGGGATCTCGCGCAGGAAAGTGGATTCGTAATAGCTCAGCGCGTTTTCAACTTCGTCGGCGACGGTGAGTTTGGAAAAACGCAGCAGGCGGGTTTGCCACAGTTGCAGCACGCGGGCGCTCAGTTGGGCTTCGTTGGTGGCCAATTCGCGCGGCGTCAGGGCATCGCGTACCGTTTTGCCGATTGGCGCTTTGGCCAGGATGTCATCACGCACTGTCAGCAGTTGGGCAATCGCGCGTTCAGCGTCCAGAATACTTTTGCGCTGAACTTCAGTGGGGTGGGCGGTGAGTACCGGTGCCACATACGCATCGGCCAGCATGTGGCTGATGGCCTGGGCGCTGATGCCCTTTTGACGCAGGTGGTGCAGGGTGGATTCCAGGCTGCCGGGCTGGCTGTCACCGGCACGTTCGTGCAGGGCACGGCGGCGAATGTGGTGGCGGTCTTCNNGCCAGGTGGCTGAAGTAAGTGAAGGCGCGCACCACACTGACGGTCTGATCGCTGCTGAGGGATTTGAGCAACTTGTTCAACGCGCGGTCGGCGGCCGGGTCGGCGTGACGGCGAAAGCTGACAGAGAGTTGCCGCACCTGTTCGATCAGCGCGAAGGCGGCTTCTCCCTCTTGCTCGCGGATGACATCGCCCAGGAGGCGACCCAGCAAGCGAATATTGTCTACAAGCGGCCGTTCCGCGGCTTGCAGGGCACTTTTTTGCGGGGATTTGCTGGTCGTGGTCATGGCAGTTGTGAAGTCAGAAGGTGCTAAGGCAAAGCAAGAGTCATGCTAGCATCCGCGACCCCCTACGATTACCAAAAGGTTACGGCCAGCAGGCCTGTTGTTATGAGCCAATCCAAGCATCAGTTCACCATCGCCACACGCGAAAGTCGCCTAGCCATGTGGCAAGCCGAACATGTTCAGTCGCTGCTGACGGGTATGGGTCATGAAGTCAAGCTTTTGGGCATGACAACTCAGGGTGACCAGATTCTTGACCGTGCGTTGAGCCAGGTGGGTGGCAAGGGTTTGTTCGTGAAAGAGCTGGAAGTGGCGCTGGAAGAAAGCCGCGCTGATTTGGCGGTGCATTCACTCAAGGATGTGCCAATGGAGTTGCCGCAAGGGTTTAGCTTGGCCTGCGTGATGCAGCGCGAAGACCCGCGTGATGCGTTTGTCTCCAACCGCTATGAGCACCTGGACGCGTTGCCGCAGGGTGCGGTGGTAGGTACTTCCAGCCTTCGCCGCGTGTCCTTGTTGCGTGCCTTGCGGCCAGACCTGCGCATTGAGCCGTTGCGTGGCAACCTCGACACCCGCCTGCGCAAGCTCGACGAAGGCCAGTACGACGCTATCGTGTTGGCCGCAGCTGGCCTCAAGCGCCTGGGCCTTGAGAGTCGCATCCGCGCCGTGTTTGAGCCTTCCGTTATGTTGCCGGCCGCAGGGCAGGGCGCATTGGGCATTGAGGTGCGCAGTCACCGCGCCGATGTGGTCGGGGCGCTAAGACCACTGGTTGACACCACCACATGGCTGGCCGTGGCCGCTGAACGTGCGGTGAGCCGGGCCATGGGCGGCAGTTGTTCCATGCCCTTAGCGGCCTATGCCACGCTGGCTGATGGGCAACTCACCATTGACGCAGCCTGGGGCGACACCGAGGGGCGCTTGCCGCTGGTTCGCACCCACCTGACGGGCCTGGTCACTGATCTGGACAGTGCCACCCGCCTGGGCACCCGCGTGGCCGATCTGCTGCGCACCGCGGTGCTGGCGCAGGGTGGCAGCCTGGCGCACCTGAACAAGTCCTAGATTCGGATTGCGCCGTGCGCATCATCGTGACCCGGGTCCAGCCGCAGGCCCAGCATTGGGTGGCGCAGCTTCAAGAACTTGGGTTTGATGCGCTGGCGTTGCCTTTGATTGAAGTGCGGGCGGTAGCAGACACCTCGCTTTTGAAAGCCGCGTGGCAAGAACTGCGAAAGTTCGCCGCGGTGATGTTTGTGAGTCGTGCGGCAGTGGATTTTTTCTTTAAGGAAAATTCGGCTCAAGCCCTTATAAAACAAGGGAGAGATGCTATCAATACAAGATTTTGGTCGACCGGACCAGGCACCGAGCAGGCACTGCTGAGGCACGGTGTCACGCCAGCGCAACTTGACAGTCCACCCGAACAAGCCGGGCAGTTTGATTCGGAAGCATTGTGGGCGCAGGTACAGTCGCAGATCCAACCGGGCGACCGGGTGCTGATCGTGCGGGGCGACAGCGAAGGCGACGAACCCCAGGCCGGCACCATGCGCCCTGGTGTGGGCCGCGATTGGCTGGCAGACCGCCTGACCCAAGCGGGTGCACAGGTGCAGTTTGTGGTGGCCTACCGCCGTGGTCCGCCGGTGTGGGGTGCTGACGAGCAGGCGGTGGCCCGCAGCGGTGCGACCGATGGGGCCTTGTGGCTGCTCAGCAGCAGCGAGGCGGTGGCGCACTTGAAAGACCTTTTGCCGGGGCAAAACTGGGGATTGGCTCGCGCGCTGGCGACCCACCCGCGCATTGCCGAAGCCGCCAGGCAGCAGGGCTTTGGTCAGGTGGCTGTGACCCGACCCGCGTTGGTGGATGTAGTGGCCTCTATAAAATCAAACGCATGAACTCGCCAATTCCAACCGACGCCGCTGCCAACGCGCCCGATCCAACACCGCCTGTGGCAAGTGCAGAGACCGGGGCTGGGCAGACGGCGGCGCAACCGGCAGTCGGATCGCAACGGGCGTTGTGGTTGGTTGCTGCGCTGGCGGTGTCGGGCTTGATAGTGGGCGGGGTAGTTTGGCAAAAAGTGAATGGGATGCAAGAGATCCTGGCCAGACAAAGTGCCGAGTCCCAAAACAATTCCGCCGAAGCGCACGCTCTGGCCAAACAGGCCGTGTCCTTGGCACAGGAAACCGCAGCGCGTGCCGCGGTGCTGGATTCGCGCCTGAGCGAGGTGGCGTTGCAGCGGGGTCAACTGGACGAGTTGATTCAGAGCATGTCGCGGTCACGGGACGAGAACTTGGTGGTTGATATTGATGCTGCACTGCGCCTTGCTCAGCAGCAAGCGCAGCTGACAGGCAGCGTGGAGCCACTGCTGGCTGCCTTGAAAAGCGCAGAGCAGCGCATTATTCGGGCGTCGCAGCCCCGGCTGGTGCCGCTGCAGCGCGCGGTGGCACGCGACATTGATCGGGTCAAGTCATCGGCGGTGAGTGACACCCCGACCATGCTGATCAAGCTCGATGAATTGGTGCATCAGATCGACACACTGGCGCCAGCCAATGCAGTGTTGCCGCTGCGCAATGCCGACAAACCTGGCGTTGTGGCCAGTGGGCCGCAGCTGCTGACCTGGTGGCAAAGCGCCTTGCAGGTGGTGTTGGGCGAGGCACGCAGTTTGGTCAGGGTGAGTCGCATTGAGGCACCGGATGCCGCGCTGTTGTCGCCGGAGCAAAGTTTCTTTCTGCGCGAAAACCTCAAGCTCAAGCTGCTCAATGCCCGCTTGGGCTTGCTGGCACGCCAGATTGAGGCCGCCAAGAGCGATCTAAACGAAGCTGATGCAACCTTGAGCACCTACTTCGATGCCAATTCGCGCAAAACCCAAAGCAGCTTGCAATTGCTCAGGCAAGTCAAAGACCAGATGCGTACCTTGCAGGTGCCCCGAATCGATGAGACGCTGGCGGCCTTGGCCACTGCCGCCGTGGGGCGCTGACCATGCGTTGGACACTTTGGTTCATTGGTCTGTTTGGCATTGCCGTTGCCACCGCCTTGTTTGTCAGCGGCAATGACGGCACGGTCACCGTGTATTGGCCGCCGCACCGGGTGGACTTGTCTCTCAACATGGTGGTGCTGGTCTTGGTGCTGTTGTTTGGCCTGATTCACTTTGCGCTGCGTGCGCTGACGGCCTTGTTTTCGTTGCCCGGCCAAGCGCGTCAATGGCGCCTGCGCTACCAGGAACGGGCCATGCATGGGGCGCTCCTGGATGCATTGACACATTTCGTGGCTGGCCGCTTCATCCGCGCCAGGAAAGCAGCGCTGGTGGTGCTGGCGCGCGAGGCAGCCCTGACCCAAACCGGGGATGCCGATGGGGATGCAGAACGCCTGCGCGTCTTGGCGCATCTGGTGGCGGCTGAGAGTTCGCAGGCACTGCAAGACCGGGCTACGCGTGACTTGCATTTTGAACAGGCACTGTTGCGCTCCGGGCGGGCGCAAGCCGCCAGCACCCGCGACAGCGTGCTGCTGCGCGCGGTGCGCTGGGCGCTGGAAGACCGTGATGCCCCGGCCGCTTTGAATTGGCTGGGTCAATTGCCCTCGGGCGTGGCAAGGCGCACGGAGATGGGGTGACCGATTTCGCCGTCGCCTACGCGGCGCAGACCCAGGCCGACCACGCCGAGCTCGTGGCGGCGATCGACGCCGGCACGGTCAAGGCCGCC
>DFWT01000101.1 GCA_002381045.1 Rhodoferax sp. UBA4127
AGGTTGTAGATGTCCACGCCCACTTCGCCAGCTTGGGCTTCAGCGTCATTGACGCGCACCACCACGCGGGTGGCATCGACATAGTCGACCACACCGCCACGCGTTGCCACCACCACGGTGCCAGAGTCAACAGCAGCCACGCGTTCGATGCCAGTACCCACCATTGGTTTTTCAGGGCGCAATACTGGCACAGCCTGACGTGACATGTTCGCACCCATCAGGGCGCGGTTGGCGTCGTCGTGCTCCAGGAACGGCACCAGAGACGCGGCCACCGAAACGATCTGTGCGGGCGACACGTCCATGTACTGAACACGCTCAGCGCCGACCATGATGGACTCTCCGGCTTCACGCGCCGAGATCAAATCGCCGGTCAGGCGACCTTCTTTGTCCAACGCCGCATTGGCTTGGGCAATCACATACTTACCTTCTTCGATCGCCGACAGGTAATCGATGTCCATCGTTACCTTGGCATCCACGACGCGGCGGTAGGGCGTTTCAATGAAGCCGTAGTCGTTCAAGCGTGCATACAACGCCAATGAATTGATCAGGCCAATGTTCGGACCTTCGGGTGTTTCAATTGGGCAGACGCGACCGTAATGGGTCACATGCACGTCACGCACCTCAAAGCCGGCACGCTCGCGCGTCAAGCCACCTGGGCCAAGAGCCGACACACGGCGCTTGTGGGTGATCTCGGACAACGGATTGGTCTGGTCCATGAATTGCGACAACTGGGACGCACCGAAGAACTCTTTCAAGGCTGCAGAAATTGGCTTGGAGTTGATCAGGTCGTGCGGCATCAGCGGCTCTTGCTCGGCTTGACCCAAACGCTCTTTCACAGCCTTTTCAATGCGCGCCAGACCAATGCGGTACTGGTTTTCAGCCAGTTCACCCACACAGCGGACGCGGCGGTTGCCAAGGTGGTCAATGTCATCGACTTCGCCATGGCCATTGCGCAAATCAACCAACACCTTGACCACGGACAATATGTCCTCGTTGGTCAACACCATCGGGCCGGTGGACTCCGGACGACCCATTTTGGCGTTGAACTTCATGCGACCCACACGCGACAAATCGTAAGTGTCGGGGTTGTAGAACAGGCGCTGGAACAGGGCCTGAACCGCGTCTTCTGTGGGCGGCTCGCCAGGGCGCATCATGCGATAAATGGCCACGCGGGCCGCAAACTCGTCAACGGTTTCGTCAGTGCGCAGGGTCTGGGAAATGTAAGCGCCCTGATCTAACTCATTGGTATAGATACAGGCCAATTCCTGCACGCCGGAGGTGCGCAGTTTTTTGAGCAAGAGCTCCGTCAATTCCTCGTTGGCCTTGGCCAGGATCTCACCCGTGTCGGCGTCGACCAAATTGCGTGCCACGATACGACCCACCAAAAAGTCTTCCGGCACAGAGATGTGGGTAGTGTGAGACTGCTCCAACTCACGGGTGTGGCGCGCGGTCACACGCTTGTCTTTGGCCACAACCACTTTGCCGCTCTTGTCGGTGATGTCAAAGCGGGCGACTTCGCCGCGCAGACGCTCAGCCACAAACTCCATCTGCGCACCACTGTCCATCAGGCGGAAGTTGTCGTTGACAAAGAAGTTCGCCAGGATGGACTCGTTGTTCAGGCCTATGGCCTTGAGCAGAATCGTGACCGGCATCTTGCGACGGCGGTCCACCCGGAAGTAAAGAATGTCTTTGGGGTCGAATTCAAAGTCGAGCCAGGAGCCACGGTAGGGAATGATCCGCGCCGAGAACAGCAACTTGCCGGAACTGTGGGTTTTGCCCTTGTCATGCTCAAAAAACACGCCAGGCGAACGGTGCAACTGGGACACAATCACTCGCTCGGTGCCGTTGATCACAAAAGAACCCTTGTCAGTCATCAAGGGCACTTCACCCATGTAGACCTCTTGTTCCTTGACTTCCTTAACGACCTTGTTTTGCGTGGTCGATGACTCGCGGTCATAAATGATCAATTGCACTTTGGCGCGCACGGCCGAGGCAAAAGTCAAACCACGGGTCTGGCACTCACGCACATCAAAGGCAGGCTTGGCCAGGTTGTACTCGAGGTACTTCATCTCCACAAAGCCGTTGTGCGACACGATCGGAAACGCGGCATCAAAAGCCGCCTGCAGGCCTTCGTTGGTGCGCTTCTTGGGAAGGATGTTGGCCTGCAAAAATGCGGTGTACGCGTCTTTTTGCATCTGCAACAGGTAAGGGATTTCCAGCACACTGTCACGGGTGCCAAAATTTTTACGAATCCGCTTGCGTTCGGTGAATGAATAGGCCATGAGATCTCCGGGCAACTAGAGGACTTTGAAAGAGTCCTGGGCGACTAAAAATCTTGGTGATTGGCCACTACCAATCATTGGCGGACGGCCACACATTGCATGCAGCCCGAACCAAGGCATCTTCTACAGTCGGGATGAGAAGACACTGAAAAATTGCCCTTGTGGCCGCTTTTCAGTGTGCTCTGATAAGCACAAAAGGCTGGGGACCTTAAACGGTGCCCCAGCCCTTATGACGAAGTCAATTACTTGATTTCGGCCTTGGCGCCTGCATCCAGCAGCTTCTTCAAAGCAGCATCAGCGTCAGCCTTGGGGATAGCTTCCTTGACGTTCTTCGGTGCGCCATCAACCAGGTCTTTGGCTTCTTTCAAGCCCAGACCGGTCAATTCACGCACGGCCTTGATCACTTGCACCTTGTTGGCGCCAGCGTCGGTCAAAACCACGTTAAATTCCGTCTTTTCTTCAGCCACAGCAGCCACAGCGCCACCGCCAGCGGCAGGTGCCGACATTGCGGCTGCGCTCACGCCAAATTTCTCTTCGATGGCTTTCACCAGTTCGTTGAGTTCCATGACCGTCATGCTGTCCAGCGCGGTCAAAAATGCGTCTTTATCGAATGCCATTTTGATTTCCTAACAATTAATGAACTACTTGGGAGCCGCTGGCTTATGCCGCGACAGCCTCTGCGGGTGCTTCAGCGCCTGCGCCTTTTTTCTCCGCGATAGCGGCCAGCACACGGGCTGTACGCGAAATCGGGGACTGCAACAAGCCCAGCAACTGTGCCAACAACACTTCCTTGGAAGGAATGTTTGCCAGTTGTTTCACGCCATTGACGTCCAGGGCCTTACCTGCAAATGCACCGCCGCGAATCACCAACTTTTCATTGGTTTTTGCGAACTCAGATACCACTTTCGCGGCAGCCACTGCATCTTCAGAGAAGCCATAGATCAGCGGACCGGTCATCATGTCGGACACCACCTCAAAGCGACTGCCTGCCACTGCACGGCGTGCCAGCGTGTTTTTCAACACACTCAGCGACACACCGTTGCTACGGGCAGTTGAACGCAATTTGGTCATGTCAGCGACCGTGATCCCACGGTATTCCGCCATCACGAGCGTTTGAGCTTTTGCGGCGAGGCCAGTCACATCACTGATGACCGCTTCTTTCTCACTGCGATTTAGACTCAAGGTCAACTCCTTCTAAATGTGTTCGCCACCGGTTTCTTGAAAACCAATGTTGAACACGCCACATTGCAGCGACCAACTGTTTCGG
>DFWT01000143.1 GCA_002381045.1 Rhodoferax sp. UBA4127
GTGCTCAGGTACTGCGCTGCGATATTGATGCTGGCGGCTGATAGTCGCTCGTTTACGTGCGCCAATACGCCGGGTACATTTTTGTGAATGTGCAGCAGGCGACTGCGTCCGGTGTGTTCAGGTAGTGCCACTTCTGGGAAATTGACCGCGGAGGTCGTAGAGCCGTTGTTGCCGTAACGCACCAACTTGGCCGCTACTTCGCTGCCAATATTGACTTGGGCCTCCGACGTGGAGCCACCAATGTGGGGCGTAAGAATCACGTTGTCAAATTTCGTGAGCGATGAGACAAACGCACCGTCATTGCCCTGCGGCTCCACGGGAAACACGTCGATGGCGGCACCCTGCAGGTGGCGGCTCTCCAGCACGGCGCACAGGGCTTCGATATCGACCACCGTGCCGCGCGAGGCGTTGATGAGGTGGCTTCCCGGCTTCATGGCGGCCAATTCCTTGGCACCCATCAGCTGGTGGGTTTGCGGTGTTTCTGGGACATGCAGGGTGACGACGTCGGAGGTCGCCAGCAGCTCGTCCAGGCTGGTCACTTCGCGCGCATTGCCCAAGGGTAGTTTGGCTTCAATATCGCGGAACACCACACGCATGCCCATCTGCTCGGCCAGTACACCAATCTGCGTGCCGATGTGGCCGTAACCGATGATGCCCAAGGTCTTGCCACGCACCTCGTACGAATGGGCCGCGCTCTTGACCCAGCCGCCCCGGTGCAGGATGGCATTTTTCTCGGGAATGCCGCGCATCAGCATGATGACCTGCGCCAACACCAATTCGGCTACGCTGCGGGTGTTCGAAAACGGGGCATTGAAAACCGGAATACCCAGGCGCATGGCGGTCTTCAAGTCGACTTGGTTAGTGCCAATACAAAAGCAGCCGATAGCGGCGAGCTGCGGCGCCGCTTCAAGTATTGCAGCCGTCAGTTGGGTGCGTGAACGCACGCCCACAAAATGCGCACCATCCAACGCAGCCAGCAGTTCGTCGCCCGTCAAGGCTTTGGTATGGGTGACTATGTTCGTGTACCCACCCTGGCGAAGAACATCAACCGCAGAGGGGTGTATGCCTTCAAGAAGTACCGCCTTCAGAGTGGCTTTTTGCGCAGAAAAATCAGTGATGCGGCTATTCATATGGTGCTTTCAAAGTTGGGTTAATCGGGGCACTTTTCAGGGGATCTTGCTTGTTACGACACTGTTGCTCCGGTAAGGCCCTTTTGGGGGCGTAATCGGCACGTAGGTTTTGTCTGCCTTGGCGTCCGGTGGTAGCAAATCGGCCAAGGTATAGGCATCAAGGTACTGCATCAGGCTTTGCAAGGCGCCGCTCATGATGCCGGTGAGTTTGCAGTTCCCAGCCAGGTTGCAGGACGTCTCGCGGGCGAGGCAATCCACCAGATAGAAGTCTGTCTCCATACTGCGCACCACAGCGCCCAAGTTGATGTCGGCGGGCAGCGCCGCCAATCGCATGCCACCGCCCTTGCCGCGAACGGTTTCCAGCCATCCGTTGAGGGCCAGTTGGTGGGTGATTTTCATCAGATGTGCTTCGGAAATGTCGTAGACCTTCGCAACTTCCGCAATAGTGGACAACCTGTCGGGCTGCTGCGCCACGTACATCAACAGCCGCATGGCGTAATCGGTCATGGTGGTCAAGCGCATGGAAGAACCTTTCTGTANNGCTAACCGCAATGCAACGGCAATCAACATGAGCCAGTAGCTCGTTCGCATGGTCCTGTCAGTGACTAGGGGCCGTCCGGTATGACCCAGCGCAGTACGGGTGACCATGCCAATAATCAGCACCGAAAAGCCAGCCATGGCGATGGTGTGCACCGGCAGCGCGCGCGGCAGCGCCAGTCCCACTTGCGCCCACGCGGCCAACATCAAGCCGATACCAACGCCTGCGTAGCCCACGTACAGAATCCACAGCAAGGCGTTGGAACGTACCGCCCACGGCTTCCAACTGACGACGTGCACGATGGCCAAAACGCCCGCCAGGCCCAGCCCAAAGGCCGTCGGCATGGGCTGACCCAGCAGCAAGCCCAGAACGCCCACCGCACAGGCCCCCAGCTGCACCCAACCAGTCTCTGTTTGCTTGGGGAGACTCAATTCATGTACAGCGCGCATGGCGAAGAACGGGATGACACGACGTCCGATCAACAGCGCGATGAGCGCCATAACCACCAAACCGGCATTGAATCGTTGCATTAACAGCAGGTAGTCGCCACCGCGTGCGGTTAACAAGTAAAGCGCATCCATGGCGCCCAGGCCAGCCAGCAGGCCGGGTACAGCGTAATTGCGGCTGTTTTTTGACATCACCACCGCGCGCAGCATGGCACTGGAGCCCAGTAAAAAGAATGCCAACTCGGACGTCATTGCAATCCAGAATGCGGTCTCCCAGGGCAGCAGAAAACCAATACGCGCAACCGCCCATAAAACACAGGCCAAGGCCAACAGTTTGCCGCTCATGGGATTAATGCCGGTCCAATTGGCACCGGCCGTCATCAAGAAAGCCAGGGCGATGGTGGCAATGAAGCCCCAAAGCATTTCATGTGCGTGCCATGCGACGCCACCCAGAGGAGCGGTGAGCAAAGATGGCGCATAAACCCACAACGCGATGGCCACTAAAGCCCAGCCCACTCCTGCCAAATACAGGGGTCTAAAAGCCAGTTCCAAAAAGGCCTTCATACTGGGGTCGATGGGGCCCTTTACGTTTGACTCCGGTGACTGGAGCCCGGCAACAACGGTTCGATTGGGAAGAGTAGTCATGGTGTTTTTACAAAATATGTATAAGATCCATTTTATATGTATCTTATAATTAATTCTCAATTTATTTAAGGGTTGCCACCTATGTCACAAATCACCCATGCAATGCAAGTCGATACCCGCGCCTTAGAGGCTCGCAACCGTCGCGACTTGGTCTTCTCGAAATTTGACCAGCTCAGCGTCGATATGACCATGGAGCTTGTCAACGACCAAGACCCCCTCACTCTGCGCAGCCAGTTTGAGCTTGAGAAGCCCAACTTATTTTCCTGGACCTACCTGGAAAGCGGCCCGGATGTTTGGCGTGTTGCCGTTACCAAACTCAAGGGAAGACATGGTGTAGACCATTGTTGTGGCGCCTGTGGCGGATAAAGCAGCCGTTACCTCAAGATCGGGGTCAGTGTGTGCGCAGTTGGTTCTCGGCGTTCTGTAATATTCCGGTCATGGAAATCGGGCCGGCGCAACGTGCAGGTAACGCCGAAAGCGAAGCACGAGAATTCGCAAGAACATTTGCTGTGAAAATAATACCCATGAACCCCAAAATCATCGAACAATTGCAGTCCATTGTGGGCGAAAACCGCGTCAAAACCGATGCCGACAGCCTGTTTGTCTGGGGGTGCGACTGGACCAAACATTTCACCCCCTGCGCCAGTGCGATTGTGTTTCCCATCAGTACCGGAGAGGTGCAAGCGATTGTTCATTTGGCCAATGCAGAGAAA
>DFWT01000197.1 GCA_002381045.1 Rhodoferax sp. UBA4127
TTTCGCGGCCGCCCTTGCGGCTCACCTGAAAAACAGAAAATTTCATTTAAGCTTGGTTCCGGGACCCAGCGGGCTGGCCGCGGTTTTACCTTTCCCGGTTCCCATTGCGCCCAACTGCATGCGCACCTTGTCGCCCACACTGAGTTTGGTGTAGCGGCGGCTACCCCCTTTGTTTAGCTCTTTCTGCAGTGCAAACACCGACTGCGGGCGTGCCAATGGGTCCAGCGCCATGCACCAGTGCACCACTTCCATCAAGTTATCCGAGTAAACACTTTGCATGCGCTTAAGAGCGACGGCCATGCGGTCACCGCTGGCGCGCTGGGGTGCCTCGGCAGGCGGGAACCCCAACATGCAGGCGTAAATGCAGGCGCCAATGGCATAGATGTCAGTCCAAGGGCCCATGGAGCTGTCGCGGCGGTACATCTCTGGCGCTGCAAAGCCAGGGGTGTACATCGGGCGGATGAAGTTACCTTCCTTACTGAGCACCTCGCGCGCCGCGCCAAAGTCAATCAGCACAGCCTTGTCATCGTCAGAGATGAAGATGTTGGCGGGTTTGATGTCCAGGTGCAGCATTTTGTGCTGGTGAACAATGCGCAAACCGCGCAAAATTTCGTCAAACAGAGACCGGATGGTGGACTCGCGAAACACCTTGGGACGTTTAAGCTCACGCGCGGTGATGATGTAGTCCTGCAGGCTGGCACCTTCCAGGTAATTCATCACCATGTAAACGGTCTCGTTTTCTCGAAAAAAATTCATCACACTCACCACCGAAGGGTGGGAGATTTGCGCCAGCGAACGGCCCTCTTCAAAAAAACTCTTGAGCCCCAAGCGGTAAAGTGACAACTTGTCTGACTGCACTGTCGGAATCACCGCACCCGGCGCCCGCGTAACAAGCGACGCGGGCAGGTACTCTTTAATGGCCACTTGCTGGCCGTCTGATCCCATGGCGAGGTAAACCACGCCAAAGCCACCTGCCGCCACACGGCGAACGATCCGGTATTCACCTACAAGGGTATCGGGTGGCAGAGGTGATGGCTTGGCCTTGGACATATTTTTGAAAGAGCGTAAAGCGCTCTGGGTCGGAACCGGGTTATTCTCGAACTCGTCTTTACGTTGGGGATTTTTCATGTCAGTTTACAGCATGACCGGCTACGCCAGTGCCCAGTGCAGCAGCGCGTCTGGGGCTCGGGAAAACGATCAAAAGTCGGAACCGGTGAGCCGCCTTGGGCTAGAAATCAGGTCGGTTAATAGTCGGTTTCTGGACTTGACCTTGCGCCTGCCTGATGAGTTGCGCAGCTTTGAGCCTGCGCTGCGCGAACGGCTCACCGCGCGCCTGAAGCGCGGCAAGGTCGAAGTGCGAGCCAACCTGGAAAGCGACTCGCAATCCAGCCTAGTGGAACCGTCACCCAAGTTGCTGCAAAGGCTCAATTCCATTCAGGATAACGTCAAAGCCTGGCTGCCCAATGCAGACGTGTTGAGCGTGGCAGACATCATGCGACTGAGCGCCAGCGGCTCCTCTTCAAACAAGGATTGGCAACCCGATGTGGTGGCGCTGACCGACCAGGCTTTGGATGCGCTGATGGCGGCCCGGGCACGTGAAGGTGCCCGACTAGCCACCATGTTGCAGGACCGCATCACCCAGCTGCGCGCCCTGGCAGCGCAAGCGCAACCACTGATACCGCAACTGGTGGCCCAGCAGCGCCAGCGCTTCATGGATAGATGGAAAGAAGCCATGGGCATGACCGATGGCCACACCTTGCCTGAATCAGCGCAAGACCGCGCCCTGACCGAGGCCACTGCGTTTGCCATTCGCATTGATGTGGCCGAAGAACTGACCCGCTTGGCCTCGCACCTGGACGAGTTACAACGTCTGATCACCAAGGGTGGTGAAATTGGCAAGCGGCTAGACTTTTTGATTCAGGAATTGCATCGGGAAGCCAACACAATGGGCTCCAAATCGGCAGCCCTTGAACTGACCCACATCTCGGTCGACATGAAGGTGTTGATTGAGCAGATGCGCGAGCAGGTTCAAAACATAGAATAAAGCGTTGTAGCACTGTAGCTAAGGGCAGACCCCATGGATTACCCCGGCAACCTGTTTGTGGTGGCAGCGCCAAGTGGCGCAGGCAAGTCCAGCCTAGTGAAGGCGCTGATGGAGGTGGACTCGCATGTTCAGCCGTCCGTTTCGCACACCACGCGCGCGCCACGTGGTCAGGAGAAACATGGCCGCGAGTATTTTTTTGTATCAGACGCCGAGTTTGATGCCATGGTCCAATCCAGCGCCTTTGTCGAATGGGCCCATGTACACAACCACCGCTACGGCACTTCCAAGAAAGCCATCGAAGAACGCATGAACCACGGTGCCGACGTGGTGTTAGAAATTGACTACCAAGGTGCCTTACAGATCAAGCAGGTGTTCAGCAACGCCGTCACCATATTTATTCTGCCCCCCAGTTGGGAAGAATTGCGCCAAAGGCTGGAGCGCAGGGGTGAAGACAGCGCGACGGTGATCGAGGTGCGCCTGCAAAATGCCGCGATCGAGATGGCGCAGGCCAGCCAATTCGACTTCGTTATAATCAACGAGGTGTTTGATCGGGCGGTTTTTGACATGAAGTCGATCGTCCACGCGCAACGTCTCAAGTATTTGGCGCAGCGTCGTGCCAGAGCAGACACCTTCAACGCACTGCACATTTGATCGTGCGCCTCACCGATTCGGAGAATTCATGGCTCGTATTACTGTCGAAGACTGCCTGACGCAGATCCCCAACCGTTTCCAATTGGTATTGGCGGCATCCTACCGGGCGCGAATGCTCAGCCAAGGGCACACAGCCAAGGTTGAAAGCAAAAACAAACCGGGTGTGACTGCTTTGCGGGAAATCGCTGCGGGAAAAATTGGCATTGAAATGCTAAAGAAAGTGCCTCTCTAAGACTGATCACACCTGCCAAAAGAGCACCGCTTGCGGTGCTTTTTTTATGGGCGCTTTGAATCAGTGTCGCCTCAAGCTATATTCTGGCTTGTGCCGCCGCACTCCCAAGCCAGCCCATGCCACCGCACAAAACCAATCTGACCCCGAAAGCACCCAGCCCCGCCGAAGCCAATGCGGCGGCGGCGAGCTTCGCGCGGTTGACCAGCAAGCTCGAATACCTGAGCGCGGCAGACATGGCACAGGTTCGAATGGCCTACCGGTTCGCCGATGAGGCTCACCTGGGGCAACTGCGCAACAGCGGCGAACCCTACATTACCCACCCAATTGCTGTTGCGGCGCAGTGCGCCGACTGGAAGCTTGATGCGCAAGCCTTGATGGCTGCGCTGCTCCATGACGCCATGGAAGACTGTGGCGTGAGCAAGACCGAACTGATTGAGCGCTTTGGTTCACCCGTGGCTGAATTGGTCGACGGACTAACCAAACTGGAAAAGCTCCACTTCAACACACGCGAAGAAAACCAGGCAGAGTCGTTTCGCAAAATGTTGTTGGCCATGGCAAGAGATGTGCGGGTGATCTTGATCAAACTGGCTGACCGCATGCACAACATGCGCACGCTTGGCGATGCTCCCAAGGACAAATGGCGTCGAATTTCAACAGAGACGCTGGACGTGTATGCGCCGATTGCCCACCGTTTGGGATTGAACCAGACCTACCGCGAGTTGCAGGATCTGTCGTTTAAGTTCATGTGCCCGTGGCGCTATAGCATTCTGTCCAAAGCCATCGCCAAAGCGCGAGGGCGTCGGCGCGATTTGATCCAGAAAGTGCGCACTGATCTGGAGCAGGTGTTCGTCAACCACGGGATGGCCGTCAAGATTGCAGGTCGAGAAAAAACCTTGTTCTCCATCTACAAAAAAATGGAAGAGAAGAACCTGAGCTTCGCCCAGGTGACTGACATTTACGGCTTCAGGATCATCGTGCCGCACCTGATCGACTGCTACACCGGACTGGGGCTGTTGCACCAGCTCTACAAACCGGTGCCAGGCAAGTTCAAGGACCACATTGCCATCAGCAAAATTAACGGCTACCAGTCGTTGCACACCACGCTGGTCGGGCCATCTGGGATCAACGTCGAGTTTCAGTTGCGTACGGATGCCATGCACTTGGTGGCTGAAACCGGTGTGGCTGCACACTGGCTTTACAAAACCGACGACGCCAGCACCCACAGCGACCGCATGGGCGTCAAGTGGCTTCAATCGCTGCTCGACATACAAGACGAAACACGCGATGCGGCCGAGTTTTGGGACCACGTCAAGGTGGATCTGTTTCCGGACGCGGTGTATGTGTTCACGCCTAAGAGCCAGATCATGGCCATGCCCCGTGGGGCCACCATGGTCGATTTTGCATACGCCATTCACAGCAACGTGGGTGATCACACGGTGTCGGCCAAGGTCAATGGCGAAATGGTGCCGCTGCGTACCGAAGTGAAAAACGGCAACGTCATTGAGATCGTCACCAGCGCCACCAGCAGCCCGAATCCGGCCTGGCTGGGATTTGTCAGAACCGCGCGGGCGCGCTCCAAGATCCGCCAAAATCTGCGCACCATGGCGCAGGCAGACGCCCAGCATCTTGGTGAAAAAATGCTCGCTCAGGCGCTGCGAGCTGAGGGAATTGAGAACCTGCCTGACATCACTGGCCCAAGTGAGGCGGTGTGGGACAAATTGATCCGCTTCAGCGGCAACCGCTCGCAGATTGAATTGCTCACCGATATCGGCTTAGGAAAACGCATTGCCAGCATCGTGGCAAAGAAACTGGCGAAATTGCTGGCCGAACAAGGTGCCAAACCTGACGCATTGCTGTTGACACGTGAACGCTTCAGTGCCAAAGATACTCTGGTCCACGCCAGCGTAATGATTGACGGTAGTGAGAACACATCAGTACGTTTTGCCACCTGCTGCCGGCCAGTACCGGGTGATGCAATCGTTGGCCACCTTGGCCGAGGCGAAGGTTTGGCCATTCATACAAGCACCTGCAACGTTGCCCAGAAATTGCATTACAAAGACAGTGAGCGATTCATCAGCGTGGAATGGTCAGACCAGATGGTGCGAACCTTTGAAACGGGCATTGTGGTCACCGTTAACAACGGCAAAGGCGTCTTGGCCAGGGTTGCTGGCGCGCTTGCATCGGCTGAGGCCGACATCAATCATGTGGACATGGCTGAAGAATCTGGCGAGGGTGCCATGGATTTGCGCTTTGTGATCTCGGTGCGGGACACCCAACAACTCGACATCGTTTTGCGCAACCTGCGACGAACAGCCTCAGTGCTGCGCGCAGAGCGTATTGCGCCATCGTCAACCAGCTAGGTGGCGGCCTTGGCGGGGTAGGTGACCTCCAGGATGTCGATTTCAATCACTCCCGTAGGCGTCACCAAACTCAAGGTGTCGCCCTCATGGGCTTTGAGCAAGGTTCGTGCAATGGGAGACACCCAACTCACTTCACCGAGCTCGCTCTGAGCTTCATCAATTCCCAAAATGGTGACTGTGCGTTCAACCCCAGTAGCCTCCAGGTACGTCACCGTTGCACCAAAGAAAATTTGATCACTATTGCAATGAACAGATGGGTCAACCACTTCGGCAATTTCGAGCCGCTTGGTCAGGAAGCGAATACGGCGGTCAATCTCGCGCAAGCGCTTTTTCCCATAGAGGTAGTCACCATTTTCTGAGCGGTCACCATTGCTTGCCGCCCAATGCACCACATCCACCATCTTGGGCCGCTCTACATCCATCAACAAAAGCCATTCGTCGCGAAGCCGCTCGTAGCCCGCCTTTGTGATGTAGTTTTTTGCACTCACAGGCATGGACAGCAGTTGAGGATCATCGTCCTCAGACTCGTCTGATTCCTTGGTAAATGCTTTGCTCATGGTGCTTTTTTGGTTCGAAATCAAAAAAGAAAAAGCCTGCAACCGGTTAAAAATTGCAGGCTTGTCTTTTTTGGTGCGGCTGGCAGGAATCGAACCCACGACCCCTTGGTTCGTAG
>DFWT01000031.1 GCA_002381045.1 Rhodoferax sp. UBA4127
GTCATGCAGGTGTTGGTCGAGGTCGTCACGTGGTTGGCATTTTTACCAGTGGCTGCTGTGCCGTTGTGACAGCTCGCGCAATTGCTAGTGGCCGTGTAAGTGGAGTGGTTGACTTTGGTCCCAGCCCAAGTGGCAGTGGATTTATGGCAAGACTCGCAGGCCGCAGTTGTGCTGATGTGCCCAGTGGATTTACCAGTGGCAGTTACCCCGTTGTGGCAGCTCGCACAGTTGCTTGAGACCGAGACGTTCGCATGGTAAGTCGCCGGCTTCCAACTTGTAAACCCCGCCTTGTGGCAAGTCATGCAGGNNTTGTGGCAACTGGCGCAATTGGTGGCAGCAGTAAACGTGCTGTGGTTGACTTTGGCCACATTCCATGTGCTGGTAGAGGAATGGCAGGTTTCACAACTGTCAGCCGTAGGCAAGTGATTGGATGACTTTGCAGTAGCCGTGACACCATTGTGGCAACTGGCGCAATTGGTGGTCGCCACCACGTTGGCGTGGAAGCTGGCTGGTTTCCAATTGGTAAAGCCGCTCTTGTGGCAAGCGATGCAGTTCAATGTGGATGCAACGTGGGTGGCATTTTTGCCGGTTGCATTGTTGCCGTTGTGGCAACTCGCACAGTTGGTGGCTGCAGTGAATGTGCTGTGGTCCATACCACGCGCAGGCAACCAAGCCGAAGTCTTGTGACAGGTGTCACAGGCCACCGTGGTGACAATGTGGTTCGCCGACTTGCCAGGTGCAATAGCACCGTTGTGACAAGAGGTGCAGGTGCCTACTGCCACTCCATCGTGGCTGAACTTGGCATTGGCGAAATTTTGTGTGGTGTGACAAGCGTCACAAGCTGCCATCGTAGGCAAATGCTGAACGGTTTTTACGACGTTGTTGCGAGACAAGCGAAGGCCACTGGTGTGGCAGCTTGCACAGTCTTTGGGTGTACCTTTAAATATGCCATTGACGTGACAGCTTTCGCAACGGGCATTGGTATGCACACCGGTGAGTGCAAAGCCAGTTTTCAGGTGGTCAAAATTCTTGCTGCTGGCTTGGGCCATGGCAGAAGCGGCAAACAGAGTGAAGACCAACGCCATACAACCCTGAACGATCAGGCGAAAAATTCTGTGAATACTGCTTGTCATGGGGTTACCCCTTGGCGGTTCTGTAATTGAAAGCCGTTACCGGCACGGCTTTGAAGTAATTTCCAGTTTTCGGACACATGGCACTGCTCACACCGGACACCAAATTGCCCATCATGGACATCTTCCCGTTGGTGGCACGAATTGCAATTGCTACCCACCGGGGCTGCATCTTTGCCTTTTGGTGCTTCATCTTTGTGACAGCTTTCACAAGCCACCTTGCGATGCGCACCGTCCAACACGTACTTGGTTCGCTTGTCGTGATTGAAATCCCACAGCTTCCAGGATCTGGCGTTATGGCAGTTCTCACAGCGTTCACCTAGTTTGAGTTTGTGCTTATCTTCCTTCTTGTGGCAAGCGTAGCATTCCTTCGGCGCATCCTTGTAACGAGTTGTCTCGTGGCAGCTCTTGCAAGTGGCTGTGATGTGGCGGCCAGTCAACGGAAACTTGGTCAACCCATGGTCAAACTTTTCAACTTTCCAGTTTTTGTCGGTGTGGCATGACCCACACTCTTTGCCAGCCTGGCCTTCGTGCTTGTCGTCCTTCTTGTGGCAGCTGTAACACTCGGTTGCGGTTTTGCGGTAGCTGGTCAAATCTTTGTGGCAAGAAACACACTTCAATACACCTTCGGCGTGCGCATTGCGTAGCTTGAATTTGGTTTTGTCATGCTCAAAACGGCCTGTGGTGGTTTTCCAGTCGCGCTCCCCATGACACTCTTCGCATTTTTCGCCCAAGGTGCCCTTGTGTTTGTCATCCTTTTTATGGCAGCTGTAGCAGTCTTTGGGCGCCTCCTTAAACATCGCACTCTTATGGCAGTCGTCACACTTCACGTCGATATGTTTGCCAAGCAAGGGAAAGCTGCTCTTGTCATGATCGAACTTAGGACGAGCGGGCTCCTTCCAGCTGCGCTCGGTGTGGCAACTCTCGCAGTCTTTGCCCAATGTCTCTTTGTGCTTGTCATCCTTGGCGTGGCATGAATTGCAATCCTGTTTCAGCTTTTCTTTGTAAAGCGGCCCTTTGTGGCAGGACGCACAAGTTGCGGTGATGTGCTTACCACGCAAGACGTATTTGGTGTCGGTATCGTGGTGGAAGGTAGACGGCTTCCATGCCTTCACGCCATGGCAGGATTCACACTTCTGGCCATACTGACCCTTATGGCCTTTGGTGCTGTCGTCATCCTTCTTATGACAGGCGACGCATTCTTTTGGCGTGTCTTTGTACTTGTTGAGTTTGTGGCAATCCGTGCACTTCACGTCCACATGCTTGCCTTCAAGCGCAAACTTGGTTTTGCTGTGATCAAAACGCGCTTCTTTCCAGTTTTTCTCAATGTGGCAATCGCCACATTTCGGCCCCAGTGACCCTTTGTGGGTATCGTCCTTCTTGTGGCAATCGTTGCACTGCTGTGACGCCTCACGATACTTCTTGGTGGGCTCGTGGCATTTTTCGCAAGCCAGCGGCTCGTGCTTGCCTTTGAGTAAAAAGTCGGTTTGTTTGTGGTCGAACTTCTTCTTGTCAAAACTGGCAATTTTCTCGTTCCGACCTTTGTGATCCGTGTGGCACTCGTTGCACGCTTGGGGCTTCAAGGTGCCGTGGTAACCCGTCTTGTTTTTAACATCAGCGCCGACTTCTTTGTGGCAAGCCGCACACAATGTTGACTGTGCCTTGCGGTCGAACTTGACATGGCACTCTTTGCATTCACCTTCCAGTTTGGCATGCCCCTGTATGACCTGACCGGGGGACATAACCGACTCAATTCCCTGTGAAGATGCTGTCAAAGGCGCCAGCGACGCCAAGACAAACATAGTCGACGGCAAAAACGCTCTAGCGAGGTGGCGAAAAAGTTGTGGGCATCGCATCTGCCTAGACATCCATCAGTAAACGTGCACCGCATACACATGCACCAAGGAACTGATGATGAGCGAATAGACAAACGGGATATGCACGATATGCCACAACGAAAAAAGACGTTCATACGCAGTGAACTGGGCTACTCGCGTGACCGCGTTGAGATAGAGGCTTACCAGTTCTTTGGAGTGCCGCTCATGGCGCTGCCAGTCCGCCAGACTCCAATTGTTCTTTTTTTGGAAACGTTCAAGGACAGTTTTCAGTTCGGCAGCACATTGTCGGTAAACGAGCCATTGCTGGATTGGCAGCCAGAACACTTGGCGTGTGTGTGCAACCCAGCTGGGCTTGGTGTTGCTCACGGACGATTCAAACTCTGCCAAACGGGCTTCCACACGGGGCGCAAAGGCCAATCGCGATTTCGCATCAGCTTGCTGCAAACCCGCACGGTCACGGAGTTCCCTCAAACTTGATTGTTCGCCACGCAAACCACGGTTGACCCGAGCATAGATAAACCTGCCGATAACGCCGCTTGCCGCTACCGCCAGCATGCTGTAGAGCGCCACGGCGGCGTTGATCGAACCAACTCTGAAATTAGAGTGCAGAAGAATCAACGCTGGCCCACCAATGCCCAAAATCATGTGGGCAAGAAACCACCACTTCACCCGCCCCCAATTTCTGGCAAAGTTGAAATACTTTCGCAAGGGGTAGGTGAATAGCAACACCATCATTACTGCGCCTACCACGCCAATCCAGTAGCCCACATCGTCGCCAGCTTCAAACAGGCCCATGCGGCTAATTTTCCACATCGCAGCCACAACGGCTGCAATCGCCAAATAAACCAGCATGTCCCCTGACAACGATGCACGGAACTGTCCCGACGCGGATCGCACCCCTCCTGTGGTCTCAGCAACCAGCGCGGTGTCAGGAAAACTCGTATCGGCCATCTTGATGCTTTACAGGGTTGAAACTGTGATTTCCTGCACAGCGCGAGCGCGCCCAACAGGAAATTCCTAGACATAGATCAAGTCAATCTGTGTCCGAAGCAAGGATAGCCGGGATAACCCTAAGATGTAACAGCGACCGCCGTAACAGTTTGTAAACTAACTTTCAATGGTGAAAAGCACCCGAAAGGCGGCCGATTTACAGTTGCTAAAAACTCGACACGTTGGCCTCACGCCACGCCATGCCCCTTAAACCAAGCCAGGGCTTTGGCGAACGCGTCGGCGGCTGCTTCTTTGCGGTAGCTTGGTCGGTAGTCTGCGTGAAACGCATGGGGTGCGTCTTTGTAAACCACAAAACTTGAGGCTTTGGCAGCGGCGTTTCCCTTGGAGCCTGCTTCCGCCAGCGCGTCTTTCATTTGATTGACTGTGGTTAAAGGAATACCGCCATCCTGGCCACCATACAAACCTAAAACGGGTGCCTTGACGCTGGCCGCCAAGTCCAGTGGATGTTTGGGGGTCAGGGCCGAAGCGGTGCCCACTAAACGCCCGTACCAAGCCACCCCAGCTTTTATATTCTTGCTCTGTGCAGCATAGAGCCAGGTGATGCGACCGCCCCAGCAGAAGCCAGTGATGCCGACTTTCTTTAGATCTCCACCGTTTTCACCCGCCCACTTAACGGCACCATCGAGGTCACCCATGACTTGCTCATCGGGTACTTTGGAAACCACTTCAGCAATGAGTTTTGCCGTTTCTCCGTACTTAGTGGGGTCCCCTTGCCGAGCGTACAGTTCGGGCGCAATGGCCAAATAGCCGGCCTTGGCGAACCGGCGGCAGGTGTCGGCAATGTATTCATGGACTCCAAATATCTCTTGCACCACCAACACCACCGGCAAGTTCTTTTTACCCGCCGGCATGGCGTAGAAAAACGGTACTGAGAAACCGCTGACGTCATAAATGGCTTCCCCGGTGGCCAGCCCTTCCGATGAGGTTTGAATGGCAGTCTGCGCCATAATGGGCATGGCGGTAGCGGCATACCCCACCCCCAACGCCACTTTCAAGGCGGTACGGCGGTTGGCGCCGTTCAGCGTGGACTGGCCTGGCAGCAGGGCGTCAAATTCTTTGGTCTGATCCGGATTCAGCATGTTTTGTCTCCATCTGTAGTTAATGAGCACATAAGCTTAGCTGCACTGTGCATTTGCGGCTTGCCAAGCGCCTGAAGCCCACAAAAAAACGGTGCCGGCTAAGGTATCGGGGCTGCGTTATGCTCCGCTGGCCATGCAACCCCACCCGGTGATCCTGGGTGCCTGCGATGGATCCATAGACCAAGTGTTACACCTCATACCCATTTGGTCAGTTTCGCCCTATGCTTTTGCGGACCACAAGTCCGTTTGGAGACACATACATGCCACAGCGCAAGCCTTTGCACCTTCACGTTCCTGAGCCCACCGGGCGGCCAGGCAGTGACACCGATTTTTCTTACCTCCCCTTGTCTGCAGCAGGTGCGAAGCGCCGTCCCCCAGTCGACGTGGCCGCAGCGCAAACCAATGATCTGGCCTTTGCACTGATCCGAGTCCTTGATGACGACGGCAACGCGGTCGGCCCTTGGGCACCCCAAATGGATGTAGCTTTGCTCAAGCGTGGTATGCGTGCCATGCTGCTGACCCGCGCTTTTGATGCCCGTATGCTGATCGCCCAACGGCAGAAAAAGATGTCTTTCTACATGCAATGCCTGGGGGAAGAAGCCATTGCCTGCGCCCACGCCCTGGCCATTGGCGATGGAGACATGTGCTTTCCAACCTACCGCCAACAAGGGCTTCTGCTGGCACGCGAAGACAACAACATGGTGGACATGATTTGCCAGCTTTACAGCAACAGCCATGACCCAATGAAAGGCCGCCAATTGCCGGTGATGTACTCCAGCAAAAAGCAAGGCTTCTTTTCCATTTCCGGCAACTTGGCCACACAGGTGATTCAGGGGGTGGGCTGGGCTATGGCTTCTGCCATCAAGGGTGACGATAAAGTGGCCTCGGCCTGGATTGGCGACGGTGCAACCGCTGAAAGCGACTTTCATACCGCTCTGACCTTTGCCCACGTGTACCGCGCACCAGTGATCATCAACGTGGTCAACAACCAATGGGCCATTTCCACCTTCCAAGCCATCGCTGGCGGTGAAGGCACCACCTTTGCGGCGCGTGGCGCTGGCTGCGGCATTGCATCACTGCGAGTTGATGGCAACGACTTCCTGGCAGTTTATGCAGCCTCCAAATGGGCGCTGGAGCGCGCCAGAAGCAGCTACGGGCCCACCTTGATCGAATGGGTGACTTACAGGGCAGGTCCGCACTCGACATCAGATGATCCCAGCAAATACCGACCTGCCAACGACGCCTCACGCTTTCCACTTGGCGACCCCATTGATCGTCTAAAAAAGCACCTGTTCAAGTTGGGTGTCTGGACGCAGACGGAACACGACAGCACCAAAAAAGAACTGGAAGCCCAGGTCGCCGCGGCGCAGAAAGAAGCCGAACGCTACGGCACGCTGGCCGATGCCCATGGGCAGGATTTGGCCAGCATGTTTGAGGATGTCTACAAAGACATGCCAGCGCACCTAGTTCGTCAAAAACAAGAATTGGGAGCCTGAGCCGTGGACAACCAAAAACAGACCCCAATGACGATGATTCAGGCACTGCGTTCGGCCATGGATGTGATGTTGTCGCGCGACCCAAATGTGGTGGTGTACGGCCAGGACGTGGGCTACTTCGG
>DFWT01000151.1 GCA_002381045.1 Rhodoferax sp. UBA4127
GGTCGGCACGCTGGATCACCTCACCATCGAGCTCCAACACCAAGCGCAAAACGCCGTGTGCAGCCGGATGCTGAGGACCAAAATTGAGGGTGTAATTCTTGATGTCAGCCATGTCGCACTCTGCTAGTTAGCAAGGCCCCCGTAGTTCTCTTCACGNNCCACCCGCTTTTGCTCGGCGTCGTAGCGCATTTCCATGTGGCCCAGAACCGGGAAATCTTTGCGAAATGGATGCCCGATGAAACCATAGTCAGTGAGGATACGGCGCAAGTCGTTATGACCTTCAAACACCACACCAAACAAATCAAACGCTTCGCGCTCAAACCAGTTCGCCCCGCTCCAGATCTCACAGACCGAGGGCATCGAGGGCGCCAAATCGTCGGGAACAAACGCCTTCAGGCGCACCCGTTGATTCAGACTCACCGACAACAGATGAAGAACGACGCAATACCTCAAGCCAACCAACGCTTCGTTTTTATAAGTGGAGTAATCCACCCCGCACAGATCGATCAACTGCTCAAAGCAACAGGTCGGATCGTCATGAAGGATTTTTGCGGCTTGAAAGTAGTTGGCTGCATCCACAACCACAGTGAGCTCATCCAACGCCACCACACTACTTTTGACCATGTCACCCAAGGCCGCATCAACTTGCGCCTTAAGTGTGAGTGGATTTACAGCATGCAAAGTCATCGTTAACCCTTTAAGTCCGTGCAATGGTTTGCGTGCGACGAATTTTTGTCTGCAACTGCAAGATTCCGTAAATCAATGCCTCGGCGGTCGGTGGGCAGCCCGGCACATACACATNNGAGTAGCTGTAGTGGTAATAGCCACCTCCGTTCGCGCAAGAGCCCATACTGATCACCCAACGTGGCTCGGCCATTTGGTCATAGACCTTGCGAAACGCAGGCGCCATTTTGTTGGTCAGAGTGCCAGCCACAATGATCAAATCCGATTGCCGTGGACTGGGGCGAAACACCTCCGCACCAAAGCGGCTGATGTCATAGCGCGCTGCCGCGGCATGCATCATTTCGACGGCGCAGCAGGCCAATCCGAAGGTCATTGGCCAGACCGAACCCGTCTTGGCCCAGTTCACCACTTTGTCGTAACTTGTGGTGACGAAGCCTTCTTTGAAAACACCTTCAATCATCGTCTTACTCCCAATCCAGGGCGCCTTTGATCCACATGTACACAAAGCCGATCGTCAAAATCGTGACAATCTCCAGACCAATAAAAAACCCGAGCAATCCCAGTTCCTTCAGCGTCGCCGCCCAAGGAAAAAGCAAGGCAGTTTCAAGATCAAACAAGATGAAGAGAATAGCAATCAGATAGTAGCGAACGTCGAACTTCATTCGCGCATCACCAAACGCTTCAAAGCCGCATTCGTAGGGGGAATTTTTTGCCGCATCAGGGCGGTTGGGACCAAGAATATAACCAATGACCTGGGGCATCACACCCACTGAAATGCCAATCAACAAGAAGAGCAAGACAGGCAGATATTGTTCAATAGTCATGGTCTAAATCTGAGTCTGATTCATCTGACAGTCCGACACAAAAAATGCGTCAAACCACTGTTTTTGGTGCCGTCGGCGAGACTCGAACTCGCACAGCTTTCGCCACTACCACCTCAAGATAGCGTGTCTACCAATTTCACCACGACGGCTGCGTTACTGACCTGCCGGGATGACGCTGTTTCCACCCGTCCTGCACTGCCCAACATCGTTCAAGTTTACCTCGAAAAACGGCCCCGATGCCTCTGCAAAGGAGCTGCTTTCAAATGAATTATTTCGCAGGAATCTGAGCCGCACCTGACGCAGCAACCGCAGGCGCTGCAAGCACGGGCGCCGGTGTTTGAACCGCCGCATTTTCAAGCACACTGCCAGAGCTTGGGGCTTGCCGTGCGGTACCAAAATAGGCCAACGCCAAAGTGGAGACGAAAAAAATGGTCGCCAGCACCGCAGTGGTTCGAGACAGAAAGTTGGCGCTGCCGCTGGCACCGAACAGACTGCCCGATCCACCGCTGCCAAACGCTGCCCCCATGTCCGCCCCTTTGCCGTGCTGCACCAAAATCAACCCCACCATCGCGATGGCAGAAATCATTTGGACCGCCAGCAAAATTGTCAACAAAATATTCATCATTTACTCCGAAATAAGTAGCAACTCGCGCAGATTATTAAAGGGCTGCAGCGATAATAGTTAAAAAGTCCTGACCTTTCAAGGCAGCCCCACCAATCAGGCCGCCGTCGATATCAGGCTGCACCAGCAGGCTCGCTGCGTTAGCCGCGTTCATGCTGCCGCCATACAAAAGCTTGATGCGATCCGCATTTGGCGACGCCGCCTTCAACTGCGCACGTAAAACGGCGTGAACTTGCTGCGCCTGCTCAGGGGTCGCCGTCTTGCCTGTGCCAATGGCCCAGACCGGTTCATAGGCCACGACCACCTCACTGATGCAATGTCCGTTGGTATGAATCACCGCCGCCAGTTGGCGCTTGACGACTTCCTCGGTTTTGCCAGCCTCGCGCTCCGCCAAGGTTTCACCGACGCAAACGATCGGTGTAATACCCGCGCCCAACGCGCGCTGGGCTTTGGTGGCCACCAATTCATCCGTTTCACCGTGGTACTGGCGCCGCTCTGAATGGCCCACGATGGCGTAGCGCACCCCAAACTCCTTGAGCATGGCCGGCGCAATTTCACCGGTGTAGGCGCCAGCTTCGTGGCTTGACACGTCCTGCGCACCCAACTCTATGGCGCTCCCCGCCAGCAGGGCTTGGCACTGTGCCAGATACACCGCTGGCACGCACACAGATACCTCACAGGTGGGCTGCCCCATGCCGGCCAACAAACCTTTGATCAAGGCCTCATTGGCCTGAAGGTTGCCATTCATCTTCCAGTTGCCCGCAATCAGTTTTTTCTTCATGCATTTCCCCAAGTCAAAACAATTTTTCCAACATGCTGATTGGACTCCATCAAGGCATGCGCCTTGTCAGCCTCTGCCGCCGTAAACACGCTGTGAATCACCGGCTTGATTTTGCCCGAGGCCAACAAAGGCCACACTTGCGTTAAGCAAGCTTGGGCGATCCCGGCCTTAAACGCCACCGGCCTTGGACGCAAGGTAGAACCCGTCACCGTCAAACGCCGACGCAGTACTAAACCCGCGTCCAACTCACTGCGTACCCCGCCCTGCACCGAAATAATGACCAGTCTGCCGTCTTCACGCAAACTCTGCACTTCTTTGGCAACGTAGCTGCCAGCCACCATGTCCAGAATCACATCCACGCCCTGCCCATCGGTCAAGCGCGCAATTTCGGTTTGGAAATCGCTGGTCTTGTAGTTGATCGCAGCGTCTGCCCCCAAAGCCACACAGGCTGCACATTTTTCGTCAGTACCAGCTGTAGCAAACGCTCGCGCGCCAAACGCTTTGGCAATCTGGATCGCTGTCACCCCAATGCCGCTGGTACCACCCTGGATCAGCACCGACTCACCGGCCTTGAGTTGGCCGCGGTCCATCAGATTGCTCCAGACGGTGAAAAATGTCTCAGGCAAACTCGCTGCCTGCACATCGGTCAAGCCCTGCGGCACCGGCAAGCATTGCGCAATGGGTGCCACGCACCACTGGGCGTAACCACCGCCCACCACCAGCGCGCAGACCCGATCTCCAACCGCAAAGCCGGCGCCAGCCATGGCAGATGCATCACCCTGCGCAATAACGCCTGCCACTTCCAGGCCCGGAATATCCGAGGCCCCAAGCGGCGGCGGGTAGTTGCCCTTACGCTGAAGCACATCTGGCCGATTGACGCCACTGGCACTGACGCGAATCAACACCTCGCCTGTGCCCGGCACGGGCATAGGCCGTTCACCGAGACGCAATACGTCAGGGCCGCCAGGGTGTGTGATTTCAACCGCTTGCATACCTTTTGGCCACCAGCCCTTATAAATTAAGGCCCAGTAGCTATCAAATATGTATCAACGCAATTCGTTCAAGCGCGATTTTCTTGCGCCGGACGATCCAGCAGCGCCTTCATCGACANNCTTGACACGACCCTTTTCGTCGGTTTCCATGACCTTCACGCGGACGATCTGACCTTCCTTGAGGTAATCAGTGACTTTTTCGACACGCTCATGCGCAATCTGGCTGATGTGCAGCAAACCGTCTTTGCCAGGCAGCAGCGTAATCAGCGCGCCAAAGTCCAGAATCTTCACCACTGGGCCTTCGTAGATTTTGCCAATTTCGACTTCGGCGGTGATCTGCTCAATGCGGCGTTTGGCTTCTTCTGCCTTGGCCGGATCGGCCGAGGCAATGGTGATGGTGCCGTCTTCGTCGATGTTGATCTGGGTGCCGGTTTCTTCGGTCAGNNGACGCGGTGCGAAGTTGGAAACCTCGGTCTTGGCCGAACCCATGGCTTCCACCATCTTGCCCAGAATGTGCATGCGGGCTTCTTTGGCCTGGGCCAGTGCCACTTGCATGATTTCCTTGGTGA
>DFWT01000237.1:0-10943 GCA_002381045.1 Rhodoferax sp. UBA4127
CATGCTCGATCACCATCAGCGATGCGTTGGGCACATCCACGCCCACTTCGATGACCGTGGTGCTCACCAGCACACCCATCTGGCCGCCGACAAACAAACCCATCACCGCCTTCTTTTCAGCCACCGGCATGCGCGAATGCAGCAGCCCCACCATCACGCCGGGCAAGGCGGCGCTCAGTTGGGCGTGGGTCTCGGTGGCATTGGTCAAGTCCAATGCTTCACTTTCCTCGATCAGTGGACATACCCAGTAAATCTGCCGCCCTTGCGCAATTTGGTCGCGGATGCGTTCCAGCACCTCGCCGCGACGCGCATCGTTCACCACTTTGGTGACGATGGGCGTGCGCCCAGGCGGCAGCTCATCGAGGGTGGACACATCCAGATCCGCGTAGTAACTCATGGCCAGCGTGCGCGGAATTGGCGTGGCCGTCATCATGAGCAAATGAGGTTCCATCCCTGTTGCGGACTCACTGCTTGTAGGCGCCTCCCCACTTGAGGGAGCGACACGCGGTGGCCCGGCAGAGCCGCCTCCGCGGTGTCCTTGGCTTGGGTCTTCAACACCAGGATCAGCGGTCATCTTCTCCCGCAAAGCCAGCCGTTGCGCCACACCAAACCGGTGCTGCTCGTCAATGATGGCCAGGGCCAGCTTGGCAAACTGCACCTTGTCCTGAATCAGCGCGTGCGTGCCCACCACCAGTTGCGCCTGGCCACTGGCAATCAACGCCAGCATCTCGCGTCGCTCCTTGGCTTTTTGGCTGCCGGTGAGCCAGGCCACCGTAATGCCCAGCGGCGTTAACCAACCCACAAGTTTGGCAAAGTGCTGGGTAGCCAGAATTTCGGTGGGCGCCATCAGCGCACATTGCCACCTGGCATCCATGCACACCGCCGCCGCCAGCGCAGCGACCACGGTTTTGCCCGCACCCACATCGCCTTGCAGCAGGCGGTGCATAGGAATGGGGCGGGCAATGTCCTGCACAATTTCTGCAACCACCCGCTGTTGGGCGGTGGTGAGTTGGAACGGCAGCGCCGTCAACAGACGCTGGTACAAGGTCGCCGCAACCGGCGGCGACCGGCGCGTCGGCTGGTTTGACTCTGAGTACGAATCGACGTGCCCGAGCAAGGTGTCCAAACGGTTTGCATCGGCAAGCACCGGCGCTTGCAACCTGGCCCGCTGGCGACGCGACTGCAACTGCGACAACTGTTGTGCCAATAGTTCTTCCGCCTTGAGCCGCTGCCAGGCCGGGTGGCTGTGGTCTTGCAGCGTGTTTATCGATACATCCGGCGTCGGGTTATGCAAAAAGAAGAGCGCTTGGCGCATATTCCACAAGGGCTTCAAGCCGATTTCTTGCAAATACTCGGGTGGCACGGTATCGGGCAAATCGGCCCTTGCCAAACCACCTTGCACCGCCCGACGCAGATAGGCCTGCGGTAGCCCAGCCACTGTGGGGTACACCGGCGTCAAGGCGGTTGCCAAGTCGCCACCGGCCGATTTGACTATCGGGTGCATCATGGTCAACCCGGCAAAACCACCCCGGATTTCACCGCGCACCCGAATGCGTTTGCCCACCGCCATTGCTTGTTGCTGCGACGGGTAAAACGAAAAGAAACGCAGCAGGCAGGTATCGGTACCATCGTCCAGCGTCACCAGCAGTTGCCGATGGCCGGTGAGCTTGACCTCGGCGTGTTGCACCACACCCTCGACCTGAACGACCTCACCTTCACGGGCACTGCGCAAAGTCACCAGTTGCGTTTCGTCCTCGTAGCGCAGCGGCAGATGCAGCGCCAAATCAATCGGGCGGTTCAAGCCCAGCTTTCGCAGGGCTTTTTGCGGGCCGGTCAGGGGCTTTGATGGCGCCACCGCCGATACAGCGGGCCGTGGTGTGGCGCGCGACTCAGGCATACGCCAAGGGTTACCGCTTGCGCGGGCTAGCGGGTCAGTACCGAGCGAATGGTCTGGGCCAATTCTTCAGCAACAAACTTGGCCACATAGGCGTCGGCGCCAACCTTTTTCACATGGTCTTCGTTAGTCGAACCGGTCAGTGACGAGTGAATCACCACCGGAATACCTGCGTAACGCGCTTCTTGTTTGATGTTGCGCGTGAGCGTAAAGCCGTCCATTTCAGGCATTTCCAGGTCGGTCAGCACCAGTGCCACCTTGTCGCGAATGGTTTGGCCATTGGCCTCGGCCTCTGAGGCCAAGGCGCGCAACCGGTCCCAGGCTTCCTTGCCAGACTTGGTCATGATGAACGGCACGCCCATCGCTTTGAGGCCTTGCTCAATCATCATGCGAGCCACCGCCGAGTCATCGGCCGCCAACACTACCGTACCCGGCGGAATATGCAGCTTGCTGGTGGACTCAATCTCGACTTGATGCTGCTCTGGAAACACGTCGCGCAGGATTTGCTCCACATCGAGCACTTGCGCCAAACGGGTGTTTTCCACATCGCCATCCAATCGCGCAATGCTGGTCACCAGGCCACCACCACGGCCTTCGGCCGACAACACCTGCTTCCACTCCAGTCGCACAATTTCACTGACCTCTTCCACGGCAAACGCCTGCGTGGTCCGGGCAAATTCAGTGACTAGCAAAATGCCAAGACCTTTGGTTGGGTTGGTGCCCACCATTTGCGGCAGGTTGATCACGGTGATCATCTGACCACGGATATTGGCCACGCCCATCACCGCCGGGGGCGAGTTCACCATGGCGGTAATCTCTGGCATCACCAGGATTTCACGCACCTTAAACACATTAATCCCAAACAACTCGCGCTTGTCCAGCCCCGGTGCCTCACCCAGGCGAAACAACAGCAACTCAAACATGCTGTTGCCAGCCAGGTTGGTCCGCTCGTCAATGTCACGCATGGTGGATTTGTTCATGGTACGAAGTCCAGTCAGGTCGTCAGCTTAGATGCGCTATGGTAACTTCAACCACCCGCCTTTGGCCACAGCACCCACATGCGCAGCGGCTGCTTCATACGCCCGGCAAGTTCACCCGCCTGCGCGCCCCAGCCAGCAAAATAATCGGCCCGCACCGCACCGCGGATGGCGCTGCCGGTGTCTTGTGCCAACACCAGTTTGTTCAAAGTCACTTGTGGCCCTTCAGAGCTCAACCAGACCGGTGTGCCGTAGGGAATGCTTTGTGGGTCCACAGCAATCGAACGCCCTGGTGTCAGCGGCACGCCTTGGGCACCTCGGGGTCCAAAACCACTGTCGAACTCGTTCAAGGCCTCTTCTTTGAAAAACACCACGCGCGGGTTTTGCCATAACAGCGCCTGAACCCGCTGGGGATTTTGCAGCATCCAGGCACTGATGCCGGGCCAGGAGGCATCTCGCACCTCACCCTGGTCCATCAACCAGCGACCAATGCTTTTGTAGGCTTGGCCGTTGTGCCCGGCAAAGGCCAGCCGCACCAGGCGTTGTCGGCCATCTGGCTCTTTCAGGCGCAGTCGGCCCGAGCCCTGAATCTGCAATACCAGCGCCTGCACTGGGTCGGCCAGATAGGCGATTTCCCGACCCTTGAGCGCTTCTTTGGCCTGTGGCAGGCTGTCGATTTCTTGCCGGGTGAACCAGATACCACTGGCGCTCAGACCCGCAGGCATCTGGTACAGCGGCACGGCAAACTCGGCGCTGGGCAGACGCCGCGCTTCAAACTCGGGTTCGTAATAAGCCGTCAGCAAGCCCGGTACACCTGCGCCGAGTGGCTCCACCCGGTAAGGTTGCAGGCGCTGCAGCAGCCATTGGCGCTGCGCGTCTTCGCCGCCAATGCTCAGGCGTCGGACCTCTGGGCACAGGGGCGCAAACACCGCGCCAGGGCGCTCACAGCTTTTCAACCAGGCATTCCAGGCTTCAAACAGCGCATCACCCTCAAAGCCAGGCAGATCACTCCAGGGAACAGGCACCCAACGGCTGCCCCCCGGTGCTGCCGGCGGCATCCCGTCGGATTGCACACCAGCGGATGCTGCAGGGCGCACTGTACCCAACGCACCAGTGGACTGCGGCGCGGGGTAGTAACCCGGGCCGCTGCTGCAGGCAGCCAGCAAGCTCAGGCCCGCCAGCCATGGCGTCACACCAAGCCAGCGCATCAATTCAGGCCCAGCACACGGTGCTGCAATGCCGGCAAACGGTTTCGGCAGGCCATCAGGTTGGCAAAGTCCAGATCAGTCACCACAACGCCTTCGCCGGTGTCAAGCTGCCCAAGCAGCTTGCCCCAGGGGTCAATCGTCATGGCATGGCCCCAGGTACGGCGCTGGTTGTCATGCAAGCCACCTTGCGCGGCGGCAGCCACAAAGGCCAGGTTTTCAATGGCCCGGGCGCGCAGCAACACCTCCCAATGGTCATGGCCGGTGGTGTAGGTGAAGGCGCTGGGCACCAGCAGCAAATGCGCACCTGCATGGGCATAGGCGCGGTACAGCTCAGCAAAACGCAGGTCGTAACACACGCTCAATCCAATGCGCCAGGTGTGACCGTCTTGGGATGGCAAATCAAAAAACACTGGGTCTTGCCCCGCAGTCAACACCAGAGATTCGTCATAACGTTCGCGGCCGTTGTCAAAGCGGAACAAATGAATTTTGTTGTAGCGCGCCACACAGTTGCCATCTGGGGAAAACACCAAACTGCTGTTACTCACCCTATCGGACGCCACCTTGCCTGTGCCGCCTTCACTTGGGCTGCCGTCGGTCAGGGGAAGGGTGCCACCCACCACCCACAAGCCAAGATCGCGCGCGCTGCTTGACAAAAACTTCTGCAAGGGTCCTCTGCCAAATGGTTCACCAATGGCCAGTTTGTCGGCGTCGGTCTGCCCCATCAAACAAAAGTACTCAGGCAGTACTGCCAGTTCCGCACCCTGATTTGCAGCCGCTTCCAGCAGACCGCGGGCATGTTGCAGATTCACCTGGACATCGCTGCCAGACACCATCTGAATCACGGCAATTTTCATTGGGGGGTCTCCTGGGTATCGGTTGACTTGTGAGTCACGTGGGTCACCTGCGGGTCGGCCCAACTGCCATCCACCCGAAACTCTTGCGTATTGGATTCGATCAGCGGACGACGCAAAAACAGCTGGGCCAGCACCGTCCCAAGCCCCACTGCCGGGTTGATCACCGTGGCAATGAGGGATGCGGTGCCGGCATTGATTTCCGGTATCACTACCACCTTGAGGTTCTGTGTTTCACGCGCCACATCGGCCGAGCCTTCCATCAGCACGGCCGCATTGACACCCTTCATCTGCAGGTTGTTGGTGCGGGCAATGCCTTCTGTCACGGTGACATCACCGCGCAAAAAATCAAACGCAAACCCGTCGCTGAACACGTCCCTGAAATCCAGCGTCAAACGGCGTGGAAGAGACTGCAGACTCAGCACCCCAAGTAGCTTGGCAATGCCGGGATCGGCCTTAAGGAACTGCCCCGAGGCCACATTCACCGTGAACGCCCCACCCAGCGACGGGTAGTCCACCTTCAAGGGTGAGCCCAGCCAGGCAATCTGGCCCTCGAACTTTCCGCTGGCCTGGCGGACCACCCCGTTCATGCCAAACCGCGTCAACAGAGCGCCACCGTCGGTCACGTCCAGTTTGAAGTTCAGCACAGTACGTCGCCGCGCCGGCAGAGCACGCTCGGCTGCGGGTTCTAGGCCTCCTTGGGCATTGAGTCGTGCCCAATTCCCGTTGGCGGTGAACTTGGCCTCCGGGACCGTCAGGTTGAACTTGCTCAAACGCCATTCGCGCACCGGAACATCACCCACGTTGATCGCCGCACGGTTGATGGCTTCCACCTCCAGCCGGCCCAGGGCTTTGCCACCCAGATCGAGTTCGTCTGCCACCACATCCAGCGCCGGGATGCTGACTGGCTGGGCATCCAAAAAGGTCTCCACTTCGGCGGCTGTCGATGGGGCAATCGTCAACCGTGCCAAGCGCGCGTAAACCCGCCCGGCGCTGTTGACCGCTGCCGAGGTACTTTGGCGGTACTCCAAGTAGCCGTTCAATTCGTCGGCATGGATGTTGGTTTGCCACAAGCCAGCTTCGCGCCCGCCGCCCGCCACCACCCGGTGAAACGTTCGACTGGCCAGCGTCAATGTGTCTGCCCGCACGGCCCAACTGGTGGGCAAGTAGCCCCGTGCCGGGTGCAGCGCATCCGCCCTTGCGGCTTGCGTCGACTCATGACTTGTACCGGTCTGAACGGGATGCATGGCCGTTTCCAGCACATCCTGCCAGGCATCCAGGTTCAGTTGTGCCAGCTTCACATTGGCGCGCACCCCCTGCGCTGGCAACCCGTTGGCCTCCGCTTCATCCAGTCCCGCTGAAATCAAACCGCGCAACACGCGTGGTTGCCCACCCGACACATCGCGCTCGTAAGCGACTTGCAGGTTTGGCCCCAAGCTCAGACTGATGCGGTCGGTCAGCGCAGCAGGCGGTCCGGCTGCGGTGCTTGCAGCCACACCGCCCGCAACTGGCAACACCTGTGTCTGCAAGCGCAAGCCCAGGCTGCTGGGGGCTGCTTTCTGGGCTGGCGCAGGCAGGCTCAAGGCCATGCCTTGCAGTGTGCTTTGCACCAACAGTTCCAACTGCCCTTGGCGCACACCGAGCGCTGCGGTATAGGCGGCACTGCCGCTGACCTGACGCGCCAGACGCGCAATAAAGCCCAATTCATTGGCTTGGCGCAAGCCATCCGACGTCGCCACACCACGCACCCGAATCGTCTCCGGCTTGCCGCGCGCACTGGGGCTGCCCACATCAAACACTAAACCGCCGTCCAACTGCGCGTCGCCGCCGAGCAAGCGAGCCTGCACGCCAGTCATGCTCAGCCCGCTCTCGGTGAAATTGAGCACCCCACGGGCTCGGCTGAGCTTGGGACTGTCGCGGCTGATTTGCAAGTCATTGCCCACCAATGTGACACTGCCGCGCACACTGGATTTGTCCATGTCGGCAATGGGCAAGTTCAAAGCCAGTTTGACGTCGGCCTCACCCGCGCCGGTGGCCGAGCCCAGGGCATCATCAATCAAAGGGGCCAGCGCCGTGCTGCTCATCAGCTTGAAGGCATCCGCCAATGGCCCCTTGATCTGGCCGTTGACCTTGACTTCGGTTTTTGTCAAATCAGCAATCAGCACATCCACCGCCGACACCAGCAGGCGCGGCAGCTCCGCCGATTTGGCTTTGGCGTTTTTGACCTGCAGCTGCTGGCGGTCAATCACCAGTTCTCCGCTCAGGCCTGTCAGGCTGGGCCAGGGCATTTCCCTGGGGTCTTGCCAAGTGCGCGGCACAAACAGCAGCGTGGCATCGCGTACATCGGCACTGATGCGGAAACTGTCCTGCTTTGATTTGCCAAGTGGCATGTCATAAATTTCGCCCTTGACGGCAAATCGCACATTGCTGGCACTCCCCCCCAGCACCGTGTCACGCACATAGTCGCGGGCCGCTTGGTCAATGACTTTTGGCAAGTAACGGTACACCCGCTTGCCCTCGGCGCGGTTCAAGGTGACCTGCAAGTCCAACACCCCCGGAAATCGGCTGTGATTGGCCGCTGTTTTGGGGTCGGCGGTTTCCCACTTGATACGCCCTTCACCCTGCGCGTCGGCGTTGGAAAAGCGCAGGTCAGACACGTCCACAGCAATCCGCTCACCCTCCACGGTCCATCTGGTCTGGGCACTGAGCTGTGCCACGGCAATCACCGACTCGTCAAACATGCCGGGGACGTCCACGCTGCCTTGGTCCAACCAGACCTCTGCCTGACCCGAACGCTGGTCAAACTCGAAGTCCAGTCCCAACCCGCGTACGCCGGGCGCGCCAGACACAGCGCTCAATTCAATCTGATTCAAGCGTCCTTTGGCAACATAACTTTGCAAAGCATTTTGCGACCCAGCCCATTTAAAATCCAGCCGTTCTGCTATTCCTTTTGGAGCATACTGGTTTAACCCATCACGCCAGGCAGGTTCGAGCGGCAGGCGCTGGAGCACCGCTGACAAGGCCGTGACATCGAGTTTTTCGGCCTGAAACTCGCCACGCGGTGCGATCTTGCCCTCGCCCTCCATCACCAGCAAACGGGTAACACCACCGGGCCAATGCAGCCCATCCGAGGTGGTGAACACCAGATCTCGGGTGCTGACCTCAAAGCCTTTAGCCAGCAAGCGTCCGCCCACACGACCCTGAACTTCTTGAAGATTGAGCGCCGGCAGGTCTTTGCCCAATGTCACATCCAGCGCATTAAGAGCCAGGTCTGCCATGCCCCCGGTGATTTGTCCTTGGCTCACATCCAACCAGGCCCGCACCGACCCCTGACCCTGACGCACATCCACGCCCAGATCCACGTACTGGCGCAAATGCGACAAATCCACGCGCCCAAACAAGGCGTACAACTGCCCCTCCCAGTCCTGCCACTGACCATTGCGACGCGCTAAAAGGGGTTGTGTGAACTGCCCTTGCAGGGCAAAGCGCTCGCCCCAGGCCTCGGGCGGGGTGGCATCCAAGCGCAGGTCATGGTGGCGGCCCAGGTTGCGCACCAGCGCATTCACGTTTTGCAACATCAGCGGTTCATTGCCACGCACCTCATCGGTCCAGCGCACCGTCCCGCCTTGAATGACAAACTCGATCTGAGAGAAAAACCAATCCAGCCCGGCGCTGTCGCCGCCACCCGCCGTCATGATCTCCAGCCCAGCCACTGTGATCCGCCCATCGGCCAGCCGCCTGACATCCAACTTGGGCTGGTCGACAAACACCTGCTCAAAGCCCAGGCGCCACAAGGACCGCGGCGACACCTGCACTACCACGCGTGGCAAACTCAAAGCCACTCTTTCTTGCGCGTCCAGCAGGCTGACGTTTAATAATTCAAACGACGGCAACAGACCATCGGAACGGGCGGAGACCGCCCCGACCCGCACGGGTACACCTATTGACCGCGTGGCCTGGGCTTCGAGTTGCGGGCGAAATTCGGCGATTCGCGGCACAATCACCCAGTGCAAGCCGCCCCAAATGATGCCCAAAGTCAGCCATACAAAAACCACCAAACCGAGCAACCAGCGGGTCAATGCACTCCAGGTTTTGAGCAGTTTGGAAGGCAGGGGTAACGGGTTCATCCAACAAGTAAAAGTTTCGGCAGAATTATGACCCGCACACTCTTGGCTCCACACTCCCGGTTCGCCCAGCGGATCCACCGTCGTTACGTCGCAGAGCTCAGCCTGTTGCCTGACGGCGTGCCCGGTTCTGAACAACTTCGCACTGTAGCCAATGCCTTGCGGGCACAGGGCCACAACCTGGCCAATACCTTGCGCATCACCCGGCAATTGGTGCTGGAGCGCCTGCTGCAGTTGGACACCAACCAGCAAGCCGGGTTGCCCGAGGTCACCCGCGCCATGACCGACCTGGCCGAGTTTGCCCTTAACGAAGCCTTAGCCGACGCCCATGCCTCTTTGCAGGCGACCCACGGCATACCTATGACGCCCAAGGGCCAGGCGGCTCAGGTATGGATCGTCGGCATGGGCAAACTTGGCGCGCGCGAGCTCAATGTCTCTAGTGACATTGACCTGATCTACATCTATGACGAAGACGGTGACACCACCGGCACCACGCTGGGCCGCGGGCGCATCACCAACCACGAGTACTTTGCCAAACTGGTGCGCAACGTGTATGCGTTGTTAGGCGACACCACTGAACATGGCTTTGTTTTTCGGGTCGACCTGGCCCTGCGGCCCAACGGCAACTCTGGCCCCGCTGCGGTGTCGCTGGATGCGCTAGAGGAATACCTACATGTCCAAGGCCGCGAATGGGAGCGCTTTGCCTGGCTGAAAAGCCGTGTGATTGCACCGGCTGCAAGCGTCACCGACGGCACCGCTCAGGCCTTGCGCAAAGTGGTGGTGCCCTTTGTGTTCCGGCGCTACCTGGACTACAGCGTCTTTGATGCCTTGCGCGATTTGCATCGGCAAATCCGTGACCACGCCGCCAAACGCAGCGCTGGCCACCCCGAGCGCGCCAACGATGTCAAGTTGTCGCGCGGTGGCATCCGCGAAATCGAATTCACCGTGCAGCTGCTGCAGGTGGTGCGTGGCGGCCAGTTCCCCGAACTGCGCACCCGCCCCACGTTGAGCGCCTTGCAGCGCCTGGTGCGCGCCAACTTGATGAGCTCCCCAAGCGCCGACGCGCTGGCCCGGGCCTACACCTTTTTGCGCCAACTCGAACACCGCATTCAGTACCTGGACGACCAACAGACCCATGTGTTGCCCACCAATGATGCCGACCTGAACTGGATTGCCCAGAGCATGGGGCTGGATTCGTCGCAACACCTGTTGACCCAACTTGATGCCCACCGTGAGTGGGTGGCGCAAGAATTTGACAAGCTGCTGGGTGGCCCCGAACCCGAGTGCAAAGGCAAAGGCTGCCACGGAAAGAACAACCATCTGGGCAATCTGGACGAATGGATGCAGCAGCCCGACTCGGCGTTTGGCGAGCGACTTCAAGCCTGGCGCACGCACCCCCGTGTGTTGGCGCTGCGCGACGAAGCCCGCACGCGCTTAATGCGCCTGTTGGCACGCACCGTGCAATGGGTACACGAAGGCCGCGCCACCGAGGAAGCAGCGGTGCGACTGGTGGACTGGATTGAGCCGCTGCTGCGCCGCGAGAGCTATCTGGCCCTGCTGCTGGAGCGACCCAACGTCCATGAGCGCTTGTTGCGCCTGCTGGGCGCTGCACGCTGGCCCGCGCGTTATTTGCTGCTGCATCCCGGCGTGATCGACGAACTTGCGGGTGCCGACATCTTCTTTGAACGCTTTAACCCCGAAGAATTTGAAGCCGATCTGGAACACCGCCGCGACGCCCTGAAAAGCACCGGTGAAGACGACGACGAAGCGTTGCTGAACCTGCTGCGTCGAATGCACCATGCCGAGGTGTTCCGCACCCTGGCGCGCGACGTGGACGGCAAGCTGACGGTAGAGCAAGTGGCAGATGACTTAAGCGCCCTGGCCGATGC
>DFWT01000237.1:10969-30780 GCA_002381045.1 Rhodoferax sp. UBA4127
GACGAAGACGAGCGCGCCAGCGAAGTGTATGGCGCACTGGTGCGCAAACTCATCAACTGGCTCACAGTGAAAACCGGCGAGGGCGACCTGTACGAGATCGACACCGCCCTGCGTCCCAACGGCAACGCCGGCTTGCTGGTCACCAGTTTTGCGTCGTACTCAGCCTACCAGCAGCAGCGTGGCTCCAACACCGCCTGGACCTGGGAACACCAAGCCATGACCCGGGCCCGCTGCGTGCTGGGGGATGCCAGCTTGCGCCAGCGTTTTGACGCCGTTCGTCAAAGTGTGATCACCGCCACGCGCGATGCAAACAGCCTGCGCAACGAGATCATGGCCATGCGCGAACGCATGGCACAGGCCCATGCCGACAAACCCGGCATGTTTGACATCAAGCAAAGCGCTGGCGGCATGATTGATGCCGAGTTTGTGATGCAGTTTTTGGTGTTGTCCGAGTCTGGCCGACACCCCGAGCTGATCGCCAACACCGGCAACATCGCCCTGCTGGAACGCGCCGAGGTGTTGGGGCTGCTGCCTGCAGCAATCGGCCATGCGGCTGCTACGGCCTACCGCAGCTTGCGCCAGGTGCAACACACCGCCCGCCTCAATGAAGAACCTACCCAGGTGGATGCCGACAAGCTAATGCCAGAGCGCCAGGCCATTCAGGCGCTCTGGCAAGCCGTGTTCCAATCCACCCCCGAACTTCAACCCACTCCCGCTCAAAATCTGGCGGCTTGACTTGCTTATGAAATTTGCTTCTTTTGTGTTGATTGGTGCGACCTTGGGGCTGCTTGGGGCCTGCAGCGAAAGTGCCAAAGACCCGCACCCTGATCAATTGGTCACCACACGCCTGGCCATCTTCAAAAAATTCACCAAGACCCTGGAACCCATGGGCTTGGTGGCGCGTGACCGCAATGACTATGTCAAAGCCGAGTTCGTGGCCAACGCCCAAGCGCTGCAAGAGCTGAGCAAACAGCCGTGGGTGTATTTTTCGGCCGAAGGCAACTACCAGCCCTCACGGGCCAAGCCCGAGATTTGGTCCCAGCCCGATGCCTTCAAAAAGGCGCAAACTGGCTACCTGAGCGCCGTGGACCAACTGGTGGCGGTGGCTGGCAGTGGCGACATGCCCAGCATCAAGAATGCCGTAGACGAAGTTCAGAAAAGCTGCAAGGCTTGTCACGACCAGTTCCGGCTGGATCGCAAGTAGCCCTGCCGCCCGCCTTGGCGCGGCGCTCTAGCTGCTTTGGCCGAACCAGCGCGCCGCAAATTCCTGGGCATTGGCCGGGCGACCAAACAGGTAACCTTGCCCCAACTCTGTGCCAATAGACTTGAGATGGTCCAACTGCTCGACCGACTCAATGCCCTCTGCCACCACCAAATGGTTCAGGTTGTGGGCCATGTCCACAATGGTTTGCACCAGCACAGCATCGCTGTGTTGATGCAACATGCCTTTGACAAAATGCTGGTCAATCTTGATCACCGACACCGGCAAATGCCGCAGATAAGCCAGGCTGGAGTAGCCGGTGCCAAAGTCGTCAATCGCCAGGGTCACGCCGGCATCCATCAGGCGCTGCAAACTACCGAGTTGTGTTTGGCTGGGCTCCATCAGCCCGTCTTCGGTGATTTCCAGCTCCAGAGCCAGTGCTGACACCTGGTGCGCGTTCAGTACCTGCATAAGCATATCCACCACATCGGGCTGCTGCAGGTCAGCCACATTCTGGTTGACCGACAAACGCCACCCAGGTTGCCACCAGCCGCTCTTCACCCATTCACCCAGCTGCCACACCGCATGGTTCAACACCCACCGATCCAGCGCCACCAGCAAACCGGCCTTTTCTGCCACACCAATGAATTCATCAGGCATCACCAACCCGTGGCCGGGTCGCTCCCAGCGCACCAATGCCTCGGCGCCCATCAAGGCACCATCAGACAGGCGACACAGGGGCTGAAAATGAACCCTCAACTGGTTTTGCTCAATGGCTTCCGCCAAATCAGTCTGGATGGCAAAGGCCTGGTCACTGGCATCGCTCATGGCCACCACATATTCGGCAATCTGGTTGCGGCCATCGATCTTGGCCTGGTACATGGCCATGTCCGCACTGCGCAGCAACAAGTCGGCCGTGTCGCCGTCCTGCGGGTACATGGCCAGGCCCACGCTGGCCATGGGCAGATAGTTCGTGCCCTGATCCAGCAACACCGGCTGATGAACGCTCGCCAGCAGTTTGGCCGCCACCGAGCGTGCGCCCCCCACATTAATGCCTGGCAGCAACACCACAAATTCATCGCCGCCCATACGCGCCACCGTGTCCTCCAGTCGAACACCGGCCTGCAAACGCTTGGCTACCTCGCGCAACAGGGTATCACCCACTTGGTGCCCCAGCGAGTCGTTGACGTCCTTGAACCGGTCCAGGTCGATAAACAACAGACAAAAGCTGTCTTCGTGTCGCTGCGACAAGGCGATCACTTGCGCTATGCGGTCATTGAAAAGGGAGCGGTTGGGCAATCCCGTGAGGCTGTCATAAGAAGCCTGCCGTGCCAAGGCAATTTGCGTTTCGTGCAACTGGGTCACATCGGTCTGCACCGCAATGTAGTGCAGCACCGTGCCGTCGTCATCGCGCACTGCGTTGATGTTGCTCCATACGGTGTAGTAGGCCCCATCGGCACGGCGGTTGTTGATTTCGCCTGACCATGTGCCAGTGCGATTGAGTGCCTCCCACATGGCCTGGTAAAACGCTTTGTCTTGCCGGCCTGATTTGAGAATGCTGGCATTCTTACCCACCACGTTCTCCGCCGAAAAACCAGTTTGGCGGCAAAACGCCGGGTTGACCCGCAAGATGTGGCCTTCAGGGTCGGTCACCACAATTGCATCCAGCGAGGTCTGGAACACGGTCTCGCTCAACAGCGCATGGCGATGCTGGTCTTTGAGGGTCGTGATGTCGGTTGAAATACCGGCCACACCATACACCTTGCCATGGGTATCTCGCAGCGGGAACTTGCGCGTCAGAAAATCAAGATGCCCACCGCTGTTCCCCACATGCACTTGCTCTTCCAGGGTCAAAGTCTGCCCGGTCTGGGCCACCGTCCTGTCCGCATCGGTGTGGGCGATGGCATCGCGCAATGGCAAATAGTCTTCGCGCGAGTGCCCTTTGACCTGGTCAAACCGAAGTCCCAAAAAGTTCAACAGGCTTTGGTTGGCGCTCAGCGTCTTGCCCTGCAGGTCGTAGGCTTATATGAAGGCATCACTGGAGTTGAGCAGCTGCGAATAAAACTGCTGGTCTTCGCGGCGCGCCGCCTCGGCGCTGCGGTCCACCAACAAGACCAATATGCGCCGATCCAACTTGTAATCGATGCTCAGGCCAATCAGGTGCGCATCGAAGCTGGCCGTTTTGGCTTCGCCCACTGTCAATTCAATGCCTTGCAAAACTTCGGCATGGCCGGGTGTGACATCACGCAGCACCACATGCACACGCGTTCGGTCATCGCGGCTGAGTTTGGACAACAGGCGGTTGTCGGTACGATCAAACTGCTTGGCTGGCCCCAACAACGCCTGCGCCCCGAAATTGCAGTTGTCAATGGCACCATTGGCATCCACCACCAAGGCGGCAAGGGGCAGTTGCGTGAACAGGTACTCGTAGCGTTTGCGGGCGATTTCTGCATCCAGTTGGGCTGCAGTCAATTCCTCGTTTTGCAGTTCCAGTTCGACCTGGTAGATGCGCAACTCTTCCAACAACTTGACCGCTTGCAGGCCACTCACAGCGTCTAGTGGCAGCTCTGGGTTGTGCCCCGCTTGTGCCAAAACGGCCTCTGCCCGGCGTTTTAACTGGTCTATCCGCTCTGTTTTATCTAGCAACAGATCTGATGAAGGGCTCATACTGGTTGTCCCCATGCGGCACAAACACCATCACAACTGCCCACCCACACACGACATGCCGCACCGTTTACACCGGCATCAGCACACCATTCTTTAACCAAATCGGCTGACATGGCTTGGCTCCAATACTCCAACAACGAATGCTTTGCACGCCTGCAATGCGGGCCCACCACTGAGACACATTTTCACGAAATCCATATTTTTTTGGCAAACAAAATCAAAGGGTCTCACTCAAGCTTTGGGTGGAATCAGAGGGCAGCCGCACGAAGCCAGTTCTGCTCGAACGCTTCGGCGCTCAAGGCGCAGTCGAAGAAGTAGCCTTGGCCCAACTCCACGCCCAAGCGGGCCAGGTGAGCAAACTGATCCGGCGTCTCTATGCCTTCGGCCACCAGCGTGTGCCCCAGGTTGTGCGCCAGGTCGACGATGGCACGTACCAGCACTGCGTCGTTTTCATCGGTCAGCATGTCGCTGATAAAGCTCTTGTCAATTTTGATCACACTCACTGGCAGGCGGCGCAGGTAGGCCAAGCTGGAGTATCCGGTGCCAAAGTCATCAATTGACACCGAAGCACCCAAGACACGCAGTTGGGCAAGCCGCGCAATTTGCTCTTGCGTGTGCTTCAGCAGCGCGTCTTCGGTTACTTCAAACTCCAGAGACTCGGCAGAGACCCCATGGGTTTGCAACATACGCTTGAGTTCATCGATCATGTCTACCTGCTGCAAATCCACCGCATGCCGGTTCACCGCCAGCCGCCAGGGCGCCTGCCACAGGCCCGCCGTACGCCATTGGCCGAGTTGTCTCACGGCTTCATTCAAAACCCACCGGTCAAGTTGCAAGAGCAGGCCAAATTTTTCTGCCACTTCCAAAAACTCACCTGGCAGAACCAAGCCGACGCCGGGGCGCTCCCAGCGCACCAATGCCTCAGCGCCCATTAGCACGCCGTCACCGAGCCGGCACATGGGCTGGAAAAAAACCTTGAGCTGTTGCTGCGCAATGGCTTCAGCCAAGTCGGTTTGGATTGCAAAGGCTTTTTCGCTGGCATGGCCCATGGTGCCCACATACTCAGCCACCCGGTTGCGGCCGTCCGTCTTGGCGCTGTACATGGCCATGTCTGCACTGCGCAGCAGCAAGTCGGGGGTGTCCCCGTCTTGGGGGTAAATCGCCACCCCCACACTGGCCATCGGCGTGTAGTGAATGGCCGCGTCCAACCACACCGGTTCGCGCAGGCAGGCAAGCAGCTTGTCTGCCACCGCCCGAGCGCCAACGCCTTCAATGTTGGGCAACAGCACCACGAACTCGTCGCCACCGATGCGCGCCACCGTGTCTTCCAGCCGAACCGCCGACTGCAACCGCGTGGCCACCTCGCGCAATAGTTTGTCCCCTGCTTGATGACCCAGCGAGTCATTGACTTCCTTGAACCGGTCCAGGTCCACAAACAGCAGACCAAAGCTGTTGCTGTGCCGCAGCGACAAGGCCGTCAATTGGGCAATCCGGTCGTTCAGCAGGGTCCTATTGGGCAAACCGGTCAGGCTGTCGTAGGAGGCTTGGCGGGCCAAGGCCAACTGGGTTTCAAGCAGGCGGGTGACATCGGTGAGCACCGCAATGTAATGCAGCAAGGTGCCATCGTCGTCCACCACTGCATTGATGTTGCTCCAGACGGTGTATTGGGTGCCATCCGCGCGGCGGTTGTTGATTTCACCGGCCCATTTGCCAACGGCATCAATGCTTTCCCACATTTTTTTGTATGAGGCCTTGTCCTGCATGCCAGACCTGAGAATAGTGGCCTTCTTGCCCAGCACCGTGTCCGCCGAGAAACCGGTCTGCAGGCTGAACGCCGGATTGACCCGCAGAATACGCTTGCCAGCATCGGTGATCACGATCGCATCCGACGAGGCTCTGAACACCGTCTCGCTCAACAACGCAAGCCGGTGCTGGTCTTTCAAGGCGGTGATGTCGGTTGAGATACCCGCCACACCATAGACCTTGCCGGCGGTGTCTCGCAGCGGAAATTTGCGGGTCATCAAGTCCAGCACACCGCCGTCCGATACCCGGTGCACCTGTTCTTCGAAGCTCAGGGTCTGGCCTGTCTCAAAAACTTTTTTATCTGCCTCGGTGTGGTAAATCGCGTCGCGCAGCGGCCACAAAGTCTCGCGCGAATGACCCCGGACCTCATCTAGCCGGACACCCAAGAAATCGAGCATGCTCTGGTTGACCAGCAGCGCCTTGCCTTGCCTGTCAAAGACATGGATAAAAGCGTCGCTGGAGTTAAGCAACTGCGAAAAAAACAGCTGATCTTCGCGTCGGGCTGCCTCTGCACCTCGGTCAACCAGCAACAACAAAATACGCCGGTCCAGTTTGTAGTCGATCGACAGGCCAATCAAATGCACATCAAATTCAGCTGTTCTGCTGTCGTCTACATTCAGCGCGATGTGCTGCAAAACCTGAACCTCGCCGGGCACCACATCGCGCAGCGCTGCATGCAGCCGGGACCGGTCTTTGAGACCAAATTTAGCCTCCAGCCGCCGGTCAAAGGCCACAAAGGCGCGGCGCGGACCCAGCAATTGGTTGGCCAGTGCGTTGCTGTCGTCCAGCATGCCATGGGTATCCAGCACCATGGCCGCGATGGGCATTTGTGAAAACAGGTATTCGTACCGCTTGCGCGCGGTCTCGGCGGCGAGTTGGGTGGCGCGCAACTCCTCGTTTTGAAGCTCCAACTCAACTTGGTAGATGCGCAGGTCTTCCAGCAGCTTGGCTGCATTCAACGCGTCGGCGCTCACCTCGACCGACGGATCACTGAGGGCCTTGGCCAGCACCGCCTCGGCGCGGTGCTTCAGCTCGGCCAGTCGCTCCTTTTTTTGTGCGGCTGATTCGTCAAACGACGTCACTGGCCCGCCTCCGCTTTGCGGCCGCGCCATGGCGTGATATTGCCATGGCTAACCACCGCACCGGGTTGGGCACCGGTTAGGGCGGCCACATGCATCACAAACCAACGCTCTTCGGTGTCGGAGTGGCAGGGGTATTCAAGAGTGAAGTGGTTGCGCCGACCCTCCAACACCTCGCGCACACCGCGCTGAGCGGTCACCGCCGTCGGGTCGTCTGGCGGCTCATGGATGTCTTTGCAGACCTCCAGGTAATTCACGCCCGGGCCGGACCGTGCCAGGAATGGGTCGCCATTGTTTTTGGCAAAGGCGCGCCAGGCGGCATTGACCTGGGTGATCACCCCCGCGCTGTTCAACACCGCGATGTGCTCGGACAAGGCATCCAAAATGCCCTGCAAGCGTGACACCTCGTGCAAGGCCGTTACATCCATGAAGGTAATCACTGCACCCTTGACGTTGCTGGACGGCACGCTGTAGGGAAGAATGCGCACAAAGTAGTGCAGGCCATTGATGCCGCGAATCTCCTTTTCGGCGCGGTTGCCGTCTTTCAGGGTGCGGCTCAGGTCGGCAATCAATTCGGGGTAAAGCAGGGTGTGGGCCAGGTCGTCCAGTGGGCGGCCAATGTCGGTATCGCGCATGCGAAAGATTTGCGTGGCATCCGGGCTGAAGCGGGTCAGGTGCATGCGCTCATCGACAAACACGGTGCCTGCTGACACAGCTTCTGCCATGTTGTCCAAGTCGGCATTGAGCCGGTTCAGGATGTCGATCTTTTCCTGGTACTCGGCGTTCACCGTGTTGAGCTCTTCATTGACCGACTGCAACTCCTCGTTGGAGCTTTGCAACTCCTCGTTGGAGCTCATCAACTCCTCGTTGGTGGACTGCAGTTCCTCATTGGAGGTTTCCAGTTCTTCGACTGTGGCTTGCAAACTCTCGCGGGTGGCCGTGAGCTCACGCTCCAACAGTTCCATGCGCTCAACCGTTTCTGAATCCACGTCAATGGCTGTCAGGGCTTCGGAACTGGCCGGTGCGTTCAACTGCTCGAAGGCCAGCAGGGTGAGTCGCTCGCCATCGGATTCATCTACCGGCCAGGCGCTCAATCGCAGGTACTCTTGGCTGCCATCGTGGTTGGTGAACCGCAGCCGGTCTGAACTCACGCTGACCTTTTCTNNCTCGCCCGGTCTTGAACAACAGCGCCACCGCCACTGGCACCAGAGGCTCGGGCAGGATGCGGTTGAGCTCCAGGCTGGCATGCCCCGAGCGCAGATGCAAAAACTTGGCCACACTGCCATAGGAATGCACCAGTTCCTGGCGGGCGTTCACCAAAATCGCCGCCGGCGGTGAAAAGGCGGAAATCAGGGCCGCATAACCCTGATCGATCGCGGTGTTTTTGACCCGATTTGGGCGCGTGATTAAGCCCGGCAAAGGCAAGACCGGCGAAAAACCATAACCCGAACCCTTGGACATATCCAGCGGTTGGTTCATGGGCTTGACCATCTGCCAGATCTTGTGTTTGGCACTGACCGGGGTGAAGTCTTTTTGCAGGTCCCCCAACGACTCACTGGAACCCTGAAACAGGTAGGCCCGCGGCAACAAGGCGTACTGCAGGCGCTTAAGCGCACGCTCCTGCGCCTGAGACCGGAAGTAAATCAAGGCGTTGCGGCAGACCACCAAATCCATGCGGGTAAAGGGCGGGTCTGACAGCATGTTGTGACGGGCAAACACGATGCACTGGCGCAACTCGTTCTTGACCACAAAGTTATTACCACGCTTGACGAAAAACCGCTCAAGCTGCTGGGGCGAGACCTCGGCCGCAATCGACTCGGGGTAGGTACCGGCACCGGCGGTTTCAATGTTTTGCTGCTCCACGTCGGTGGCAAAAATCTTCAGGCTTGGCCAGCGCTTGAGCGAATCAAAGGCCTCAAGAAACATCATGGCCAGCGAGTAGGCCTCTTCGCCGGTGGACACCGCTGCCGCCCAGACCCGAATGGTGTCACCCGCCTCCTTGCGTGCCACCATGGGCTCGATGACCTGGCGCCCAAGAATCTCAAATGCGTCGGTATCGCGGAAAAAGCTGGTCACCGGGATCAGCATTTCACGGCGCAGGATCAGTACCTCGTTGCGGTCGCTGCCCAGCAAGTCAAGGTAAGACTCCAGCGAGATGACCTGGCGCACGGTCATGCGCCGCTCAATGCGCCGCATCACCGTGCCAGACTTGTATTCCTGAAAATCAATGCCGCCGAGTTGCAGTAGCAAACGCAAGATGCCGTTGAGCGCCGCCTCCGGGGTGGCGGCCATGGCGCGGCCCGCAGGCTGGTCGATGGCCACCGCCGCCATCACGATGGGCTGGTTGGTGATGTGGGCCAGCAGCCGTTCGCCAATTTTTTCGACCGGCAAAATCGCATCCACCAGACCAGTGGAAATGATGGACCGCGGCATGCCGTCAAACTTGGCGTTTTCGGGCTCTTGGGCGATCAGGAAGCCACCAGCGTCATTGATGGCTGCCGCACCCCGGGTGCCATCCGAGCCGGTGCCCGAGAGCACCACGCCGACTGAGCGGGCACCATAGTGCTGCGCCATGGATTTGAAAAACACGTCGATGGGCAGGGTCAGCGTGCGCGGGTTCTTAGGTGTCAGGGTGAGCTTGCCTTCGCCCATGTGCATGATGGAACCAGGCGGAATCAGATAGACCTTGTTGGGCTCAATCGGCATGTCTTGTTCGACCATCACCACCGGCATCAGGGTATGGCGCGACAGCAGGTTGGCCATCATGCTTTTGTGGTCGGGCGACAAATGCTGAATGACCACAAAGGTGGCGCCGGTGTCGCAGGACAGACCCGCAAACAATTTCTCCAGGGCTTCAAGGCCGCCAGCCGAGGCACCGATGGCCACGATGTGAGGCACCGCCTCTACCAAGTCAAGCTCACTGGGTCGTGTAGAGGGGTCCATTGCAATTCCCATTTCAATTTTTGGTTAGAAGCGCTTTGACTTGTCAGCAGGCAAGTCGCACAGTTCCGAAAAATACTTGAATTTGGCCGCCGCAAAGTACGACTAGGTCAATCCTGCGCATGAAAAAGCGTTTGATCATCTGATTGAGTCAGAGCCTGAGTGGCGCATAGGGTTGTTGCTACAGTTATTGAGCAGCATGCGCACCCGGTAGGCGCTAGGTTCAAATGTGCTCTGCTGTTTATAGCTATCAGCCCAGGTAATATAAGGGGCTAGAAGGCTATTTGTTATGCAATCTGATTTTACTTACCAGTGCCGTGGTGGAGTAGCCCACCACAAACGGCAACGCCAGCGCCCGGCCACCCCAGCTTTGTACCAGCGCAGTCTCGGGCAATTTGGCCATGTCGTAGTCGCCGCCTTTGACCAGCACATCTGGACGCACCAGCGCAATCAGCTCCTGCGGCGTGTCTTCGTCAAACCAGGTCACCAGACTGCTGCTGGCCAACGCCGCGATCACGCAGGCCCGGTCCATCTCATTGTTCAACGGGCGGTCAGGTCCTTTGCCCAGGCGTTTGGCCGAGGCGTCGGTGTTGAGCGCCACCACCAGGCTGGCACCCAAGGCGCGGGCTTGCGCCAAGTACATGACATGGCCGCGGTGCAGCACATCAAACACACCATTGGTGAACACCAGCGGGCGCGGCAAACTGGCCAGGCGTTCGGCCAGGTCTGCGCTTGGGCAAAGCTTGGCGGTGAAATCGGCAGCGGTCGCAGCGCCATCTAGCGACGGAATTGGCAGGGGTTTGACCATGTATTGGATGCTATCAGGCCAGCCGCTCGTTCTATGCTTGAAACCCCTGCGCTACGGCATGGGCACGTGTGCATAATCCTTCTCGCCTATGAATCTACTTCCGGTCACCATCGACGCCATTCACATCGGCAGCCCGTTGCCATGCCCGTTGCGCGATGCCTATGGCACTTTGCTGGCTGTCCAGGGCTATGTGTTTCGCTCACGCCAAGAGTTGGAAGTCATGGTGGGCACGCGCAAGGAAATCTTTGTCGACGCTGACCATTCCGACATTTTTCGACGCGCCTTTATGAATCAGCTCAACAGCATGGTCATCGAAGACCGGTCGCTCGGGCAGATTGCCGAAACCCAGCCCATGCCGTTTGATGCCCGACCGGCTGGGTTTGAAGTCAGTGACGAGCCCGATTGGCTTGACCTGCAAGGCCAGACCCATGCGATCCTGCGTGACACCCGCGCCGAGACGTTTTTGCCCAGACTGTACCGGCTCCAAGCCGAGCTGGAACGCCTGACCCAGCGCAATCCCGATGGCAGCTTGTTTGCGTTGATTCACCTGTCGGGCACTGAACTCAAACATTACAGCGCCACCCACGCCATGCTGGTGTGCGTGATGTGTTACCTGGCGGCACGCGATGTGCTGCGCTGGCCAGGCGTTCATGTCAAGGCGGTGTGCAACGCTGCCCTGACCATGAACATGGGCATGACCGACCTGCAAGACCGACTGGCCGTGCAGTTGGACCCCTTGACGCCAGAGCAAGGCAGGCGCATTGAGTCGCATGCCGCGCGCTCCGTGGACCAGTTGCAACAGATGGGCGTGGAAGACACCCTGTGGCTTGAAGCTGTGCTGTACCACCGCAACCACACCCCAGGCCCCTTGGCGCCGCGCTCCGATGGCAAGCGCTTGGGCCGGCTGATTCAGCGCGCCGACATGTTTGGCGCACGGCTGGCGCCACGCAGTTCGCGCGCCGCCGGCTCACCCGCGTCGGCCATGCAGACCTGCTACTTTGACGAAAACCGGCAAATTGATGAAGCGGGTGCCGCCCTGATCAAAGCAGTGGGCATTTACTCACCTGGCACTTATGTCAAGCTGGTGAATGGCGAAACAGCGGTCGTGGTGCGCCGTGGGGTAAACAGCACCACACCCAAAGTGGCCGTGCTGATCAACCGCCAGGGCATGGCCACCGGCGTGCCGATGGTGCGAGACACCAGCCAGCCCGAATTCCGCATTGCCTCTGGCCTGCGCTACCAGGACATCAAGGTGAACCACAGCCTGGAGCGGCTGCTGCTACTCACCAAGTCCAGCGCCACCGACCGGGCGTATTGAGCCCCTGAACTGCGGTTTCGGTACCGCCTGGGCGCTGGCACACGCCAATGACCCACTAAAAAAGTCAAGCAAACAACCGATTGATGTGTTAAATTACCAATCAGTCACAAAATCCACACAATCGTTTTAACTGTTCTTTTATGAAAATTGCCATCGTTGGCTCGGGTATCTCTGGTTTGGCCGCAGCACATGCCCTGCATGGCCAGGCCGAGTTGACCCTGTTTGAAGCGGGTGACTATTTTGGTGGCCATACCCACACGGTAGACATCACCTTGCCCAGCACCACCGGCCCCATCACTTACGGGGTGGACACCGGCTTTTTGGTGTTCAATGAGCGGACCTACCCCCAGTTGATCGAGTTGCTGGCCACTTTGGGTGTAGGGGCGTCCAAGTCGGACATGTCGTTTTCGGTTCAGGCCGCAGGCGCTCAGCCCGGCCAGGTGCTGGAGTGGAGCGGGTCGTCGCTCAACACGGTATTTGCCCAACGCAGCAACCTGCTGAACCCGCGTTTTATCCGAATGCTGCGCGACCTGTTTCGCTTCAACGCACTGGCCACCCGCATCGCCGAGCGCGGCCTGGAAGCCGAGATGATGCGGCCGTTGGCGCAATTTCTGACCGAGGAGCGTTTCTCTGACGAGTTTCGCGACTGGTACCTCTTGCCCATGCTGGGTTGCATCTGGAGTTGCCCGACCGACCAGATGCTGAAGTTCCCGGTGGCGACCATGATCCGGTTTTGCCACAACCACGGCCTGATTCAGGTGAGCAACCGCCCACAGTGGTGGACCGTCACAGGCGGCGCTCGCCAGTACGTCGAAAAAATCATTGCCAAGGTCAGCGACAAGCGGCTGAATTCACCAGTACAGCGCATCGTTCGCGATGAAGACGGTGTGACGCTGACGGTCAACGGGCAAACCGAACGCTTTGACAAAGTGGTGCTGGCTTGCCACTCTGACCAAGCCTTGCGTCTGCTGGCGCAGCCCAGCCCCCAAGAGCACCTGACCTTGGAGGCCATTCGTTACCAAGCCAATACCGCCGTGCTTCATACCGACACCTCGGTGCTGCCCAAAAGCCGCCGCGCCTGGGCCGCCTGGAACTACCAGCGCCCAAGCGCAAGCGGTGAGTCTGCGCAGGCCAATGTGTGCCTGCACTACCTGATTAACCGGCTGCAACCGCTCCCGTTTGAACAGCCAGTGGTGGTGTCGCTCAATCCCATTGACCGCATTGACCCCTCAACGATTCATGGCACGTTCGAGTACGACCACCCGGTGTTTGATGTGGCAGCCATCAAAGCGCAGCGCCAGGTGCGCTGGCTGCAGGGTCAGCAGCACACCTATTTTTGCGGGGCCTGGACGGGTTATGGCTTTCACGAAGACGGGCTCAAGTCGGGGTTGGAAGTGGCAAAACTGCTTGTTCAGAGCTTGCAAGCCGAGGAGGCGCTGGCATGAGTGCCCAAGCCTTGATTGGGTTTGGCCAAGTGCGCCATGCGCGCCTGAAACCCACGCGCCACACCTTTGACTACCCCACCTATTTTTTAATGCTACCGATGCGCAGCCTGCAAGGCTCGCCCGGCACCCACCTGGCCCGCAACCGCCGCGCTGCATTGAGCTTTTTTGACCAAGACCATGGCGATGGTCGGGGCCCGAAGCAAGGCGGTGCGTTGGCCTGGCTGGATGAATTGCTGCAAGCCGAAGGCATTCTGGATGCGACCGGCGAGGTCTGGTTGCATTGCTATCCGCGGGTGTTGGGCTTCACCTTCAAGCCGGTGAGTTTTTGGTATTGCCACCGCGCCGATGGCAACCTGCGCGCGGTGCTGGTGGAAGTCAACAACACCTTTGGCGAGCGCCATTGCTACTTGCTAGATCAACCTGCGTTTGGCGTGGAGCAGCGCGCGGCCAAGGTGTTTCATGTGTCGCCCTTTTGCCCGGTGGAAGGCGGCTACCGGTTTCGCTTCATGCTTACACCTGACATGCGGCGCACGGTGGCGCGGGTGGACTTTGACGATGCCCATGGCCCCTTGATTCAAACCAGCGTGAGTGGCGAACTGGAGCCGCTCACGCCTGCGTCAAGCCGACGCGCTCTGTGGGGCTACCCGCTGATGACGCTGGGCGTCATCACCCGCATCCACTTGCAAGCCTTCAAACTGTTTTTCAAACGTGCTCCGTTCTTTCGCAAGCCCACCCCCCCAGCCCAGTTCATTACCCGATAAGGCGCCTCTTCATGAACAGCATTACCCGCAGTCCGAGCGTTTCTGACTTTGATTTGGTCACCACCGCACCGCGCCGTGCCCGCACCGTCTTCAAATTGTTACAGCGCCTGAAATTTGGTAGCCTGACCGTGCAATGCCCCGATGGCCGCATGCAGCGTTTTGGCGCCAACACCTTGCCGCACGCCACCTTGGTGCTGCACAACTGGCAGCCGTTTTATGCCGCCTTGAAATCGGGCGACATCGGCTTTGCAGAAAGCTTCATTGCCGGCGACTGGAGCACGCCCAACCTGACCGATCTGCTTCGGGTGCTGGTCAAGAACCGCAAGCAAGTGGAAGACGTGATTTACGGCACCTGGGTCGGACAACTGGCCTACCGAATCAAGCACCTGCTGCACAGAAACACCCGCAGCAACAGTCAAAAAAATATCCATGCCCATTACGACCTGGGCAACACTTTTTACCGGCTGTGGCTGGATGACACCATGAACTACTCGGCTGCCATTTTTAATGGCGACCTGACCCAACCCATGGCCCAAGCCCAGGCCACCAAAGTGCGACGGGCTTTGACTGAGGCCGGAGTCAAAGCCGGTGACCGGGTGCTGGAGATAGGTTGTGGCTGGGGCGCGCTGGCCGAGATGGGCTGCACTGAATTTGACGCATCTGTCACTGGCGTCACCCTGAGCACCGAACAACTCGCCTATGCGCGTGACCGCATGACCCGCTTGGGTGCGGCGGACCGCGCTGACCTGCGTCTGCAAGACTACCGTGACATTGATGACGCGCCGTTTGATGCGATTTGCTCCGTTGAAATGGTCGAGGCGGTAGGCCAGGCGTACTGGCCCACTTACTTTGCAAGCCTGGCCAAACTGCTCAAGCCGGGCGGCAAAGCCTGTGTACAAAGCATCGTGATAGATGACGCGCTGTTTGATCGCTATGTGCATTCCACCGATTTCATCCAGCAGTACATCTTTCCGGGCGGTTGCCTGCCCTGTCCACGTGAATTCCGCGCCCAAGCGGCAGCGGCCGGGTTGGAAGTGGTCAACGAGTACGCTTTTGGCCACGACTACGCCGAAACCCTGAAGCGCTGGCGCGATGCCTTCCTGATCCAGCGCAACGCGGTGCTGGCCAACGGCTTTGATGAACGCTTTATGCGCATCTGGGAGTTTTACCTGGCCTACTGCGAAGCGGCCTTCCTGGAAGACAACATCGACGTGGTGCAGTACACGCTGCGCAANNTCCGTGGGGCATTGGCACGGGCTGGCCTGTTGGGCAGCGCACGGCTGCGCTTTTGGGGCTTTGATGTGTACGACGCGCAACTCTGGGCCGCCCCTGGCTTTCAAGCCAACCAGTACTTGCAGCAGCCGTTTGGCCTGACCTTGAACTACCTGCGCACACTCAAAGGCGCGGCCATTGCCGAGCGCTCACTCAAAGAAATGCAAGACATTGCGCCGGTTGATCAGGCGCAGGCCACACCCTGGCTGCAAACCATGACCCAACTGTTTCCCGACGTGCGCGCCGGCGACCGCATCACCGGCCTGCATCAGCCAGGCACAGGTGCCACTTTCTGGCTCAATGGCCAGCCCTTGGGTCAAGTGCCAGACGAGCGCTTTAGTCAACGGTTCTTTGGGATCTGGCTACATCCGAGCACCAGCCAGCCCGCCATGCGCCGCGACTTGCTGGCCGGGGCTGCACCATGACCGTGGCCAGCGCGCAGGCGTTCACTTGGCAAGACGGCTGGCGCTACGGATTGATGGGTCTGCCGCTGGCCTTTGTCGCGCTGCCCTTGTATGTGCTGCTGCCTAACTACTATGCCCGCAATTTCGGCGTGAGTCTGGCCACACTGGGTGCGCTTCTGCTGGCGGTACGGCTGTTTGACACGGTGATTGACCCCTGGCTGGGTCGCACGGCTGACCGGCTGTTTCACCGCACCCCAGCCGCAGTATTGCGGGTGGCTGCGCTGTTGGCGCTGGTGTTATGCGTTGGTTTTGGGTTACTGTTTTTCCCGCCCGACGACTGGCACGGCAGCGCTGACGCCCGCCTACTGACCTGGCTGAGTACCAGCCTGTTGCTCACCACCGTGGCCTACAGCGCCTTGAGCATCTTGCACCAAGCCTGGGGCGCGCGCTTAGGGGGAGACGAGGCCATGCGCAGCCGCGTGGTGGCCTGGCGCGAGGGCCTTGGGTTGGCCGGTGTGATCTTGGCATCCATTGCACCTGTAGCCCTCGATTTACCTGGGACAGTAGCTTTATTATTTATAGCAAGTGGCTTGGCTTGGCTGGCCTGGAAAGTGGCCGCTGTGCCGCCAGCCGCACGCGTTGATCCTGGCCATGCTGTCATTTCCGCGGGGATGGGCCTGCCCTGGTCGCGCCCGGGGTTTCGCAGCCTGATGGCGGTGTACATGGTCAACGGCATTGCCGGCGCNNCCGAAATGGAGCCGGTGTTTTTGGGCAGCTACTTTGTTTGCGCCGCCTTGGCTTTGCCGCTGTGGCTGAAAGTCGTTAACCGCTTGGGCCTGGCGACCACCTGGGCGCTGGGTATGGTGTTGGCAATTTCGGTGTTTGCTTTTGCAGCCCAACTGGAGGCGGGTGACAGCCTGGCCTTTGTGGTGGTGTGTGCCTTAAGCGGCGTGGCCATGGGCACTGACTTGGCACTGCCTGCAGCTCTGCTGAATGGCCGCATTGAAGCCAATAGGGACCGCGGCCAGAATGAAGGCGCTTATTTGGGCTGGTGGGCTTTTGCCACCAAACTGAACCTGGCCTTGGCCGCCGGGCTGGCTTTGCCTTTGCTGGGCTGGTGGGGTTACACGCCGGGCGCGCGCGATGCCGAAGCCCTGCAAACCCTGACCTGGGCCTACTGCTTGTTGCCTTGTGCGCTTAAAACTCTGGCACTGGCGATGCTTTACTTCTTCATCATTCGGGAAACCCCATGAAACGACGACTTCTTTTGGGCGGCGCTGCCGCCACCACACTGGTGCTAAGTGGTTGCGCCTCCCACCAAATCGATGCCTACCAGGGCGAGAAACCCGAACTGGATTTGCGCCGCTACTTCAACGGCACCCTGGATGCCTATGGTGTCTTCACTGACCGCTCAGGCAAGGTGGTGAAACGGTTCACCGTCGTCATGCAATGCACATGGACCGGTGACGACGGCGTGCTGGACGAAGCCTTCACCTATTCGGATGGCAGCACCCAACGCCGCGTCTGGCGGATCAAAAAGTGGCCGGATGGCCGCTACACCGGTCAGGCCGATGACGTGGTGGGCACAGCCCTTGGGCAGGCCCGCGGCAATGCACTGAACTGGCGCTACACCTTGGCGCTGCCGGTGGACGGCAAGGTCTATGAGGTGCAGTTTGACGACTGGATGTACTTGATGACGCCCACGGTGATGCTGAACAAAGCCAGCATGAGCAAGTTCGGGGTGTTCCTGGGCGAAGTAACTCTGTCTTTCACGCGCCGGGCGGGCTCACCAGGTTTATAAGTTTTGTGCCTATAGCCCTTATTAAATAAGCACTAATAGCTCTTTATTCAATAGCACTCATGTTTTTATCTCCGCTGAATCCACCCCTGGCTGACTGGCATGGCAAGACCGTCTGGCTGGTTGGTGCCTCCAGCGGCATAGGCCAAGCGACGGCCCACGCGCTGCACGGCTTGGGTGCAAGGGTGGTGGTGTCTGCTCGCCAAAGTGATCTGCTGGCCCAGTTTGTGGGGCAGCATGCCGGCAGCCGCGCCCTGCCCCTGGATGTGACTGACGCCCAAGCGGTGCAGCAGGCAGCGCAGACCCTGTTGGCCACTGGGCCGCTGGACTGCGTGGTTTATTGCGCCGGCCACTACCGTGCCATGCGCGCAGATGCCTTGGACTTGGCGGACATGAAGCGCCACATGGACATCAACTATCTGGGCGCACTGAACGTGCTAGACGCGGTACTGCCGGCCATGCGCGCTGCGCGGCAGGGGCACATCAGCCTGGTGGGCAGCGTGGCGGGTTATGCAGGCTTGCCCAACAGCTTGGCCTATGGCCCGACCAAAGCGGCACTGATCAACCTGGCCGAAACGCTGTACCTGGACTTGCATCCGCTGGGTATAGGGGTGTCGCTGATCAGCCCGGGCTTTGTGCAAACGCCCCTGACCGCCAATAACCACTTTGCCATGCCTGCCCTGCTCACACCAGCCCAGGCTGCACAAGCCATTTTGTCGGGGTGGGCCAAGAGCCAATTTGAAATTCACTTCCCCAAACGCTTCACGCTGTGGATGAAGGCGCTGCAACTGCTACCCTACCGGCTGTACTTTGCGGCCGTCAGCCGCTTCACCGGACTGTAGCCACCCATGCCCCTCGCCGACCCGCGCGCCGCAGCGGACCGCATCGTCCGCTGGTTCGAGACCCTCACCCCGGACAGCCTGACGGGTTTGGACGATTGCTACACGCCCGATGCCACCTTCAAGGACCCGTTCAACGAGGTGAAGGGCGTGGACGCGATCCGGGACATCTTCAGCCACATGTACCGGGCACTTGACGAACCCCGCTTCATCGTGACCGGTCGCATCGTCGACGGTGAACAATGCTTCCTCATCTGGGAGTTTCGCTTTCGCTTCAAGCGTTTCGACACCACCACGTTGCAGACCGTGCGAGGAGGCTCACACCTGATGCTGGCCGAAGATGGCCGCATCCGCATGCACCGCGACTACTGGGATGCGGCGGAAGAACTCTATGAAAAGCTGCCGGTGCTGGGCCGGCTGATGCGCTGGCTCAAGCGCCATGCCAACAGCTGACCCAACGGACCAAACAGCCCGCGTCAGGCCGGCGGGCGCGAATCGATGAAACTCTGACGCAGCATCAGCTTGTCCTGCAGCTTGTGCAGGTTCGGGTATTCGCTGCGCCAGTCGATCTGCGGGAAGCGAAAATCGAGATACCCCAGCGCACAGCCGACGGCAATGTCGGACAGGCTCAGGTGAATCCCGCTGCAATAGGGCTTGTCGCCCAGCCCCTGGCTCATGGACTTCAGGCTGGCTTGGATCTTGGCCATCTGGCGTTCGATCCAGGCCTGGCAACGTTCGCCGTCCGAGCGACCGGCCCAGGTGGCTTCCAGGCGGGCCAGAATGGCCGCGTCCAGCAGCCCATCGGCCAGGGCTTCCCAGGTCTTGACCTCGGCGCGCTCACGGCCCGGTTGCGGGATCAGCTTGCCGACGGGCGACAGGGTGTCGAGGTACTCCACGATGACACGGGAATCGAACACGGCCTCGCCGCCTTCCATCACCAGACAGGGCACCTTGCCCAGCGGATTGGACTCGCCAATCCGCGTGCCGGCCGACCACACGTCCTCGGAAACGAACTGGTAGTCCAGCTTTTTCTCCGCCATGACGATGCGCACCTTGCGCACGTAAGGACTTGTCACGGCTCCGATCAGTTTCATGGTCACTCTCTCTGCAGTTATTCTGGTTCTCGTGGTGGATTCATTCTAGGGGAAGCCCGGCGGTCCTGTGGTGCAGCGGCGCAACACCCCCGACCTACAATCCGGGGATGAGCCTGACCCCGACTTCCGCCCTCTCGCCGCTGGACGGCCGCTACGCCGCCAAGCTGGCGCTGCTTCGCCCCATCATGAGCGAGCACGGCTACATGCAGCGGCGCGTGCAGGTGGAGGTCAGCTGGTTCATTGCGCTCTCGGACGCCGGTTTTGCCGAGTTCAAGCCGCTCACCACGGGTGCGCGCGCCTACCTGCTGGGGCTGGTAAAGAACTTCTCCGAAGCCGATTCGACCGCCATCAAAGAGATCGAAAAGACCACCAACCACGACGT